>CAMTXX010000077.1:0-46533 GCA_947085825.1 uncultured Nitrospira sp. | reverse complement strand
CACGACGCTCTTCCGATCTGATGAATCGGAGCAAGTTCAATGTCATCGAACCTTAATGATAGTGACAAGATAGATGCATGCATTAAGCTCGCACAGTTCTCAGCGGGAAGGCACGATGCACGACGGAACGAAGAGTGGAAACTGAACTTCTCGCTTTGGGGATTCCTCTTGGGAACCATAGTCGCTTCTCGCCAATATGACATTCAGGTTCCGGTATCTTTTGGGTTGCGTGTAATGATAGCTACCGTAATCGTTTTAGTCTATGCATTCTATTGGCAGCGACCCCTATGGGTTGCTAACGAGAGGGATAAGAGACGCGTATTCTTCTTTCGTACCGAGGCTGCTCGCATTATGGATGTACAAAGATACAACGTACCTAATCGCTATCAAACATTGAATGACATAGAGAAAGAGAATTTCGGTTTTTTTGGATTTCTCCGTGACTGGTCAATGCGTGTCCAGTTATGCATAACGATAGCTTTGCTATACACAGCATCATGGCTTGTTAAGTTTGCGTAAGATGTGCTGCTTTCTTGGGCACAGTGAAGGCTATCACCTAACAAATCACTCCAGCGGATGGCTGATAGCCACCGCTGACCTAAAT
The DNA here is from genome assembly GCA_947085825.1 of uncultured Nitrospira sp. Lineage (GTDB taxonomy): Bacteria > Nitrospirota > Thermodesulfovibrionia > Thermodesulfovibrionales > UBA6898 > JAOUFP01. Next base: position 45,929 of record CAMTXX010000077.1, on the reverse strand, counting down.
CGTTGAGTCTGTAGAAAAAGTCCATGACGAAAAATATTTGAGGGGATGACAAAAAATCGACCTCACAGAATGCGCTGTATTGAACGATCGCAAGGCCGGAAGGGGTAAAGTGACCCCCGAAAACTGTGGGTTTCGAACTCAAGGGGACTTATTCTACAGACTCGTTGGGCAAATAAATTAAAATTGATTGATAATAGCATGAGTTCCATGCTAACATAAATGTGTGATTCAGTCATTCAAAGACAAGGGAACGGAAGATATTTTCAACGGCAAAAATTCTAAAGATGCAAGAAAAACATGCCCACAATCGTTATGGAAGATTGCAGCAAGGAAATTGGATCAACTTGATTCTGTACAACATCTCAATGAACTACGTGTTCCCCCAAACAATAAATTGGAAGCCCTAACAAGAGATAGAAAAGGACAAAATAGCGTAAGGATAAATGATCAATATCGTATATGTTTCACATGGCAAGAATCCGGACCGGAAAAAGTAGAGATTACGGATTATCATTAATAGAAATTAAGATATTTATGGAGGTAAATATGGTTCGTATACCAACACATAGAGAGCCAACCCACCCCGGCGAGATGCTCCTTGAAGAATTTTTAATTCCTATGGGTATCACCCAGCGGGAATTGGCAAAGGAAATTCATGTCCCCTACCAAAGGATTAATGAAATTATCAACAAACGTCGTGGTGTGACACCCGGTACAGCTTTACGGCTCGCAAAATTCTTTGGGGTTTCAGAAGATTTCTGGATGAATCTACAACTTAGATGGGATATATATAAAGCGAAACTTAAGGAGGCAAAAGAATTAAAGACAATTAGGGCCATCAGAATGAATGGGGGATTGGCAGGTTCAGGCTTTGTATAATTGTATTTGTCCCGAAAGCTTTCGGGACGGGATTGCGGGAATGACAGCCTTTTTTGTGAATTACGTAGTTTATAAACAGACTCTAAATAGTTATCTGAGTTTCTCATTGACATACCTTGCATAGTGAGGTATGCTTATAATATAATTTGGCATACCATTATAGAGGGGGTAAGCGATGACCAGGGTTACTGCAAAATATCAGATCACGATACCTGTTGAGGTCAGAAAAGAACTCGGCATTATCCCCGGCAGTGAAGTTGACATTGCACGGGCAGGAGATATGTATGTTCTTATTGCGCGACCGGTTGAAAGTATCAGAAAAAAATGGAGAGGGAAGTTTAAAGATGGAAAGACCTCTGATGCTTATATGAATGAAGTAAGAGGCGCTATAGAATGAGGGTCTGTGTTGATACAACGGTGCTTATCGACATTCTAAAGGATGAATTTCCAGTATATCAGGAGCGACTTTATTCTGCGCTTGAAAGAAATGAAGAGCTTGTAGCGCCATCAATAATTATTGCCGAACTTATACCGCAATTTAAGGGTGACTTGAAGCTTTTGAATACCTTTGTAAGGGAACACAAAATTGCCATAAACTCGCTTGATGTTGATTCGGCGGCAATAGCCGGTGCCCGATGGATGGACTACTTGAAAAGAAAGTCACGGGCAGTATGTCCACAATGTGGATATCTCCTCGATAAGAAAGAACATTTCCTGTCCGATTTCTATATCGGCGGATATGCCTTAGCACACTGTGACGCCATTCTTACCCGTGACAGGGGTATTTACAAAAAATACTTCCGGGATTTGAAGGTTTTAGATTGATCTTCCCTGCAGTCCCGGCATATCGGGACAGGGAAGACGCTCGCTATCCATTTACAAATGCGCTGAAAATCGGGCAAGTCCTTGATTTTAAAGTGGTGCGAGAGAGGGGAGTTGAACCCCTACAGGTTGCCCCACTGGATCCTAAGTCCAGCGCGTCTGCCAGTTCCGCCACTCTCGCATACTGATTTTATTTGAATAGTGCAATGCCCCATCATTTTATGAAGAGAGATTATTCCCTTACGGACTGAAAACCTCTCCGGCTATAACTGCCGGTTTTTCAATTCCGCTATTACTGTTTCCCCAGCCTTTACAGTGTCGTTTATCTTCACTTTAAGCTCAACATCCTTTGGCAGATAGATGTCAACTCTGGAACTGAATTTGATTATCCCGTATCTTTCTCCCCGCTTCAAGACATCACCTTCTTTTTTCCTGCATACCGCGCGTCTGGCAATAGAGCCGGCAACCTGTCTGAGAAGGATATCACCGTATCCGGTTTCGTATACCATTTCGATATTCTCATTCTTTGTCGAGGCCTCGTCCTTGTAAGCAGCGAAAAATCTCCCCTTGTTATGCGCGACTTTTTTGACCTTCCCGTCGCAGGGCACACGGTTCACATGGACATTAAAAGGTGACATGAATATGCTGATCTGCTTCACCTCAGCATTCAGATATCGTGCCTCCAGCACATCTCTGACCACGATAACCTTCCCGTCAGCAGGAGCCACAAAAAAATCCTTGCCTTCAGGTATCGGCCTCTCAGGGTCCCTGAAGAAATAAACCATAAAGGCCGTTAACAAGGCTGGAATAAAAGTTCCTGCCGGCAAAAGGAGGGAAACTATTATTGTCAGACCAAGAAAGCCGATAATAAACGGAGTGCCCTCAGGGGCAAGTTTTATCATAACTCGATTACGCCTTTAACTTATCTACAAGTTTGCCTTTTTTGAGCCACGGCATCATAGCCCTCAACTTTGCGCCTACTTCCTCAATCTGATGCCTCTCGCCTTTCTTTGTAAGGGCATTAAAAACAGGTTTATTCGCCTTGCACTCAAGCATCCATTCCTTCGCAAATACTCCATCCTGTATCTCGCCAAGTATCTTCTTCATCTCTTTTTTTGTCTCTTCAGTAACAATCCTCGGTCCTCTTGTTATATCTCCGTACTGTGCCGTATTGCTGATCGAATATCTCATGTTTGATATCCCGCCTTCATGGAGCAGATCAACAATGAGTTTGACCTCATGCATACATTCGAAATAAGCCATCTCAGGTGAATAGCCGGCCTCAACAAGAGTCTCAAACCCTGCCTGTATGAGCGCCGTCAGTCCTCCGCACAGAACAACCTGCTCGCCGAAGAGATCGGTCTCTGTTTCTTCCTTAAAAGACGTTTCGATAATGCCGGCCCTTCCTCCTCCATTGGCAGAGGCATAGGCAAGCGCAATGTCCCTGGTATTCTTTGACGGGTCCTGGTGGATTGCGATCAGGCATGGCACACCGCTGCCCTTGGTATATTCAGACCTCACAAGATGTCCCGGGCCTTTCGGCGCTGCCATGAAAACATTGGCATCTGCGGGAGGGACGATCTGTCCGAAGTGGATATTAAAGCCGTGCGCAAAAGCCAGATAAACGCCCTTTTTCATATTCGGAGCGATTTCAGCATTGTAAATATCTCCCTGATATTCATCCGGCAGCAGGATCATGATCACATCAGCTATCTTTGCAGCCTCCGGGGGGGTCATCACCTTAAAACCTGCATTCTTTGCCTTGTCCCAGCTTGAACCCTTCCGTATGCCGATGGTCACATCCATCCCGCTTTCCTTGAGATTGTTCGCATGAGCGTGTCCCTGACTGCCGTATCCCATAATCACAATCTTTTTCTTTTTGAGAACCCCGAGATTTGCATCTTTATCGTAATAAACCATAATCATCACTTCCTCCTTAAAAAATGAATGTTTTTGTTCCAAACGGAATAGTATTATATTACAATTACTCTGTTTTTGCTATTTCTGATTTGCATCGGACAGGAATAGAATAAAACTGCATAAAAAACCGTTCCGGAAAAACCTGAAGATTCATTCTCCTTAATACTCAAGACAGCAAAGCTGTCAGGTCTGTTTTATTTTTTTAAGCAGATTACCTATCCTTTTTTTCAAAACAGGATGCATGACATCCTTTGCTATCTCAGACAATGGCTTGAGGACAAATTCCCTTTTATGCATAAATGGATGAGGTATCCTCAACCCATCAGCGTCAATTATAATGTCATCATACAAAAGCATATCAATATCTATAATGCGGGGCCCCCACCTTAACGTCTTCTTTCGCCCCATATCTCTTTCGATTTTTCTTAGCCGCTCCAGAAGCTCTATGGGTGCAAGCCCTGTCTCTATCTCAACAGCCATATTCACAAATTCAGGCTGATCAATCACTCCCCAAGGTTCAGTTTCATACATCGAGGACTGTTTAGTTACCAAAAGTCCACCTTGTGTTAAAAGTTCAATAGCCCTGATGCAGTTTTTATGCCTGTCTCCAAGATTCGAGCCTATTCCTACATATACAATAGCGATAATTCAGGTCCTCTATAACGCCTTTTTAAGCCTTTCAACTGCTTCTTTCATCCTCTCAACAGGCACTGTCAATGCAAACCTGACATAGCCTTCCCCTGGTGCGCCGAACCCATTGCCGGGCGTTGCAAGAATCCCTGACTTTTCAAGAATATGGGCAACAAAGCTTGAAGAATCGAACTGCTTCGGAACTTTGGCCCAGAGATAGAAGCCTGCCTTTGGTTTTGCCGCCTCGATGCCGGTACTCTTTAGCCCCTCATACAATGTATCACGCCTGTCCTGATAGATTTTTCTTATATCAGACAAAATACTTTCATCTGTATTCAATGCGGTAATTGATGCCTCCTGTATCGCCTGAAACACCCCTGAATCAAGGTTGGACTTGATCTTCCCCAAGCCTGCAATAATATTGCGGTTGCCGACAGCAAAACCTATCCTCCAGCCGGTCATGTTATATGTCTTGGAAAGCGAGTGAAATTCAATACCAACATCCTTTGCTCCGTCTATCTGCATAAAGCTCAGCGGTTTTTCATCATCAAAGTATATTTCGCTGTAAGCTGCATCATGGCATATTATAATGTTATATTTTTCAGCAAGAGCTATCGCTTCTTCGTAAAAGGCCTTCGGTGCAACAGCAGAGGTCGGGTTGTTGGGATAGTTTATGAACATGAGCTTTGCCTTCTTTAATGTCGTCTCAGGGATGGATTTGAAATCCGGAAGAAAATCGTTCTCCTGCCTGAGAGGCATAAAATAATTTTCTCCTCCTGCAAACATTACGCTCACCGGATATACAGGATAGCCCGGGGAAGGCACTAATACAGTATCGCCCGGTTCAACAAATGCCAGAGGAATGTGTCCGATCCCTTCCTTTGAACCAATAAGGGAAAGCGCCTCTGTCGCCGGATCGAGCGTCACATCAAAACGTCTCTGATACCATGCTGTCACTGCCTCCCTGTATGCAGGCATTCCTTCATAGGAAGGATAACGGTGGTGCTCGGGTTTTTCCACTGCAGACCTCATAGCTTCAACGATATGGACAGGCGTCGGCATATCAGGATCACCGATGCTGATATCTATTAAATCAACGCCTTTTGCCCTGGCCTCCTGCTTCATCCTGTCAATGGTTGCAAAGAGATAAGGCGGCAGATTTTTCACACGTGATGCCAATTCAACAGTAATTTTAGATTTCAAGGTTGCCTCCTCATGGCATTAGTAAAGTGGAGTATATTATATATGATTTCATTACATAACTGAGTATTTTTTTGTCATTTCAGAGGTTAAAAAGAGAAACGGGATGCAAATATCCCCGTTTCCCTCGTACTTAATTTTATATAATCGTCAGACTGCTTGCCTGAGGTCCCTTGACTCCCATCTCCTCGGCAAAACGAACCTTCATGCCGATTTTGAGTTTGTTGAAATCCTTGTTCAGCACACTGTTTTCATGGAAATAGACCTCAAGCCCGTCCTGTGTCGTAAGAAAGCCATACCCTTTGTCAGGAAAAAGAGAGGTGATCAGTGCATGGGGTGTTTCCTCATGATGCTTTACATCAAAACGCTGCTGTCCGGCGAAGTCCTCCAGCTTCCTCCTGGCTGCCTGAAAGGCATCGCGTATCGCAACGTAAAGGTCTTTATCCAGGTCTCTTTTCACCATAAGTTCACCGCCGGGGACTGTTATGTAAATATGCACGTTATACAGCTTCCCTTCGTGTTGATGCCGTTTTGGGGACTCAATCACCACCCTGCATCTCATAATCCGGTCATAATACTTGTCCAGCTTTTCGGCCTTCTCCGTAATATCTGCCCTGATTGCATCAGTGATTTCGATATCGCGTGCAGTGATCTGTAATCCAATCTCCATATTATACCTCCATCAAATTTCCTGTTTTTTCAATCGCCTTTTACAGGCTGCCTATACCTCAAGAGCAAAGATCAAGCCGGCTTACATAATATACCCTCCCTTCCAGCAACCAAAGTCCAGTGCTAAACAGATCCTGTTTTTCCGTGTCTCTACTTACATATTTACCACTAAATGCGTCACCTGTCTATTAATTTTTTTAACTCTTAATCCTATAAAAAGCATTTGGCCACAGATTTACGCAGATTTACACAGATATATCAAAGACTTCTACAGACAAAGTGAATCACCTATTTGTGCTTAAGGCACCTACTGTTGGGTGAAGAGTTTTATCTTTTCAGGTGTTTGTTTTATCAGTGTCGCTTAGAAGGAACAGTACCCGCTTTAAGCGGCGCCTACTGTTGGTTATCCGTGTCGCTTAAAGCGCCTACTTTTGGTCATCCGTGGCTAACTGCCGTTTTTAGGATAATAGGTTACGGCAAAAGAACCGGCGGCAGCATTGCCGGAGTTATAAGGACAGAATGTCCACAATCTGCCTGATATTGAAACAGACTTGTATTGAATTAATTAGTATAGTAATGTATTCTTATTGTAAGGAGGTAAGGAATCATGCTTGCCAAGAAGACATCTAAAAACCAGCTTACTCTGCCCAAGGAGATCGCCAATTATTTTACGGAAACAGAATACTTCGATGTTTCTGTACAGGACAAAAAAATAATCCTCATGCCGGTAAAGATAACCCCTTCCGATAGAAACCTTGAGGGGATACGTGACAAAATGGAAAAACTTGGGATTATGGAAAGCGATATTACTGAGGCGGTGGCATGGGCAAGAAAGAAAAAACGCCGCTAAAAGTCGTTCTTGACACAAATATTCTTGTATCTGCTCTGCTGTTCCGTGGGGAACTCTCCCGTATGGTTGAACTCTGGAAAAGCGGCAGGATTGTTCCGCTTATTTCAAAGGAGACCTTTCAGGAACTCAAGACAGTTTTAGAGTATCCGAAATTTCGCCTGACAAAAGACGAAATAAAGACGATCATAGAAGATGAGATACTCCCGTTCTTTGAGGTTGTCGAGGATGCAGGTGAAGTGAGTGGTATTTGTAAAGACCCTGATGACGACAAATTTATCTCCTGCGCTATTTCCGCATCAGCGGATGTCATTGTAAGTGGAGATAAGCACTTATGTGAGTTGCATATTTACAAGTCTGTCAGGATCATAAAAGCTGCTGATCTAATGAAGATGTTTGCCTGACACGCCCTGAAATATAAAATTTTTGTGCCTCATAGAAAAATCTGCATCAATCCGCGAAAATCAGCGGCTAACTGCTGCTTTCAGGACAATCAGTCCATATTTTTGTCATATTCAAAAGGCATCTGGTATTCTTGACAGATAAAACTCAAGAATTTTTTATAAAAAAAACTTGAAACCTCTTTAAAACCAAAGGAGTCATCCGAATGGAATATTACGAATTCGCTATCAGCGCACCGCATGAGTCACGGGAAGCTATTACGAACAAGTTAGCTGAAATGGGCTCGACCGGGTTTTTGGAGCAGGGAGAAAATATTCTCGCCTATTTCGAGGATAAAGAAAATATCACCTTCATATGCAACGAACTCGCCAAATTCCATGATGTTTTAAAAGCCTCAGGTCTTGATCCTGCTTTTTCCTTTGAATATTCTCTGCTTCCGGAGAAAGACTGGAATGAAAACTGGAAAAAGAATTTTTTACCTATCGATATTGGAGAAAATCTCACAATCATCCCATCCTGGCTGAAAAAAGATACTGACAGAATCCCTATAATCATCGATCCCGGCATGGTCTTCGGCACAGGATATCATGAGACTTCGCAGACATGCCTGACCCTCATCGAAAAAATATCAAAAGGAAACAAAAAAGAGAGCTGCCTCGATATAGGCACCGGCAGCGGCATCCTGGCAGTCGGCGCTGCAAAACTCGGCTTCAAAAACGTTATTGCTGTTGATATAGATCCCTTGGCGATCGACGCTGCCCTGCGTAATGTCGAGGAGAACGACCTCTCGAATGTACAGGTCAAGACGGGTGATATTTGCACTGTCGATGGCCCCTTCGACCTCATCGTCGCAAACCTCCTCTCCGGAATACTGGTTGACATCGCCCGGGAGATCGTCTCCAGATTAAACACCGAAGGGAAGGCCATCCTCTCGGGCATGCTCACCGGTCAGGAAGATGAGGTTATAAAGGCGTTCGAAAAGGCGGGCCTCATCCTGAGTGAAACCATTATAAGCGGAAAATGGGGGACACTGGTATTTTCAAAATAGCACAGGGGAAAACTGTCCCACTACGTAAAAAAAGCGCTGCTTCTATTTTCCGGAAACAGGCAGTGCAACATCTCTGAGCATATTCATTGGGCCAAATATCTTCACCATCTCCATCTGTTCTCTGTTTCTCACCAGAAGGGCGCCGGCAAACCCAAGTGAGTTGATAGAGATAGAGTCAAAGAACTCCCGTGACCGCGGAATGAGGAGCATCCACTTTCGTGTGACAAGCAAACAATAAGGCCCTGATTGCCTCTTCAGTCCTTCACTGTCAGGACAAGTCATCCCAACCCGCCTGAGCATACCGCAATATAGCTCAAAGGTCTTTTCTGCTGCATTCATAGGAGATTGCGCCACTTCAGGGTTTAGTCGTACAAGGACATGAAGGAAACGGAATGCCGGCACAGTTGCAAAATCGCCTTTGAACACCGCCTTTATGAGCAATGGCTCTATCGGGACCTCCGGGCCTTCAGATGCAATCGGCAAGGGGACTATCTGGAGGTGTTTGTGCCGCTGGCTTGCTCCGGCAGCCTCTCCGGCATTATAGAATCCTAAGCTATTGTATTCTGCCATACAGATCCAAAGCGCCCTGAAATCTTGCAAATTAAGGAGCGTCTCCTGGCACTCAAAGTCCCGGGTGATGATGAGCAGATGATGCTCCACAACATTGAACTTGTTCAAAATCGCCACATGAGTCTCCGAGATGTCGGCAACAAAGAGGTCTTTGTCATAGGGAAGAAAGGGGTTCACCAGATTGCCGGTTATTGAATTTTCCTGTTGCTGCTTCCTGGCCTCGTCTTTTAGTCTGAGGCCTGAAAGTATTCTGACAAAAAAGCGGATGCCGTTGTCCTCAATAAATTCACTTTCTGTCGGTATGGGAAGAAGCGCACCGATGCTGAGTCCATTTTCAGTCACCTGCACAATCTTCTGCCAGAGCGTTCCACTTGCAAATGCCATGGAAAGAAGATACCACAACCCTTTTAAAACCTCAACATAACCTGGCTATGGTTCTAACACTTTGGGTAATTTGCCGTGCCAGAGACGGCGCATATTGAGATTGATAGTCCGTGCCTGTCCGCCAAACTGCAGTCCCGAAGGCTTTCGGGACTGGGAATACGCTCGCTATCCATTTAAGTCAATGTCTAAGTCTATTTTCCCTTTAAATTTTTTTAATTCAGATATTTTTGATTTTCTTATTAATTCTTCCAAGGCCGTTATTATGACTTTAGTCCTGGTTTCTAAATGAGTAACCTTCATAGCCTCTTCAAGTAAATCCTTGGGTAAATCTAATGTTATTCTCATATTTCTGCCTCCTATATGCACATAATAAATATCTCATGCATACTGCGTCAACTTTTTCTGCCGGGCTTTCCCTATAAGCTTTATTGAAGTTGAAATAACTGTGCAAATCTGTGTAAATCTGCGGCAAAATGCTTTTTGCAGGATTATAAATATTCAAGTGTCTTTATGAGGGCCTCGGCTTTCTTCAGGCTCTCGTAATACTCACGTTCAGGGTCTGAATCTGCAACAATTCCGGCGCCTGCCTGCACATAAGCCTTCCCTTCTTTTATGAAAAAGGTTCTTATGACAATATTCAGGTCCATATTGCCGTTGAACCCTATATAGCCGATAGAACCGGTATAAGGGCCTCTCCTTGTGGGTTCGAGCTCATCAATAATCTCCATGCATCTGACTTTCGGCACACCGGTTATTGTCCCTCCAGGGAAAACGGATTTTATAACGCTGAAGCAGTCTTTGCCATCCACAAGAAGGCCTTTCACATTCGATACGATATGGATAACATGCGAATATTTCTCTGTAATCATGAGTTCATCCACGCTGACCGTTCCATAATCCGCGACCTTTCCGAGGTCATTTCTCTCAAGGTCTATAAGCATGATATGCTCTGCACGCTCTTTCTCATTCAAGAGCAGTTCAGCGCTCATCCTTTCATCTTCATTGAGGTCCTTGCCCCTTGGTCTTGTCCCTGCAATCGGCCGCGTATCAACAACCCTTCCCATAACTCTGACAAGCCTTTCAGGCGAAGATCCTGCTATATGATAATCACCGAAATCCACAAATGCCGCAAAGGGTGAGGGATTGATTTTTCTGAGAATAGTATAAATCTTCCACGGATCAGTATTTCCAATCTCTGCGGAAACCCTCAGAGACAGATTGGCCTGGAATATATCACCTGCTGCGATATACTCCCTGGTCTTTTTTACCATATCCATATATTGTTCTTTTTCCATCTCATACGATATTTTTATCTGTTGCGGGGAATTGTCACTATGCTCTCCGGTCTTGCCGTCAACTCCGATCCTTCTTCGAATATCCTCCAGAACATTTTCTGCCTCGGCAACTAATGTATTTGCAGATTTCGTCACCTCTGAATATCCGAGCGCTGTATCCCTTGCTCCGGGACAGACGACTATCCAGCTTTTTTTGTTTTTATGATCAAACGCAATAAGTCTGTCGATCATGAAAAAATGGGCATCAGGAACCTGGAGATCATCTATTGCAGTTTCAGGAAGCTTTTCAAGATAATGGACAAAATCATAGCTCAACATGCCTGCGGCCCCTCCCTGAAAAGGAGGGAGTTCACTCACATATTCCTGTTTATAGGCATTCACAAGTTCCCTGAGTCTCTGAATGGGGTTTCTGCTTGAAAGAGTTTTTCTGCCTTTACAGTCAATCTCTACAACGCCGTTTTTGACTTTTATTATCAGATACGGTTCAATGCCGATGAATGAATACCGTGCAATATTCTCCGGACCTTTCACGCTCTCCAGCAAAAAACTATTGGCAGACCTCAGCTTTTTATATATTTCAAAAGGGTCTTGAAAAGGTATCTCTTTGAATACCGGCAGGTAGCTTTCTGTGTTACTAATACGGTCATTAGTAAAGCCACATACATCACCCTCCCCTTCATCCCCTCCCCTCAAGGGAGGGGAAGTATTATAACCCTCTCCCCTGGAGGGAGAGGGCGAGGGTGAGGGGGCCTTACTTATGAACTCCTTAGTAAATGTTATTTCTGACATATGAGGCTTTGGGTTATTTATTTGATACGGATGCAATCTCTTTATGTATCAATTCAATCGCCTTCATGGGGTTGCCCTGATTCAATATGGCCCTGCCCATTACTAAAAAATCCGCGCCTGCTCTTAATGCCTGCTTAGGCGTCATAGTCCGTATCTGGTCGTCAACAGGAGTCCAGGAAGGCCTGATGCCCGGGGTTACAATAATAAATCCCCGTCCGCAATGCCCCCTGATCATCGCAGCCTCATTAGCTGAAGCAACAACCCCGTCCAGACCTGCCTTTAGAGCAAGACCGGAAAGATGCCTGACATGCGTATTGAGGCTGTGCTGAATTCCTATTTCACTTTTTAATATTTCCTGTGACATGCTGGTCAGTACCGTGACGCCGATTATCCTCGGCTTATTCAGATTCTCCTTAAGACAGACATCAACAACTTCTTCGCTGCATCTTCTCATCATATCAAGCCCGCCCGAGGCATGGACATTGAACATAAAGACGCCGAGGCGTGCAGCAGCAACACCTGCCTTTGAAACAGTGGTAGGAATATCATGGAATTTCAGATCGAGAAATACCTTCCTGTCTCTTTTATGTATCTCATTGATTATCGCAGGGCCGGCAACAGTATACAGTTCAAGTCCGACCTTGAAAACCTCTATGGCATCTTTAAACCTGTCGATAAGTTCAATGGCATAATTATATTCGGAAACATCAAGGGCAAGAATTAATTTTTTTTTGTTGTCTGCTGCGCCTTCATCCATCATATCTTAGGCAGTACAATCCCTTTCTGGGCCTGATACTTCCCCTTTTTATCTGCATAAGACGTCAAACAGAGTTCAGCAGCCTCAAGAAATACGATTTGGGCAATACCTTCATTTGCGTACAGCTTCACCGGAAACGGAGATGTATTGGAGACTGCTATGGTGATAAACCCCTCCCATTCAGGTTCAAGCGGCGTTATATTGACGATCACACCGCTTCTGGCATACGTTGACTTGCCAAAACAGAGGACATGAGTTTCCCTCGGTATCCTCAGATACTCCAGTGACCGGCAGATCAAATAGCTGTTTGCCGGTATCTCACAAACATCTCCCTTGTAATCCATAAAGTTTTTCTCATCAAAATTTTTCGGATCTATAATAATCTTTTCGCCGGGTTTTGTGACAGGGTTCGGGAGCTTGAATTCATCGAAAATCCTGATATCATACCCGTAAGAGCTTACGCCATATGAAATCACGCCTTTTCTGACCTGCTCTTCATTAAAAGGCTCGATCATCCCCTGCTTTGCCATCTCCGTTATCCAGCGATCATTCTTTACCATCTGTTTTTTATTAATCCCCCCTGTTTTTCCTTGCAATTTACCATGGCAAGTTGTACACGTGCGTTTATTATACCATTACCTTTTTATGAAAACAGAAATTCTTCGGTAACCCGAAAAATGCAGCCGGCAAGGACATGGATGACTGAAAAGTATTTTGCAGCAACACCTTTTAAATGCCATAATCAATTCTTGATCAGGATATTATTATTCATTCAACAATTTAGAATTGCATTATGGCATCCGGTAAAATTATGTTGAAATTAAAAGACTTTGAAGGCGTCCATGTCCTTGCATACAAAATTCAACTGCATTTTTTGGGGTAATGGCAGTCCGTCTGGGGAATTATACGCAAAATCAGAAAGCCCTCTTTCTCACCGCGCCGCATGGCCAAAATCCTGTGTGAAGGCGCCTTTGTAGGCTCTTCCCATTTGTAATAATCTCTGTATTTGATGCCTTCCTCTTCTTTGCCTGAAATTATCTTTGTTCTGAAGACGCCTTTTGCGAAAAAGAAGTTCCTGATCTTAGCACGAGCATTTTTGTCTTCGTTGACCTATTCAGCGATAATATCACGGGCTCCTGCAAGCGCCTCCTCGGCGGAAGCAACGCCCTTTTCAGGATCAATACTGTCGCGCCTTCAGAAAGAAGATCGGCCGCAGCCAAGACCTGCTTTTCTGCTATGCCGAGTTCTTTTGCTATTTTGGATATATGCAATGTATTCATTAAAGTCCTCTCTCTCAGGTGAACCCAGTTGGAAATTCCAGCGGGACATTATATCTATGGGGTGAAAGGATGTTATGTTAACAAAAGACCTTGAAGGGTGTAAATATATAAGGACTGTCTGTTGATTCAAACATTACAAAAGGGGTAAAATTAAATGCTTACAAAAAGAGACAACAAATCCTCATTCTGCGATGTCTTAAAGAAGCGTTCAGAAACAACCATTCCTGTTTTATCGGTCAGTGCGCGTCAGGCATCTGATTATTTTTTAAGGAGATTTTTGCGTAATGAGCATTGATATAGGAAGTGAAATCGTACGGCTGAATCCCAGACAGAGGGAGGCTGTTGAAAAAACAGAGGGCCCGCTGCTCATACTTGCCGGCGCAGGCTCAGGCAAGACGCGGGTCATAACTTTGAGGGCCGCTTATCTGCTTTATTCAGGGGTCCAACCCGAGTCTGTCCTTGCTGTCACCTTCACAAACAAAGCCGCCAACGAGATGAAGGAACGGGTAATATCACTGTTACAATCAAAAAAAGGGAAGAGTCCGATCATTTCAACTTTTCATTCGCTAGGTCTCAATATTCTGAGAAAAGAGATCCATCTGCTGGGATACAAAAGAAATTTCATCATTTATGATTCATCAGAGCAGCTCTCTCTTTTGAGAAACCTCTTAAGCGACATCAGGGCCTATGACAGGAGCTTCAAGCCTGAGGCGATCATGGAGACGATAAGCAGGATGAAAAATGAATTTAACGTCTCCAAGGGAACAGATACTGCTCTTGAAGAATTCGCCGGCGTTGTGTATCCGAGGTATCAGGAGATGTTAAAGGCCATGAATGCAGTTGATTTTGATGATCTGCTTCTTCTTACCATAAAGCTTTTCAGGGAACATCCCGCTGTGCTTCAAAAATATCAGGAGAAGTTCAGCTATATTATGGTTGACGAGTACCAGGATACCAACAAGGTGCAGTATGATTTCATAAAAATGCTCGCAGGAGAGAAAAAAAACCTCTGTGTTGTCGGCGATGACGACCAATCCATCTACGGCTGGAGGGGCGCCAATCTTTACAACATTCTCGACTTTGAAAAAGACTTCCCCGGAACTGTCGTAGTCCGCCTTGAGCAAAATTATCGCTCTACAGGCAGTATACTTCAGGCAGCCAATGGAGTCATCAGCAATAACAGAAAGAGAATGGAAAAATCCCTTTGGACAGCCGGCAGCAAAGGCCCCTTAGTCAGTGTATTCAGGGCCTCTGACAGCGAGCAAGAAGCCCGGTGGGTTGCTGACCGGATAGCCCAGATAAAATATGAATTGAATAACCCTTATGAAAATTTTGCGGTTTTATACCGTGCAAACCTTTTTTCACGTCCCTTTGAAGCAGCGCTGAGAACCAACAGAATTCCCTATACAGTTGTAGGCGGCACAAGTTATTTCGAGAGAAAAGAGGTGAAGGACCTTGCAGCATACCTGAAGATAATCGCCAACCCCCTTGATGATCTGAGTTTATTGCGGGCTGCAAACTCGCCTAAGAGAGGCCTTGGGCCAACCACAATCAGCAGGTTTGCAGACTTTGAAAAGAACAATGCTATTTCACTCCTCGAAGCCTTCAGAAGAAACAGCGAAGTTGCCGGCTTGGGGAAAATGGTACTCGACTCAGTCAACAGGTTTACAGAACTGCTCGACAGATATTCCATTGAATTTCTAAGTCCTGGAGGTATGGCAAAAGCATTAAAAAATCTGACAGAGGAAATCAATTACAAAAACTATATCTACGAACTCTATAAAACACCTGAGGCAGCGATTCGGAGGATCGAAAATGTCGATGGCTTCATCCAATCTTTATCGCAATATGAAGAGACAAATGAAGCTCCTTCTCTCCCGGGCTTTCTTGAAACTCTTGCGCTGACAGACCTTTCATATGAGAAGACCGAAAAAACCTTCGGGGTGACGCTCACATCATTCCACTCTGCAAAGGGACTGGAATTCCCGGTTGTTTTTATCGCCGGCCTTGAAGAAGATATTCTTCCTCACAGAAAATCCCAGGACACAGAAGAAGATATCGAAGAAGAGAGAAGGCTCTTCTATGTCGGCATAACCAGGGCCATGAAAGAACTCTATATCACCTATGCCGGACACAGGATAAAATACGGCAAAAAATTACCCGCGTCTCCGTCAAGGTTCCTGGAAGAGATCCCGGAAGAGCTCCTGAAAAGGATTGATACAAATGAAGACGAAGACCCTGAGGAGAACGAAAAAGATGCAAAGGTCTTCTTCTCAAAAATAAAGGAAATGTTAAAGTAACATTTTTTGTAACTACTCAGGTTGCTTAGCCCTTTAGTCTGTAGGCTGTTAGGCAAAAGACGGGGCATGTGCTGTACCCGGCACGTCTCATATCTCATGTTTTGTTGTTGCTAACAGTCTAAAAGACTACAGCCTATAGACCTGAGTAGTCACCAGTTTTTCATACATCACCGGACTGTTCTTTGTTATCTCCTTCTGCAAGGTCATCTTCATCCTCCCTGTAGTTTTTGATGCGCCGCTTTACAACACAATAGCCTGCAACCGTTATGACCGCAGCAAAGAAAAAGAGCGCCCAGATCAAATGGTCTGCTGCGTATGAAAACCAGGAAATCTCTATAGACAGGGTCTTCTTCCAATCCTGTTCGAGCATCTCCAGTGAAACACCATAATTATCATATACCGCCTGCTCAATTGTCCCCTGTTTTGCAAGACTGTGCAGGAGTGACCGTAATTTCGCCTCGCCATAATGCTTTACGATATACTCAACAAAACTTTTGCTCTCCTCATATGCCAGCATGAGACCCCTTGGAGACTCAGGGAAGACGCTGCTGATATCCGCCAATGGCAGCAGGTTATGGGAAAGCACCGCCTGCTGAAGAAGGTCCTTTTCTCCTGTATGCAGTATATCCGCGATGCCCCCGCTCGCCCATTGAGCAACTCCTTCATCGAGCCATTTTGGAAGCGCGGAGGAAGATATTTTCTGATGCAGTAAAATATGTGCTAATTCATGCTTAAACGTGTCTTCAAAGTCAAAGGGAATTCTGTTCATCTTCGAGTAATCAATAACAATAAGATTTCTCTCCGGCATCGCAAAGGCGGTCACCAGCTTATTTCGGGCCATATCCTGAAAGGCATCGTTACTACGGATAAGCACAACAACCGGATCTCTCTGTAACCGCAATCCCAGTTTCGTCTCGATATCATTTCTGGTTTTTTTATAATCAGAAGCTATTTGTTTCGCAGCATTTCTTAAAGAAGCTTCATGCCTGACAATAATTTCAGGGCCGCGATACTCTTCCAGTTCTACAGCGCCGGACGTAGTCGTCGCCGCAAAAATAAACACTAAAATATTTAAAATCTTTCTTATCATAGGAGCCTTTTGCAAAACCACTTAAACCACAGAGAACATATGGGGTAACAGTCAGGATTTGAACGTTCGGACGCTGCCCGATAGACTTTCAGCTTCTTCTCAAAACATGGGAGAATCTCACGCTGGAATAACTTTCAGATACACCTCCAACTAAACATATTTGAAAAAGTGCAGACGTAAGGAATACCGAAAGAAATATGTAACGTTTGCCTTAACCAGCGCAGCAATTACGTCACATGAAAAAAGCGCCAAGCTTATTCCGCGTCCGGTTGAAGGCGGTGTTCTGTGTCTGTATTTTATAATTCAAATTCTGAGCGAGGAATTACAGACTGACGAATAATCCTAAAAACCTCAGTTGGCCACGGATAAACACGGATAAACACTGATAAAGCAAACACCTGAAAAGATAAAAGGCTTCACCAAAAAGGTGATTTGCTCTGTTTGCATAAGTCTTTGATATATCTGTGTAAATCTGCGTAAATCTGTGGTTAAATGCTTTTTTTAGAATAATGGATTGTAGGGTTCCAATTCTGATTTCGTTATGATCAGGGACTGGAACAGTAATTGTGCTGCCGGACAGTTTCTTTTGCATTATAATGTGGCTTCCTCTTTTTCTTGCTTTGGTAAAGCCGTGTCGAAAGAGAATCCGGCACACTTCCTTTCCTGAAAGTATGCGAAGTTTACCCAACAGCAACCTCAACCTGTGTTACAAATATATCACCATGAAGCCGCTGCTTTATCTCCTCAGGCGAGGCGGTTTCAAAAAATAATTCTAATGCCTCCTTCAGGTTGTCCTTCGCCTGTTCGATCGTATCGCCCTGGCTTGCAATATCAAGCTCTGGACATAGAGAAACATATCCATCATTTTCTTTTTCTATGATTGCCGTTAGTCGTTGTGTCATGTATCCTCCTTTTGCCTCTATTATACCTTTAAGGCTTTGGATTCATCTGTAATTTTTATCGTGTGTTTTTCCGATTTTATAATATATGCCGCAATTTTCAATTCTTCACAGAACATTGTTTTTTATGCTTATTCGACACAATGTCGAGTTTTACGTTTGAAACTGCTCTCCAGCAGGGGGAAAGAAAGAAAAACGCCTGCTTTGAAAATAATAATTCCATATAATGCTGAGTAGGCAAATATTATACTGCGTTGGTATAATTCACCTGTTTTTTTATTACAGTAAAGAATTTCTGGCAACGAAAAATCCCTCCTCTATTGTGACTTTTAGGCCCCCCCAATCATCTTTATCGCTTTTTCAAGCCTGCTCAATACCTTTTCCTTGCCAAGGACCTCAAGCACTTCATAGATGCCGGGGCTTTCGGTCCCTCCGGTCATGGCAACACGGGCAGGCTGGGCAAGGGCTCCGAGCTTGACTCCATGCTTTTCAACGATAGACTTGAAGAGTTTTTCGAGTTCAGGTATCGAAAATTCAGAAAGGGAAGAGATGCCCGCCTTCAGTTCCTCCAGAATATCCCTGCTCTTTTCATTCAGGAACTTCTCTTTTGCCTTGTCGTTAAATACAACGTCCTCTGCAATATAATATCTCAGGGATGCGGCCAGTTCCACAAGTGTCCTGGCGCGTTCCTGCAGGGTATGTATTGCCTTTGCAAGCCAGGCCTTATCAAGCGCCTCATCTTCGCGGATGATCTTTTCTTTTACGAGAAAAGGCCTGACAAGTTCGGCCAGCTTTTCCGGCGCGGAACTCATGATATACTGACTGTTCAACCAGAGCAATTTCTCGGGATTAAAAACAGCGGCTGCCTTTCCGGCATGCTCAAAGGAAAAATGTTTGATCAGTTCATCACGGGTAAAGACCTCCTGGTCTCCGTATGACCAGCCGAGCCTGACGAGATAGTTCACGAGCGCCTCAGGCAGATAGCCCATTTCATAGTAGGCCATCACAGAGGTTGCGCCGTGCCTCTTCGACAGCCTCGCCTTGTCAGCGCCGAGGATCATCGGCAGATGGGCAAACTTCGGCGCGGCATAGCCAAAGGCCTGATAGAGCTGTATCTGCTTTGGGGTATTGTTCAGATGATCATCTCCGCGGATAATATGTGTTATACGCATATCAACGTCATCGACAACAACAGTGAGGTTATAGGTCGGCGTCCCGTCTGAACGGAGGATAATCAGGTCATCAAGCTGCTCATTTTCAAAGACAACCTTTCCGTGTATGAGGTCATCAACAACAGTCTGTCCCTGCTGGGGCATTCTGAATCTGACAGTGCCTTGTCCCCTGCTGCTTGCTGCTTGACCTTCTGTTAAATTTCTGCATCTCCCGTCATACTTTACTGACTTGCCCTGTACCATCGCAGCTTTTCGCCTCATCTCGAGTTCCTCTGCTGAACAGTAACAATAGTATGCCCTGTCCTCTTTCAGAAGTTTGTCGGCATAGCTCCGGTAAACATCAAACCTGTCGGTCTGACGGAAAGGTCCCTCATCCCAGTCAAGGCCGAGCCACTTCATGCCCTCGAGGATCGCGTCTATATATTCATCCGTTGAGCGCGTTTTATCCGTGTCCTCTATCCTCAGGACGAATGTGCCCTTCTTATTTCTTGCATAAAGCCAGTTAAAAAGCGCTGTCCTTGCCCCGCCGATATGGAGATACCCCGTAGGACTCGGCGCAAATCTCACTCTTGTTTCTTCAGTCAAAATAACCTCCGCACACTAAAATTTCCCCTTTACTATAACAAGTCTCAGGAATTTTTTTGTACTGCCGGTCACCCTGAACCTCTCGTCTGCCCTGTGACCTGCGATCCAGACTATATCGTCGCCGGAAAATACAAGGGGTATGCTGTCTCTTTCATCCCTCGGCAACTTTTCATCTACAAAAAAATCCTGGAGTTTTCTCCTCTTGCCGAACCCAAGCGGGTAAAAACAATCGCCGGGCATTCTTGCTCTTATCTTAAGCGGAAAATCCATTCTGTCGGCATCCAGCAGCGCCGATTTCTTCCCGTCTCCAAAGTCCCCAATTTCTTCTTCAAAGGAGGCCTTAATTACCAGGCCCGCGCCTCTAATGGCCGCTTCACCCGGAACCTGCAGTTCATAGGAGGCGATCTTCTGTGGTTTTTCAGACGTTATCACAAGAAGGGAATAATCTTTTATGACGCGGATGCCCTTTGGCAGATACAGCCTGTCACCTGATTTTCCATCCTTGACAAGACGGATAATATCCTCAATATGGATAAAGCCAATCCCCCTCAGTCCCTCTGTTTCATCAAGCGCACGTCTGAGCAACCGCCTCAATATCACGATGTCCATAACCTCCATCGGGGTGAGAAAGAGTTCGATCCTGCTGTCGGTCTTTCTGCTGATCATCTTCATCAGCGACTTTGTGACAATAACACCGAGGTAACGCTCTTCTTCCTGGAGTATCGAAGCCGTTTTGTTTACAGACTGAATCAGGTTCGGATTCATCTTCTTCAGCTCCGGCATGACCATCAGTCTGAATTTGTTTCTGAAGTAATCTGTCTGCAGATTTGACGAATCAATAATATAGCGGATATTTTCACGCCCCAGAAAATCCTCGACCTCTCTCCGCTGGATCTCCAAAAGCGGCCTGATTACATTACCGCGTTTTGCAGGGATGCCGGCAAGCCCCGCAGCGCCGGCCCCCCGGATAAGCCTCATAAAAACAGTCTCTGTCTGATCATCGGCATTATGCGCAAGTGCGATCTTCTCTGCCCTGATCTCCGCAGCCACTTCATAAAACGCCTTATATCTCAAATCCCTCGCAGCTTCCTGCTTATTGATACCGTGTTCTTTGACATGACCTTTCACATCAACTGACTTGACCCTGAAATCCACCTTCATCTCAGCGCAAAGCTTCCTGCAATACTCTATTTCAGCAGGAGTTTCACCCGGCCTCAGATTATGATCAACATAAACAGCATAAAGGGTCAGGTTAAAATCATCTTTAAGCCTGTGCAAAACAGCAAGAAGACAGACAGAATCCGGGCCTCCGGAAAGCCCTACAATGACCCTCTCCCCACCTTTAAGCATGGAGTGTTTTTTAATTGTATCTATCACTTGAGCTATCAAAGCAGTGTTTCCCAAAATTCTTTGACCCCTGAGCATTTAATAACCGGTTTGCTTAGTATATTATTATAGTGAGAAGACATACAAGCATTGAAGGTGCAAGGGAATTATATCCATGATGATAAAGAAAATTCCGTCGAAAAAGACCACGGTAAAATCTCACATAAATAAAGAACGGGCACGGGTAAAGTCAGCCGATGCCTATGGAGACAAAACACCGATATGCGCAAACACCCGCTGCGCATTGAGAAAAAAAACGAAATGCTCTGGTTTTGAGGGTTGTCCTGGATATAAGGCAAAATAAAAGATTCTGCTAAAGACTTTTTACGAATGCATCAACTTTGAGGAAAAGCAAGATTCAAAACCTGACCTGGTTTGCCGGGGACACCTAAATCTTTACCGTCAAATCTCAGCATAACACCGCCTGCGTTGCCGATTTTCAGCGCTGCCGAGTCTCTAAATTCCCAGCTTTTTGATATGCCGGATTTAAGAAGCATTTCCTCACTCCTGCCATCTTCAAATCTTATAAGCACCCATGTAATATCATGTGCGATTATTTCGAGCCGGTGTTCTTTCTTGCCGGCCATTACCTGCCCTGGCACAGTCTGCATGTCTTTTTGAGAAACATTGTCCTCAGACGTCATCATAGGCACTGTTTCAGCAGGCAGGGGAGGAACCGGCAAAGGATGTTTTTCTGTTTCTGAAACCCCGACATTTTCACTTGTCCTACTGCCGGCACGATCTTTTAATGCATATGTATAGTAGACAACAAAGACCAGCAATCCTGACAGAAGAGCAGCTCCGAAGTAAAGATAGCCCGGGACTTTCCGCCTGGAAGAAGCTACGGGAATTATTGTCGAGGGTTTCGGGGTAGAAAGATGGGATGTGAAATTCAGTATAATTGGTCCGGCATCGACATTGAGGTATTTTGCATAACATCGAATATAACCGATCGTATAAACTGCCGCCGGCAGTTTGTCAAAAACATCATTTTCAATCGCAGAAAGATATTCGGAGCTGATTCTAAGGGCGTCAGTAACTTCCTTAATATCAATTCCTAAGTCTTCGCGTCTCTTTTTTAATACTTCTCCAGCCAACCTCGTTCCCCAAAAAACTTTTATATTTTTTTATTTATTATTATCAAAATGCAAATTATATGCAAGGGTTTATGATTTTTTATGAATTTTGATTCGCTGCGTTTCGTTCAAAGGCCATTTGTAAACCATTTGTAACTACTCAGGTTGCTTAGCCCTTTAGTCTGTAGGTTGTTAGGCAAAAGACGGAGCATGTGTTGGCCCCGGCACGTCTCATATCTCATGTTTTGTTGTTGCTAACAGTCTAAAAGACTACAGCCTATAGACCTGAGTAGTTACAACCATTTATGGTAAGATAGGTTTACAAATGATACGGGTCGTTATAACAGGCATTGGAGCAGTAACACCTCTTGGGAACAATTTTCCTGATTCCTGGAACTCCGTAAAAGCCGGCCTCTCAGGCATACAGACAGTTACAAAGGTCCCCGCTTCTGACATAAAATGGAAAGCAGCAGGGGAGATCAGGAATTTCAGGGCAGAAGATTACCTGGAAGCTAAAGAAATACTGAGACTTGATCCTTTTGTTCATTATGCGGTCGCCTCAGCGATAATGTCAGCAGAAGATTCCGGTCTACTCCGGAAATCAGAAATCAGAAATCAGAAATCAGAAGAAAAGTATAGAGGAAGCAAAGATTATGACTATTTGGCTTCTGCCGGCGTTATCATTGGTTCAAGCAGGGGGGGGATAAGCTCTATTGAAAAGGCCTTCATGCATATGCAAAACTCAACCTTGCATTCCCAAAGCTTACGGCTGTCGCCTTATCTTATGCCCGCTACCACAATCAGCATGGCTCCGTCGTATATCGCCCAAAAACTCGGCATAAAGGGGCATTGTCTCGCTATATCTAACGCCTGTGCCTCGGGTTCTAATGCGATCGGCGAAGCTTACCGCTTGCTGAAGACAGGCTTCAAGGGGCCGTTAATAGCAGGTGGCACTGACGCACCTCTATGCAGATTATGTATCGAAGGGTATGGTATGTCAGGTGCCTTGTCAAAGGCTGAACCACTTTATGCAAGCAGGCCATTTGACAGAAACAGGGATGGATTTGTTCTTTCTGAAGGCGCCTGCACACTGGTGCTGGAGAGTCTTGAGGCCGCTCTTAAACGTAAATCAAAAATTTACGGGGAAGTAATAGGCTATGGCAATACTGTTGATGCCTTCCACCAGACAAAACCTGACCTTAAAGGTGAGATAAATGCTCTGCATTCTGCAATCACTGAGACTGGCATAAAAACAGATGATATAGATTATATAAATGCACACGGCACTTCAACACCCTTAGGTGACCGTGTTGAATCAGAGGCCATACTCGCCGCCTTTGGAGAAAGGGCGCCCCATATCCCTGTCAGCGCCATAAAATCAATGACAGGCCACATGCTTGCCGCCTCAGGAGCCTTCGAGGCTGCCTGTACTGCGATGAGCTTACTGGAAGGCGTTATCCCTCCCACCATAAATATCAGGGAAAAAGACAGCCGATGCAATATCAATCTCATAACAGAAAGAAGCAGCCACGCCATCAAAACCGCCCTCTCCAGTTCATTCGGCTTCGGCGGTGTGAACGCTGTTTTGATTCTAAAAAAATTAGAGTGATTTTTCATAAATCCTGTATTTTTTATAAAGTCTGCCGTCGGCCATCTCAATAATCCTCTGAATTGAGATGTTATCCTCAAGTATCCAGGAAAATTCAACCCTTTTATAGCCCCCCTTTTTGATCCCTTTGAACGCTTCCCTTATAAGCAAGGCCTCCACGCCCTTGTTCCTGTACTCACGCTTTATTCCGAGCAGAAGAAGCCTGAGTCCGGTAATCTTTCTGGAGTAATACAGGGCATTTGCGAGACTGAAAGGAGTAAGCCTGCCATGCATATGCCTGAGGACTGAATTGAAATCCGGGACCAGCCCCATAAAACCAACCGGTTTGCCCTGGTCCTCTGCGATCAATATAAGTTCAGGCGCCGCTATCTGCTTCAATTTTTTCCCGAGATAATACAGTTCATCATCGGTAAGCGGGATAAACCCCCAGTTATTCTCCCAGGCAGAATTATATACTTCCTTGAATATCAGCATCTCTTCATGAAACCTTTTTTTATCTATGGATCTCACACTTATACCCCGCCTTTCAGCGATTGCTGCAACCCTCAACACCTTTTCCGGCGGAGTTTCCTGAACGTCATAGATATATGCATACAGATCCTTGATTTTCTTCATGCCGTACTTTTCCATAAGGTCCCGGTAATACGGAGGGTTGTGAGGGGTCATAAGCATCGGGGGAAAATCAAAGCCCTCAATAAGAAAGCCGCATTCATCATTGGTCGAGAAGTTCATGGGGCCCCTCATCGTCTTCATACCCTTTGTCTTTAAATTATGCGCTGCTGTATCGAGCAGTCTCCCGGAGACCTCAGGATCATTGACTGATTCAAAAAAACCGAAAAAGCCCGTGTCATCCTTATGGAAGCCTGTATGCCTCCGGTTTATGATCGAGGCTATTCTTCCGGCGATTTTCCCTTCACGCATCGCAAGAAAATACTTCACCTCGGCATGTTTAAAAAAAGGGTTCTTCTCAGTCAACTGTTCCCGGACTTCTCTTTTTAAAAGGGGAACATAAAGGGGGTCTTTTGCATACAGGGAATACGGAAAGTCTATGAACTTTTTGAGCTCTTTTTCATTTTTAACTTCAAAGATTTCCAAGTCTTCAGCTTCAGATTATCAGATTATAAGGCCCAGCGCCTTGCCGGTTTTTTCAAAGGCAGAGAGGACAAGGTCTAATTGCTCCTCAGTGTGGGTAGCCATATAGCTTGTTCGTATAAGCGCCTTGCCTTCGGGCACAGCAGGACTTACCGCGACATTAGCAAACACCCCTTCTTCCTGGAGCATCATGGCCATCTTAAAGGCTGTCTCATCATCACCGACGATGACGGGGATAATCGGCGTTTCGCTCGGACCGACCTCGAAGCCGAGACTTTTTAAGCCCTGAAGCATCTTTCGGGTATTCTTCCAGAGCATTTCTATTCTCTCAGGCTCATTATCAATTATATCAATTGCGGCGCTCACGGCAGCTACTGAAGCAGGAGGAGGGCTTGCGCTGAATATCAGGGAACGGGCAAAGTGTTTAATATAGTGTATTACTTCACTGGAACCGGCGATAAAACCTCCGATAGAGGCCAGAGATTTGCTGTACGTGCCCATGATGAGGTCAACTTCGTCTTCAAGTCCGAAATGTTCCGCAGTGCCTCTTCCCGTCTTTCCCAATACCCCTATGCCATGGGCGTCGTCAACCATCAACCGCGCGCCATAGGCCTTTGCAAGTTCGACAACTTTCGGCAGATCAACGATGTCCCCTTCCATGCTGAAGACGCCGTCTACGATAATAAGCTTGCTGCGATCCGTATTCTGTTTCAGGATCCTCTCAAGGTCCGCCATATCATTATGCCTGTATTTTTTCACCTCGCCGTATGAGAGCCTGCATCCATCTATAATGCTCGCATGGTCCATCTTGTCTATAATTATTACGTCATCTTTCCCGACCAGAGCTGATATTACTCCGAGATTAACCTGAAATCCTGTTGAAAAGACCAGCGCAGCTTCCTTGCGGATAAAGCGCGCGAGTTTTTCTTCAAGTTTGACGTGGATATCCAGTGTGCCGTTGAGAAACCTTGAACCGGCACATCCTGAGCCGTATTTCTTTATCGCCTCAATTGAGGCCTCTTTGACTTTGGGATGATTCGTAAGGCCGAGATAGTTATTTGAACCTACCATGATCATGCGGCGGCCGCTCAGGATGACCTCCGGGTCCTGCGCGCTTTCGATGACCCTGAAAAACGGATACATACCCGCTGACATCAGTTCTTTTGCCTTGGTGAATTTACTGCACTTATCAAAAATATCAGTAGATTTTTTTACAGCCATTTGTGAAGCCTGTACCAGTCTGCCGTCCATTTAATTCCTTCCTTTATTGTCACCCTTGGAACAAATCCTAATTCGTTTTCTGCCTTTTTTGAATTACAGGTCCAATGGCTGTGTTTGATCTCCCTGAGCTTATCAAGGTTTATTATCGTTGAGCCGGTTGCAAACTTCTCGCTGAACGCCGCCAGAAGCTTCATAAGAAAAGGGGGAATTCTCAGTCGAACCGCCCTCGTATCCATCGCCTCTATTATCTCATAAACAATGTCATCATTTGAATAAATCCTGCCGTCCGATAAAAAATATATATTACCTTCCGCCTCGTGCGACTCTGCTGCTGTGATCAATCCATTGACAAGATCGTCCACATACAAGAGTGAATAATAACATTTTCCCCAGTAAGGATAAAAGCCCCTCTTGACCATCTTGAAAAAAAGAAAAAAATCCCGGTCACGAGGGCCATATACTGCCGGAGGCCGTATAATAGACACCGGCATCCGGTCTTTATAGGCGAGCGCCGCCAGTTCACCTTTGAGCTTGGACGTGCCATACACTGAAACAGGTTTTGGAATCGCAGTTTCATCAACGGGCATTTCAGCGCAGCTTGGCCCGACAGCAGCAAGGCTGCTCATATAAAGAAACCGTTTCAAATTTTGCGAATTGGCCGACAAAACATTCAGGAGATTCTCCGTTCCCTTCACATTGGCCATAAAAAAGTCTTCTTCTTTTTTGGCCTTTGTCAGGCCGGCAAGATGGAATACGTAATGAAAATTCAGAGGGAGTTTCTGCAAGGAGGCCTTATCTGCACAGTCACCATAGACAATACTCACCTCAAGGCCTTCCAGACAGCGAAGGTCGGATGTCTTTCTGGCAAGGCAGGTGACCTCATAGTCCCTCTTCACCAACTCTTTCACAAGATTGCTGCCAATAAAACCGGTAGCTCCGGTAACCAGGGCTTTCATCATAATATAAGTGTATTTTTATGCAAAAAAACTTTCAAATCAAAACGCTAAGCATATTACAGGCCCAAAGTAAATGCATAGAATTTTACCGGCTTAAGCACTGCTCTATTGCACTATTTAACTCGTCTATTTTAAATGGTTTTTTTAAAGTGCATATTCCTTTATTCTTGAATTCTTCTTCCAGTTCATGTGTAATAAAGGCCGAGCATACAATCACCTTCGGTTTTAGAGTTAATTTCCCCATTTTCTTAATCAACTCTGTGCCATTTCCTTCAGGCATCCTGAGATCCACAAACAGCATATCGATCTTTTCTGTGTCGAGCCTTTCAAAGGCTTCGGAAATATTGGACGCGGTAATTACTTCATGACCGCTTTTTCTGAGCGCCCTGTCCAGAAACCATCTTACAAGCTGTTCATCATCTACAACGAGTATTTTCATTTGTAATAGTTCACCGCAGAGGCGCAAAGTTCGCTGAGGTTAAGTAAATTTTGTTTTCCGGCCTCTCACCGGAAAACGAAAAAAACATCTCTGCGTCCTCTGTGTCTCTGCGGTGAATGTTTATCCTTTCTTATGCCCATACGGCTGAACTATTACATTAATAGTAGCAAAAAACATATCTATAATAGTAGTAAAAAAACGATTGAATCAGTCTTTTTCCTGGAGAAAACCAAATTTCTGCATCCTGTATCTCAGCGCGTCTCTGGTCAGATTGAGCAGTTTAGCCGCTCTGGTCTGGTTCCACCTGGCCTGTTCAAGCGCCTGTTTTATGAGATTCTTTTCCACCTCTTCAATATCAAATCCTCCGGCCGGAAGACTGACCGGCGCGTTCATCATATTAGCAGGCTGCACTTCACCGGAAAATTCAGCCGGCAGATGCTCAGGCAATATGTATTCTTCATTTTCAAGGATCATTGCGCGTTCAATAACATTCCTCAGTTCCCTGATATTTCCGGGCCAGGGATAATTCAGAAAGGCCTTCTCGGTTTCTTTGGATAACCCCTTCACATTCTTCTTGAATTCCCTGTTGAAATCATCAATAAAAAAATTCGCCAGCGGAGGAATATCTTCACTTCTGTCCCTCAACAGCGGCAGGAATATGGGGATAACCTTCAGCCTGTAATACAAATCTTCCCTGAAGTTCTCCTTTTTTACCGCCTCGGCAAGGTTCTTGTTTGTAGAGGCTATTACCCTGAGATCAACCGAGATGTCTTTAACTCCTCCGATTCGCTTAAAGGTTTTATTTTCTATTATCTTTAAAAGCTTTGCCTGTGTACTGGGTTTCATGTCCCCTATTTCATCAAGGAATATGGTGCCGCCGTCGGCGAGTTCAAAAAGACCTTTCTTCATCTGCTTTGCGTCTGTAAAAGCGCCTTTTTCATAACCGAACAGTTCACTCTCTATAAGTGTTTCAGGGAGTGCAGTGCAATTAACATCTATAAATGGTTTCGATGCCCTGCTGCTCTCATAGTGTATAGTCTTGGCAATAAGGTCCTTGCCTGTTCCGCTTTCCCCCTGAAGAAGTATCGTTGTTGCATCGCTTTTGGCAACTTTCTTCGTAAGCTCCAAAATCTTCCGCATCTGCGGGGATTTCCCGATGATATTCGAAAAACCATATTTAATTGAAAGTTGAGACCTGAACTGGGAAACTTCTTTTCGCAAGGAACAAGTCTCCAGAGCCTTTCCTATCAGCAATTTGAGTTTTTCCAGATTGAACGGTTTTTCAACAAAATCATACGCCCCAAACTTGATGGTTTTGACCGCGGTCTCGATATCCCCGAAAGCTGTCACCATGATTACGACCGCATTCGGATTTTCCTTCCGGATGCTCTCAAGGACATTAATGCCGGAGATGTCAGGCAGGTGTATATCCAGAAGGACTATGTCAGGCTCTTCCTCAATAAAGAGCTTCAGTCCCTCCAGCCCTCTTTCAGCAGTAATAACAGCATATCCTTCTTTGGAAAGATTCTGCTGCATAGACCACCTGAGCAGTTTCTCATCGTCTATTACAAGTATCTTTGCCTTTTCCAAGTTCACCCCGTATAAGGAATTATAATACTGAACGTACTTCCAAGGCCAGGCCTGCTCATGACCTCTATCCTGCCGTTATGGTTCTCCACAATATTCCTGCTTATCGCCAGTTTCAGTCCGGTGCCGAGCTGCTGAGAGGAAAAAAACGGCTTTAAAACATCCTTGAGTTTTTCCTCGGGAATCCCTCTGCCGGTGTCCGAAAAAGCTATCTCTATCTCTCCTTTGTCTTCCCTGTGGTGTGTAGCCACAGTGAGCGTCCCCCCTTCAGGCATAAGATGCAGGGAATTACGCATTATATTTATAAAAACCATTTCCATCTGGTCCGGGTCGATCATTACCACAGGGAGATCATTAAAAGCCGGCTTGATCTCCACCTCAGACCT
This sequence comes from uncultured Nitrospira sp., assembly GCA_947085825.1. Classification (GTDB taxonomy): domain Bacteria; phylum Nitrospirota; class Thermodesulfovibrionia; order Thermodesulfovibrionales; family UBA6898; genus JAOUFP01. The sequence goes on along the minus strand of CAMTXX010000077.1, from coordinate 16,639 downwards.
CCGGGGGGTATTCAATCCGATCTCCCGGCAGACCCTTTCGATAATAGCATTAATATCTGTCGGAATCAAATGAGGTTCCGGCGGCCTTGCGTAAACAAGCATATCCTTCACTGCGTTATCAAGGCGCTCTATCTCCTCAAGAATCTCATTGCAGATCTCCTTGCGGGGACTGTCCTCAGGAATATCCTCTGCCATCACCTGCAGGGCGCCGCTGATGCCGGCCAAAGGATTCTTTATCTCATGCGCAACTGTTGCAGTCACTTCTCCGAGAGATACCATCTTTTCCACATACCTGTCCTTGTCGCTGCTGTACTTCAGGATTTCATCCCTGCACCTGCCAAGCTCTCCAGCAATCGTATTTATGCCTGAGGATATTGCACCGATTTCGTCTTTTCTGTTTACAGGGATTTTTGATGCCAGATCACCCTTTTCAATATTCTTCAGCGAATGCAATAAGACCTCCATAGGTCTTTTTATTAAATGCCTGCCTGTCAGGACGATAGCGGCCAAAAACAGGATTGCTGCCATAAAATAAGAACCCGCCGCCATTTTTCTTGCATGACTTAATGACCTGCCGACCTTATCCGTTGAAACCTCCACTCCAAGGATGCCCTTGATTTTGTCCCATCCCCCGTGGCATTTCTGGCATGGCCAGTCATTTTTAATAATAAAAATGCTCGAATATATCCTGGCGCCATCCTTCTCATGAGCAAAAATAGATGCGCCTTCATGCGAAGCAAAACTGGCCGCGCCCAGATACATTTTCATGTATTTTTCATCCACCCTTTTCCCTGTTTCGCCTGGTATCGTGGAGTTAAAAACAGTCCCGTTCTCTGAGAAAATCCGCACTGCTTTGATGTCTTCTGCAATGACAACATCGAGAAATTTCTGAAATTCCTTTCCCCCGCTGCCTTCGAGCATCATGACTTTCAGGCCGTTTTTGATTATTTCCGTAATGAGTTCGACCCGCTGTTTGCTTGCAATGTTTATTTGGTCTCTGTTGATTTCGTAGAGGGCCCATGAAAAAAGCCCGAGCAGGGCCAGCATGACGGAAGCAACGGCAAGAATGTATTTTCGATAAAGGCTCATAGGGTTTCAACGGATTATCAGTCTGTCTGCCCTCTGCGCCGGAAAACAGAGGGCAGACAAAAACATATTACAGACGCTTATGCGCCACCATAGCTATGAAGTCCGGAAAGAAGCAGGTTCACTCCGAGATAGGTAAAAAGCACCGCCATGAACCCCATCACTGCAACAATGGCAATTTTATTGCCTTTCCACCCCCGCATAAGCCGGCTGTGCAGGTAAAAGGCATAGAAGAACCATGTTATCAAAGACCAGGTTTCCTTAGGGTCCCATGTCCAGTATTTGCCCCAGGCCTGGTCCGCCCATATCGCGCCGAAGATCAGGCCGCCGAGGGTAAAAGTCGGAAAACCGATAGCTATGCTCTTATAGGTGATTTCATCCAGCATTTCAAGCGAAATTTTAAAGCTGACGATGATCTTTTTCAGTATCCCGCCGAATCTCCATACTAAAAAAGTAAAGGCCACTGCGACGGCCCAGCTCAACACCACTACAGCGGCTGAACTGCTCCGGAAAGAGGCCTTTAAAAGATAGCTCTTTATGAATTCTTCCTGGCTCTTTATCGCCACCTTGAAGGTGAGATAATCAAGACCCATCGCAGAAAGGATAATGACGAAAACGCTCAGTATCAGGGTCCAGAAGATATACGAAGGTTCGCTTCTCTTTTCGGTCTTCACCATGAGATACATCATGCCTGTGCTGAAGGAGACTGAGAAGAGGGCGTAGGCGATAAAGCTCAGCAGCACATGCACAAGAAGCCAGTTGCTCTGAAGCGCAGGCACCAGAGGCTGAATATCTGTCGACATTCCTGAAATATCTATAAAGGCAAGGGCAAGCCCTGCGATAGGCATTACGAAGGCGCCGAAGGAACGGTTCTTGTATTTGAACTCTATGATCAAATAAGTCAGGACAAGACACCAGACAAAAAATACAAGAGATTCGTACAGATTGGTCAGGGGGGCTGCCCTGAGAAACCCCATCTGCCCGATATCATAGAATTCCTTCCACCTCAGCCCGAGAGCGAGCGTCTGGGAAGCAAATCCCGTGACAGTAAGAGCTGTTGCGACTATTCCTATCGGTTCCTTTTTAAAAGCCAGATATGTAATATAAGCGAGCATTGCGAAAACATACGCAACAGTTGATAAGCCGAAAAAAGTAGAACTGTCCATTTATTTTCCCCCTTTTTGACCGGCATTCAGAATGTCGGCTAATTTTTCTATCTTCTGTTCAAAGGCCGTCCTGTTTTTGTTGGCAGATGCCCCTATCATTACTTTCAGACCGCCTTTTTCTTCGGCTATATTGACCCATATCCTTCTATGACTCATAAAAAAGGTCATGTACATGCCTATAGACATGATAAGACATCCGAGATAAACAATGAGTACGCCAGGGTCTTTTCTCACCTGCATTCCGGTATATTCGATTCCCCAGAAATCCAGAAATTCGACCCTGTTGCCGTCCGGCAAAGCCCAGGTCTGCGGGTATCTTTTCAACAGCCAGCCGGAGTATTTCACTTCGCCGGCCTCAGAAAAATTCACATAAATAGCAGGGTTCGTCATCATCTCGGAGTAGGTAAAGGCCTTGCCGGACTGGTCCATGGAAAGCGCAGGGCTGAAATCAACGATATGTCCTGTAACAGCAGTGCCCGGGATAGAAAAACTCTCGCCTATCTTAGTTTTTATCTGTTCTGATTTTCCATTGCCGGATGAAACATTTAACACCAGAATGCCGTTTCCTACGGCTTCCTTCATAAAGCCGTAACTTGACTGATAGAAGGTGATCCCTTCATAGACAAGCGGGGCATTCACTACGATAGACTTTTTCATGACCTCCTTGCCGTCCTTTATCACCGTAAGCCAGCTCCTGTAGGCCTTCGCCATATCAGTGCCCTCATAGTGCTCCACCTCAAAATTATCGCATCGTATGCTAAACCCGAGCGGTATCTCCACCCCTTTGTCTTTATATGCCACAGAAGATATCTGACCCTCCGGCAGGTTCAGAAAGGCATTATAGCCGAAAAATATTCCTATGACCGCGCCTGCAAGAATGAGCAGGACGCTCACGTGTGTGATATACACGCCGAGCCTGGAGAAATTGCCCTTTTCAGCATATATTTGCGTCCCATGTTCTCCGGCAGATTCGAGGGGTTTAAACCCGAGCTTGCCCAAGGCTGCAACCACCAGATCTTTCATATGCGAGGCTTTGTCCTTCTGCGTGAAGGTCTTTTTAATGGACATCTTCTCAAGATGCTCCGGGGCAAGAGGCCTCACCTTTTCATTGACCATCTTCAACACCCTCGGAAGTCTGTCTATCGAGCAGATTATCAGATTTGCCGCAAACAAAAGTAAAAAGGCAATAAACCACCATGAGTGGTACATGTTTGTGAATCCCATCTTATCAAACACACCCAGCAGACTGGACGCAGACTCATACTCAAGTCCGAACATCTTAATAAGCAGTTCTATGTTCTTCTCAGGGGCCGCCCGCTGATGAAGAACAGTGCCCACAATAGATGAAAGCGTTATAAGGGAAAAAATTACAATGGCGAACTTGACAGAGGCAAAGGCATCCCAGGCTTTGTCTATAATCGTTTTATTTTTTTCTTTTTCCATGCAATAACTCTCCTGTAAAATTATGATTTAATATTTTAATATTTTTGTTTCAAACAAAACAAGGCAATTCATGGCAGCTACTCAGGTTGTTTAGACTGTAGGCTGTTAGGACTGCGTAAAGAATGAATCAAGGCTTTCCCGCCTATCTGCCTAAACACCTACAGACTATCCACCTGAATTACAATTCACTTTTGTAATACCTTAGGCCTGTCTCTTTTGGAATTCACTATGCAAAGGAATCCGAAAGATACATTATACGGGTTTGATAATTGGTGGACTGTGTCCGGGGATATGTAAACAGTATCCATAAATCCCATGGCGCGTTTTGTCTTCCCTGTCAAAACAACCCCCTTCCCTTTGACGCATATCACCACATGCTCGTGTCTGTGCAGCTCAAGACTGCTGTGTCCCTGAGGTGCAATCTCAAAATATCTGACATGAAATTTAGTTGATTCTCCATGCGCGCCAATCAATACCCTCCTGATAATATTCGACCAATCCTCTCCCTTGGTTTTGTAAGGTTCGTCTTTAACGCCTCTCCACCTGAAATCACCTTTATGTTTATAAAAAATTGTTTTGTTGGGTCTTTTCGCTGAAGATTTTTTTCCGCTAATCTCACACATCGAAATTCCTGCTGCATCTTTTTTAGCCATGATCAAGACTCCTTTTCTGGAAATCAGCCGAAAACTATCAAGGCCTTAAGAGAGTTTTCAGCTTTTGCTGTTAACTTGAATGCCTCTCCGGTCTCTTCAACCGGAAACCTGTGTGTCACCAGTTTTCCGGCTGATACAACCCCTTTTTCTATGAGTTTGCAGGCTTCTTTCGTATCCTCAGGCCCGCAGGAATAGCTCGTAATGATATTGATGTCATTGAAATACAGATAGTTAGGGTCAAGCGTCAGACTTTCTCCTGGTTTTGCAGGGGTAAAGAAAAGCGCCTGCCCCCCCGGTCTTACGCAGCTCAAACCCTGTTTCATCGCCTCAGCGCTGTTGGGGCCCACAATTACCAGTTCAGCCATCTCCCCGTCCGTGATTTTCATCAACTCTTCCCTTATGTCGCAGCCGGCAACATCAATGACCTCATCCGCCCCGAACTCAAGGGCCTTCTCAAGCCTGAACCTGACCATGTCAGCACCGATCACTCTTTCAGCTCCATATTCTCTTGCCAGCAATAGATTGATCATCCCCATAACACCGAGGCCGATAACAAGGACTGTATCGCCCTGTCTTATTTTTGCCCTCCTCAGTCCTTTCACAGCGCAGGCGGTCGGCTCGATCAAAGTCCCGTCCTCAAAGCTGAGAGACTCGGGAAGCACGAAGGTATCGTTTTCGAGATTTACAGCCGGAACCAGGATATATTCGGAAACTCCTCCTGGAATTATGCGTGAACTCTTCCATGTGGCGCACTGGACATAATCTCCCCGCCTGCAATACCTGCAGGAGAAACAGGGGGCGTGATGATGGGTAAAAACCCTGTCACCTTTTATGAAAGACCTCACATCGCTTCCAACTGCAATTATCTCACCTGAAGGCTCATGGCCCGGCACAAGAGGCGCCTTTTTCCCGATATACCACGGCATCACATCGCCTGAGCATATGCCGCAAGCCCTGGTTTTGATGAGTGCATCACCAGGGCCGGGTTCAGGGACCGGAATTTCCTCAATGCGTATGTCGTTAAAAGAATAAAGCCTTGCAACCTTCAATGATTATTCCTATCCATCCTGCATTAAGATTTTTTTGCCCGCAACAATCCGGGTTTTTACAATTTTGTAGTATAACAGCACGGCTTTCATGAGGTAAATAATTTACAAAATCTTTTATTTATGCTATTTTCACCTAATATTATGAATATCCTCCTTGATGATCACTCTACAAGAAACAGTATTGTCCGGCTTTTAAAAAAAAGCAGCGGACTTTCTATTGAAGAACTGAGCAAAAGCATTCATATAACCCCTATGGGTATCCGCCAGCATCTTCTTTCACTTGAGAAAAAGGGGGTTGTGACTTACATCGCAAAAAAAACCGGGATAGGCAGGCCCGGTTTCGTCTATATGCTGACGGACTCCGCGGATGCGCTTTTTCCGAAATCTTTTGATAAATTCGCCATTGAGATCCTAAGCGATATTAATAAACATGAAGGCCCTGAAAAATTGAATACTATTTTCAGGCGGAGAAAAGATAACCGGCTTAAAACAATAAGAAATGCCTTAGCAGGTTTTGAAACCTTTGATGACACTGTCAACGGGCTGAAAAACATGCTCGAATCTGAAGGACATATCGTTGAACTCACACGCAACAACGGAAATTATCATCTGAAACAGTATAACTGCCCTATCAGCAAGATCGCTGTGGAGTTCAAAGACCTCTGTGGATATGAGCTCCTGATGTACCAGGAACTGCTCGGGGAACAGGTGACTATGGAAGAGAGTATAGCTGAGGGCTCACCTGTCTGCTTTTATAAAATTCCGGCGCATTAATTGATCTTCCCTGTAGTCCCGAAGGCTTTCGGGACAGGGAATACGCTCGCTATCCATTTAAGAGTCCAAGCCCTGCTTTCTTCAGCATAGCGAGCAATCTATCTATATGTTTCTCCGTATGGGCGGCGGTGACCGTTATCCTGAGTCTCGGCTCCTTGACCGCAGGCGGCCTTATTGCAGGCACATAAATCCCTTTTTCATATAAAAATACTGAAAGCCTGAGCGCCTCGCTTATCTTGGCCGTTCTTACCGTAAGAATAGGCGTCTGACTGACATTATCGTTATACCCGATACACCTTAACCCATCAAAAAGTCTTTCCCTGTTTAACCAGAGCTTTTCAACCAGCAAAGGATTTCTTTCGACAAAACTCAGCCCGGCGGCAGCGGCTGCAATAACGCCTGAGGGAAGTGCGGTTGAAAACAGAAAACTGCGCGCAGTATTCGAAATCCATTTTATGACATCCTCGCTGCCGGCGACAAACGCGCCAAAAGCGCCTAAGGCCTTGGAAAATGTCCCCATCTGTATTATCCACGGTTCCGGCTTAAGGCCGAAGTGTGCAAGCGCTCCCCTTCCACAACCTAACACACCCGTGCCATGAGCATCGTCTATGTAAAGAATCGCTCCATGTTGTCTGCATATTTCATATATATCCCTAAGAGGAGCCAGGTCTCCATCCATGCTGAAAACACTGTCGCTAATAACAACCTTCCTGCGGGCTTTAGACTTCTTCAGAAGCATCTCAAGATGTGCCGTATCCCGATGACGATAAACCTGGGTTTTGGCGCTGCTCAATCTGCAGCCATCTATGATGCTTGCATGGTTCAACTCGTCGCTGAATATCACATCAGTCTCTGTTGCTATGGAAGGGATTATGCCGGTATTTGCAGCATACCCTGAGTTGAATATCAAGGCAGCCTCCGTCCCTTTGAACCTTGCAAGTCGTTCTTCGAGTTTTTTATGAAGAACACTCCCTCCGGCGAGCAGCCTCGAGGCGCCTGATCCCGCAGCATGTTTTTGGAGAGAATCATGAACAGACCGGAGAATCTCAGGATTGTTTGCAAGCCCAAGGTAATCATTTGAGGAAAAATTAAGGTACTTTTTCCTGCCTATGGTAATTACAGCGCCCTGGGATGAATCCCGCGAAAGGATAGTGCGCAGCAGAAGATTTTTTTCCAGTTCTTTCAGTTCTCTTTCAAACACAAGTACATATTAGCATATCCTGACTTTCGGAGCTTTCCCCAAAAAAAAGGATGGTTTTTAAAAACCATCCTTTTTGCCATAATCCAAGCTGACTCTCTTATTTTTTCTTTGTCTTAGGAGTCGCTTTTGCAGTAGTCTTTTTTGTTGTGCCGCATGCGGAGCCTTTGGGTTTGCAGGCCATAATAAACCTCCTTCATAAAAAGATATTTTCAAGATAGCACAGTCTGTCTGTGCTGTCAATTAATAAATGCCCAACCCCAACACATATTTCGCCTAACGGCTGAGCACAAACGAAGCCGTCAGGTTTTGGCGTTAGCCGTTTGCGCTTTGTTATCTGAAGTGCGTACTGATTTTCCTTTTTTCAAAAAACTGTATTTCTTCTTAAGGTCTTTTAAAAAAACTTCCCGATCAGCATTGACTTTGTTTTATTAATCTGGTATAAATTAACCATGCTGACAGCGGTTGAGGTATATAAGAAGATAGCTCCAAAACTCGGCGATGAGGAAGCGACTGCGATAATCAATTTCATACAGGAATCAGTTGAGCACGGCACAGTCACTAAGGCAGACCTGCAAGCAACAGCAGAAGATGTAAAGGATGTCCTCAGAAATGAGATAAAAGAAGTAGAGGTAAACCTCAGAAATGAGATAAGAAGATTAGACGCGAAAGTAGATACGGTAGAGGTAAACCTCAGAAATGAGATAAGAAGATTAGACGCGAAAGTAGATACGGTAGAGGTAAACCTCAAAAATGAGATAAGAAGATTAGACGCGAAAGTAGATACGGTAGAGGTAAACCTCAGAAATGAGATAAAGGAAGTAGAGACAAGTATCAGAAAAGAGATTTCTGATGTTAAAAGAGAAGTTTCTGAACTCAGAGGTCTCCTTCTTAAATATATCCTTCCCTTATCTTCGCTCATTGGCGCTATTGTGGGAACAATACTCGCTTTGCTCATAAAATAGCCTTTTATTCTATCCTGTCAAATAATATCATCCACTACCCTAATCCCAACAATCTTCCACCCTGATAAATCACAAACGCTACCACCCATGCCAGCGCCATCTGGTATGCAAAGGCTATCCCGAACCACTTCCATGTGCCGAACTCTTGACGCATTGCTATGGCAACAACAACGCATGGCATATATAAAAGAACAAAGACCATGAAAGCATAGGCGCTTAAAGGAGTAAATGCCTGCTGAATTACAGGTTTAAGCCCTGTTTGTTCTTCATCCTCCTCCGTTGTAATGCTCGCAATGCCAAAAGTTGAAAAGACATTGACAGCGGCATCTTTCGTTGCATTTGCAAAGGATGTTCCTATTTTTTTAAAATCGTCTGTTAATGCAGGTTTTTCTTCTGCCTGCTGATCGCTGACCGCTGACTGCCCTTTGGAAACATAAATTTCTCCCATTGTCCCGACTACAATCTCTTTTGCAACTATCCCGGTTATCAATGCGGATCCGGCTTCCCAGTTGCCAAAGCCGAGGGGTTTAAGCACAGGTGCGATTATCTGTCCTGTCCTGCCCAGATAAGAATCTTTTTTGTTTTCAACACCCCACGGCAGATTGAGCAAAAACCAGACAAGTATTGATACTGCGAGTATATAAGTCCCTGCCTTTATCAGAAAATGCCTCCCCTTTTCCCATGTATGGATCCTAAGGCTTTTAAGTGACGGCATTCTGTAAGGCGGCAGTTCCATAATGAAGACCGGGGCTTCACCTTTAAAAAGTGTTTTTTTGAAAAGTATTCCCATTAAAACAGCAAGGGCTATTCCAAGTACATACAATGACCACAGCACTGTTCCGGCACTTGCAGTAAAGAAGATGCCTGTAAAAAGCACATATACCGGAAGTCGTGCTCCGCAGGACATCAGTGGAATGAGCAGGGCGGTCAATGCCTTATCTTTTGGATTTTCAAGTGTCCTCGTTGCATAGATTGCAGGGACATTGCAGCCGAAGCCGAGAAGCATAGGAATGAATGATTTACCATGAAGCCCCATGCTGTGCATTGCCCTGTCCATTACAAATGCAGCGCGTGCCATGTAGCCGCTCCCTTCAAGAAATGTGATGAAAAACATCATTGCAAATATCACAGGCACAAAAACCAGCACAAACCCGACTCCTGCGATAACGCCGTCTGTTGTAAGCGAAACTGTCCATGCCGGTGCATTGATAAATCCTAAAATCGCCTCTGCCCAATTTTTAAATGGCCCTGTCGCCATTTCATCTATCCAGTCAACAAAAGGCGTGGCAACATCAAAGGTGAGCTTGAACACAAGCCACATTGCAGCAAGAAATATCGGGATGCCCAGAAACCTGTTAAGGACAATCCTGTCTATCTTTTCAGTTATGTCCATCTTCCTTAATTCAGGTCTCTTGAGAACCTCATGGGTAAGCCCTGAGGCCAGGGCATATCTTTCATCAGCCATGATGGAGTCAATATCCTCGCCATGTGCTTTTTTGAGATGAGTTGTCGCTTCCCCGATAAATGCGCTTTCTTTCAGTTTGACCTCAGTCATCACATGACTGTCGCCTTCCATAAGCTTGAATGATAGCCATCTCAAAGGATAATTCTCTGCAAGGGCAGGGTGAGTTTTTTTGATCTGAGCTGATATTGCCTTAACGGCAGACTCTATGTCTTCGCCGTAATTTAACTGTTTTGGATGATGTTCAGATGGCTTGTCTGCTGTCTGTGTAACTGCTGCCAATAACTCATTCAGGCCTGTTTTTTTGGTTGAGACTGTCGGAATGACCCTGACCCCAAGCATTTTCTCCACTGTCTTTATGTCAATTTTATAACCCTTCTTTTCCACTTCATCAAAGATATTGAGGGCAACAACAACAGGAATGCCAAGCTCCATCAGTTGAACAGTCAGGTAGAGATTTCTCTCAAGGTTTGTTGAATCCACTACATTAATGATCACATCAGGCTTTTCATGCACGAGATAATCCCTCGCTATTATCTCTTCCTGTGTGTAAGGACTCAGGCTGTATGTGCCGGGCAGGTCAACAAGTTTAATTTTTCTTTCTTCATACTCAAATATTGCTTCTTTCTTTTCAACAGTAACCCCTGGCCAGTTTCCGACATGCAGTCTTGTTCCGGCAATGGCATTGATAAGTGTTGATTTGCCTGCATTGGGATTTCCCGCAACAGCAACGGTAACCCCCCTTTTGTCCCCCCTTAAATTAAGGGGGGAGTGAGGGGGGTTATCTTCGCTCTGCGTCCTGCGATCTGTCACTGTTCTCATTTTATCACCTCCACACTTATCCCTTCTGCCTCTTTCTTTCTCAGAGAGAGGTTGTAATTTTTTATTGTCACCTCAATCGGGCCGCCAAGGGGAGCAATTTTTTTAACTTTTATATCTTCACCCACAAGCACACCCATGTCCATAAGCCTTCTTTTCAAAGGCCCTATAGCGCCTATTTTTGTAATCTTCCCTTTTTCGCAGGGTTTAAGCATTGACAGATTCATATTGCCTCCTCTTTGTGATATAATTTGGTTAACATGATTAGAGATAGAAGAAGGGTTGTTGCCAATATCTTTGCAGATGCTGCCAAATACACCCTTACGGTTGGTGTCATTGGCAATATACTGGCAGAAAAGTTTGTATTCTCTATAGGTGTTGTGCTGGGAGTAACAGTCCTTTGCCTTATCATACTTGCATATTTTGTGACACCAAAAGATAAAAAGGAGGAATGACAATGGAAGGACTTTATGTCATGCTTGGCATAGTTTTGTTGGGCGGGCTTGCCTTTACTATTTATTTTGTGATTCAGGACTGGAAGGAAGAGAAAAAACAAAAGACTCATTAATCTATCCTCCTTACCATTATCTTCATTGCCATGCCCCGTCCTATGGCAATCCTTGACTCGTCAATCTTTACCAGCACCGGCCCGCGGCCTTCGCTGTTGAGCATCTCAATCACATTGCCCACACGGATGCCCATGTCTTCAACATGGCAGATATGTTTTTCCTTTTTTTCACTGCAACAGCCTTTCTTTTCCCTTATCTCCATAACCTCTGCCCTTTCACCGGGGCTTAAAAGTCCAAGCGGCGCCATATTCTTCATCCTCCTTTTTTAAAACTTCAATGCAATTCCTGCAAGAACAGCATAGTCAGTTTCCGATTTATTGAGGCCTCCCTTTAAGCCCAAATTTATGTCGAAAGTGTTTGTTAGGGAATAGTTAATGCCTCCTATAAAAAAAGCGGGATAACTATTTGAAGTTTTGTCGGGGTTTGTCTGAAGTCCGATATTGCCGATTAATCTCACATTTTCAGCCACGGCGACTTCCGCGGCAAAGGATGCGTACCATATGTCTTTTCTTTCCTCGACTTTATTTTCGTTTCTGAAATATGCAAGGTTAAGATGAAATGTTGCCGGCTTAACTTCTTTTGTAGTAATCAGAAAAACATTATAGGTTGCCTTGCCTGTTCCTAACCCCTTTTCTTCATCTCCGACAGGGAGCGATATGCCTGGTTTAAGTGCAAAGCTTATGCTGTCTTTTTCGTAAAATCTCCACTTAAGCTCTGCGGAAACATCAGAGATGCCATTTTCTTTCTGTGTTACAGTCCTGTCTTCCTTGACTTTATGCCATATATATGGGAAAGCAAAAATTAGATCGACATCCTCCCTAATGCCGTAGGAAAAGATGCTTTCAAGCTCAACGCCTGTCTGTTTTGTGGATACCCCATCAACAGTCTCCTTATCAAAGGCAAATTCGCTATTCACTTCAATCAAGAGTTTTCTTTTTCCCTGTGTTCCTGTGTCATTTGTAATCAGCATGTCCTTTGAAAACGCTGCTTCTGTCATAACCAATAAGATAAATACAACCAATAGACTCTTTTTAAGCATCTTTAGCTCCTCTTCCTTTGTTATTTTTTAAACAACTCAAACACTCTCTCAATGAACAAATCCCGCATGAGTGATACATCAGCACCGGGATAATCCCTGTCTTTACTACATTCATCACCTCCTTCTTTGCCTTGTGCGATACTTTATTCGTAAAAATCACCACGGCGTCTACGCGCCTAATCTTTGATGCCATGTTAGCCTCTGGTTTTGTAAAGACCTTAAGATTCACTCCAACCCTTTCCGCTTCATTTATATACTGCCTTTCAAGTCTGTCCATACCGCCAATCAATGCTACGCACATATACACACATCCAGATAATGAAATTCATTATCAATAAATTAATAAAAAAAATTATTCCTTGCTTTGAAACAGCACTATATGCGCCGGATCAACAGTAATGCTTATCCTGCTGCCCACACTAAATATCTTTGTTGAAGGTCTGATAGAGTGGATTACCTTTCCATCCGGAAGCGAGATCTTATAAATAATTTCGGCTCCCAAAAACTCTGCCTCTATTATGGAGGCATTCCCTTTAGGGTCTATAACAAAATCCACATCATCAGGCCTTATCATGATGTCTACATCTTGAAGTCCATGTCTGATATTCTCATCTAATGGCCCGGTTAACGGGAAGATGCCAATGCCGGATACAACAGAATCTCCTTCAATCCTTCCGCGTACAAAATCCGCCCTTCCAACAAAACCTGCTACAAAGCGGGTCAGTGGCCTATGATATATTTCATCAGGCATTGCAACCTGTTCGATTCTGCCGTTGTTCAACACGCCAACCCTGTCAGAAAGGGAAAATGCCTCTTCCTGATCGTGGGTTACAAGAATTGTTGTTGTCCCCTTTTCCTTGAGAATCCGCTTTGTCTCTGTGCGCAATTCCATTCTTAAATCTGCATCAAGATTTGAAAATGGCTCATCCAGAAGCATCACCTGCGGAGAGGGCGCCAATGCCCTCGCAAGCGCGACCCTCTGCTGCTGTCCGCCTGATAATTCATGTGGATATCTTTGCGCCATTTCAGCCAGTCCTACTATATCAAGCATCTCCATTACCTTCTGTTTGAGTTCATTTTTAAAACAGCCTGTTAAGCCGAAGGCAATATTTTTAAAAACCGTCATGTGGGGAAACAGGGCGTAGTCCTGAAACACAAGCCCTATCTTCCTCTTTTCAGGCGGCACCCATTCAGCGCCGGCAACAATCCTCTCCCCTATGGTGATATTGCCATTGTCCGGCCTTTCAAGCCCTGCAATCATCCTTAAAATGGTTGTCTTTCCGCAGCCTGATGGTCCCAGCAGGGAGAAAAACTCTCCTTTTTTAATCTCAAGCATTAATTCAGGGATTGCCGTTACACTGCCGAAGGTCTTAGATATGTCTTTAAGCAGGACATGAGACGCTTCTGTCTGTTTTACACATATGTCTTCTTTATGTAATCTCAACACCATTTTGGACTCCCATTCTTTTAATGATTATTATAAGCGGTATCAGTCCTGCAAGCACAATTAAAAGTGCCGGCAGCGCCGCCATCTCCCATAGAGACTCAGATGCCTCTACCCATACCCTCACAGCCAGTGTGTCAAAGGCAAGGGGCCTGAGCATCATTGTTGCAGGCAGCTCTTTCATGCAGTCAACAAATACCACTACCCATCCTGCTAAAATCCCCCGCTTTATGAGCGGAAGCAGTATATTTTTAAAGGTCTTCCATGCGCCGGCGCCGAGGGTCCTTGAGGCATCCTCCATTGACCTTGATACCATGGATATGGATGAATCCTGAGACTGAAGCGATATGGGCATGAAACGGACAACATATGCCATAAGCAGCAGTAATATGCTTCCATAAAGCCAATTAAACAGCATGGCAACAGTTAATAAAATGCCAACGGCAATAACCGGACCAGGAAGGCTGTAGCCAAGTGAAGATACATAATAAACAGATTTGCTTAATATGCCTGGCCGTCGTGCGTGGAGATAGGCGACGGGTAAGGCAAGTATAGAGGCTATTGTCGCTCCTGCGGCAGAGATGAAAATGGTGTTTAATGTGAATTTTATAAATCGGCTATCGAGCCCGCCCTTTGTGATCGCATCTGCTGCCATGCTCATAAGCATCGCAACAGGAATAAAAAAGGCAAAACCGAGAATAAGAAGGATTACAGCGGTCATAACGGCGGTTCTCCTGAAATTAAGTTTTTTCGGCATTTGCGATTTAAAACCGCTTTTTGTCTGCTCAAATGACCTTTTGCCTCTGAAGTATCGTTCAAGATTCAGCAGCAAAAAAGTAATAGTCACTAAAACAAAGGCTAAGGCAGCCGCGCCTGAAGGGTCGAATCTTGCAGTCATCTGTCTGTAAATTGCCTCTGTGAAGGTCGGGTATCTCAACAATGCCACTGTGCCGAAATCTGCCATGACCTCCATTAATGCCAGGGCAAGTCCTGCTATAATCCCAGGATATGCCATACGGATATTTATTGACCAGAGCCTCTTCCATTTTGGGACTCCCATAACCCTTGCCGCTTCATGATATTTGACGTTCTGGTTCAGGAGACTTGCACGGGTCAATAGATATACATATGGATAATTAACAAGGCTTAATATGAGGGACACCCCCCAGAAGGAATAAAGGGACGGCATCTTTGAGACATCTCCAAAAACACTGCTCCAGATATTTTGCGCAGCGCCGCCAGGCGCCATTATGCTTGCGTAAGCATAGGCCAAGACATACCCCGGTATTGCGAGGGGCAATATCAATACCCATTCCCATATCCTTTTGCCTCTAAAGTCATAGCGCGTCACGATCCATGCGGTTGTTACACCTATCAGTAGTGTAAAGACGCCTACAGAGATCAGCAGTTTGATTGTGTTAGGCAGTATGACTTTCAGCCTGGTGTCATATAGACGCTTCCATAATTCCGGCTCAACCGTTAGGGCGCTAAAAAGCGTGAAGACTATCGGGATAGCGACTACTGCCGCTATCCCGATAGCAAAAATGTGAAGATATGTAAATTTAGCCTTCATTTATTTCTTTATAACTCCCCTTCCCCCTCTTTCCCGAAAGCTTTCGGGATTAAGAGGGGGATTAGAGGGGGCGTTATCTATACCCCACCTTATCAATCAAATCTATGGCAGGCATCATATATCTGCCCATTGTGGCTAAAGGTACAGTGGTTAAGGTAAATTTATCCCTCTTCATCATGCTCTCATGGGCGGATATTTTCGGATTCACAGGATACTCCCTGTTTTCCTCTGCAAACATTGCCTGTCCTTCATCAGATGCCATAAACTCTATCAGTTTCTGTGCGGCCTCCTTGTTCTTGCTTGTTTTTAATATGCCCCCGCCTGAGACATTATAGGCGCTCTTTGGAGGCACAACAAAGGCAAGGGTCTTACTGTCATCCGGAGTTTTTCTCAAATGACCATAAACATAGTAGTGGTTAACTATCGCTACATCCACCTCACCTTTTGCAACTGCCTCAACTGCACGGCTGTCAGACGGATAGATTTTATCCCCGGCATTTGCCGTTATTGCCCTCAAGAACTTTTCTGTCTCTGCCTCTCCCTTTTCAGCAATCATCATTGCAGTATGTGACTGTGGATAAACATTAGAACCTGTCCTTATTCCGAGCCTTCCTTTCCATTTTGGACCCATGAGGCTATCAAAGGTCTTAATCTCATCAGGCTTTACCTTCTGCGGATTGTATGCTATGACCCTCATTCTCAGGGACAGCCCTGTCCAGCTATTGTCTGCTGCCCTCATCTCGCGGGGGATATTTTTTTCAATTATCTCTGACTTTAGAGGTTGAAGGAGGCCGGCTATCCTTGCCCTCTCAAGCGTGCCTGCATCAACCGTCAAATACACATCAGCAGGCGCTCTATCTCCTTCAGCCAAAAGCTTGTTTAACAGCTCTACTGTCCCTGCTGAATGGAGCGTGATCTTAATACCTGTCTTCTTTGTGAATTCATCAAGCACCGGCTTGATGAGCCTCTCACCCCTGCCTGAATAGACTACTAATTCCTGCGAATAAACCTTTTCTACTGCGGCGGCAAAGGTCATAACTCCAATGACTGCCGCAACTACCACCATAAAACCGAATCTGCCTTTTTTAAACATCTCTTTTTCCTCCTTTTGTATTAACTTTTCAATACCCCATCCCGAAAGCCTTCGGGACTGTGGGATTTCCCTGTAGTTCCCTCCCCTCAAGGCTGATCTTTACCCATAAGTCCCGCTGAACACGGTAAATGTCCTGAGTTTTGGGAAAAATTCCCCCTTAGTAAAGGGTTGTTTCTTGCTTTCTTCTTCCATATCGTATTCACAACCCCCTTTATCCCCCTTTTTTAAGGGGGAATTACTGAAATTTCTTCTTGTCATATCTAACTTTCCCGTGTCCAGCACTATTTGTGTCCAACGCTCAGCCCT
>CAMTXX010000076.1:0-5796 GCA_947085825.1 uncultured Nitrospira sp. | reverse complement strand
TGACAGATAAAGACTTTTGCAAGAGGCTCTAATGATAAAAGATTGTGCCTATAATGTGTTTTTGGTTTGTCATTCTCGCTTGTCGGGAATCTTTCTTAAAAAAAAGATTGCGGACAAGCCTCAATGACACAAAAAAGACATAAGATATGAAATTCTTTGTTCATACCCGCTGTGTCCAGACATATTTGTGGGTCACGATCAGCTTATCTTAAGAGGGGGCTGTCCCGAAAACTTTCGGGAGGGCGTTACTGTCTGGTGAATTTCAGGCCAGGGGAAGTTGTTGTAGACGATTTGGCTGGAATACTGATAATCACTTTTCATGCGTCCTGCTACATAACGCATCCACGCCATATGCATTTGAGAACAAAGCACGCCAAATGAATATAAACTCGGATCAGGAATTACCAGCAAACTGCCGTTTGCTATAACATTGGGCCGAAGCAGCGCAATTGGCAAGTACAGTCGATTTTCAGATGATACCTTAGGGATCGCAAGATATCGTGTTTTCGGCTGTCGTCTTTCGCCAAAAAGTGTCGGATAATTTGCCAATTCAACGGTAGTTGCACGTCCACTTGTAGCCCTGAACTGCTTGACACGCTCCACCCGCTCCATTATCGGCGGCAATTGTCTTAGTTGCTGAGGAGTTATATTTTCAAGCCAGAGGCACCAACGCTTGGTTCCATTTAATAATTCTTCTCCTCCGACGTATGGCCTAATGCATTCTGATAAGGCAGGATAGTCGTTTAACAACGCCCTATATTCTGTTTCATCAAATATAAGGTGTCCATCATCTATCGCCATACTTCCATAATTAGTGTCTGTATATAAAGTCTGTTTTTTAGTCTGTCATTCGCTTAAGGCGCCTACTGTTGGCCCGAAGTTCTTAATCGGGAATCCAGTGTTTTCAAGGTGTTATATATCCCCGGGGCAAGCCCGAGGATGACAAACCTTTAATTTATACACAGACTCTAATTATCTCCCTCATATGCCGGAAAGAGCGTTATTTCTTCTATACGTTCAAAATGCTTTCTGTTTCTTGTCAGTAAAGGCAGTTTCTTTGACCATGCAGTTGCGGCAATAACATAATCTGCGAATAAATCCTCTCTGTTTCCATATTTTTTGGTCAGGCTGAAAAACTTCCTGTGAATGTCTTCATCTATCCGTAAAACCCTTGCCTGTGCCAACATATTCAGTATTTTCTTCCTCTCCGAATCTTTCAGGCCGCCTTTTGACAGCAATTCCTTTTTACTCAGGATTGAACAGTAACGCTCTATCTCTTTTGTTCTGAACAGTTCCTTAGCGCTTTTGACACCCTTGAGAGCATCAATAAAAATATCGGTGTCTATCGGGACGCTGATTTTTGCCATTCAACAAGCTCGTCGATAAATTTCTTTGCTGATTTAACCCTCTTGCCCTCTTTTGCTCTAAGGGTCATGACATATTCAGTGCTGTCTTTAATTTGTAAATATGAGAAACCCTCTTTTTTAGCTTTAAGAAAGCGGGCAAAATCCAACACCTCTCTGACTTCCTTATCAGGCAAGTCTTTGGTTATAGTCATCAACTCTCTTTTATAATCCGTTGCAGCACGCATACAGCCTCCTATCCGTTTATCTGTAATATTACATTAAATAGAGTCTGTGTATAAAGTAAGAAATTGATAGGGGGGGAGGGAGGCGAAAGCCTTCCTACCACCTATCGACTTTTTACGAGGCCATCAGGTCTGGAGGGAACCCTTTTAACGCCTTGAGAATTATGCATAGGCATATACTTTGTCTCTGCCGCTGTTTTTTGCCTCGAAAAGCGCGTCATCCGCAAAAGAAATAAGATCGTCATGCGTTTTGACCTTTGGGTGAGGGAAATAGGATATCCCTATGCTGACAGTAATACCACCCTTGTTTTTAAGGCTTTTAAATTTATGGTCCTTGATAGCTTTTCTGATCCGCTCCGCCTCGGCAAAGGCCCCCTGAATCGTGGTCTGCGGCAACATGACAATAAACTCTTCACCGCCATATCGCGCAAGCACATCGCTCTTTCGGGAAAATCTCTTCAACAGTTTTGCAAACTCCTTCAAGACCAAATCCCCTGTCCTGTGACCATACAGATCATTTATTTTTTTGAAATAATCAATATCAAGCATCAAACAACTCAAGGGATGAAGATACCTTTCAGCACGATTAAACTCCTCGATAATGCGATGATAAAAATATCTTACGTTATAGATGCCCGTCAGATAATCGGTAATGGCAAGTTTTTCCAGCCTTGTCTTCTCATCCTCTACCTGCTCAAAGAGAAAGGCGTTGTACAGGGCGTTTGCCGATAAAGCGGCTATTGTGTTCAACAGCCTTATCTCGGATGGACTGAAAATGCGCTCGCTGCTCGAAGTCCTGAGAAACAAAGTCCCGATAACTTTCTCACGAAATTTGATAGGAATTACCAATATGGACTTGATTTTGAGGGGGAGAATAATTTCCCGGACTTTTTTCATCATAGGGTCTGTCGATGCATCGATAATCACAACCGGCTCCTTTGATGTCAACGCTTCAATTATCTCAGGATATTTTTTCAGGCTCAGTTTGATGCCCGCTATATTGGGGTCTTCATGACTGGCAACCACAAAGGCAGACTTATGCAGCCAGTCAACACGTATGATTGAGCACCTGCTTACCGGTATCACATCCGCAACCTTCCTGACAATCGTGCGGAGCAAATCTTTTGGATCAAGTGTCGCAGATATCAATTGGGAGAATTCAGCGCTTATCCTAAGTTCCCATATCTCCAGCTTCAGGGAATCAAACTCATTCCGGGCAAGAATAATCTTCTCGAGTTTATATGCAAGGTCTTTCTCAAGATACGGGGCATAGATATAAGAATCCACATGATGAGTTATTGCTGTTTCCAGTCCTTTTTCGAGCTTCCCTGTGATCAGCGCAATAACAGGGAAACGGGTTGTTTTATCGGAAATCAACGCAAGAAATGTGTCTTCGGCAATAACAGCTGCAGGGGTATTTTTATCTATATATTTCAAAAAAGACCCGGCTTCCTGAAAATAGAACGGCTTATACGCCTTTTTATCAAGGAAAAAAGACTCAAGAAAATCAATTGTTTTTTTTGCGCGGGCGATTATCGCTATTTTTTTTGCGCTCATATATCACCTTGTAAATTCTGAGTTTCCTGTATTATTCAGAATGTTACGAAAAGAGTCAAAACTTTTCAGCAATTTTCAATAAGATGTTCTGAATCAAACAGATATATGCCTCGAACAAAAGCTTTTAACTAACTTCCTCAGGCAGCGCCATATGTCTTATTATTTTCCCGGCAACGAGATAAATAACCATTTCCGCTATATTGGTTGCATGATCGGCAAATCTCTCAAGATATTGCGCAACAAAGCTGATCTTCATCGCCCGTGAAGCGGTAGTGGGGTCCTGTATCATAAAAAACAGCAGTTCCCGCAATACTTCGGCTTTCAGATCATCCACTTCATCATCCCTCATAATTACATCCATGGCGAGTTTCTTGTCCCTTCCAACAAATGCATTAAGCGCATCTCTGGTCATTCCCTGCGCTATCTCTCTCATCCTCGGGATATCAATGTAGGGCTTAAGAATTGGTTCCTGATTCAACTCCAGCGCCCTTTCAGCTATATTTACAGCAAGGTCGCCCATCCTTTCAAGGTCCGTGGTTATCTTCATCGCTGTTGTTATGAATCTCAGATCACCCGCACAAGGTTGTCTCAGGGCAATCAGGCGTATTGAGGCTTCATCTATTTCCACATCAAGGGCATTTATCCTGTGGTCTTTTTCTATGATGGCCCTGGCAAGGTCGTTGTTTCTTTCAACAAGGGCCTTTACAGAGTCTTTTATGGAACTCTCAACCATTGCGCCCATTTTAAGAATTTTTTCCTTCAGCTGTTGCAGTTCATCATCAAAAATAGCCATTATCCAAACCTCCCTGTTATATATTCTTCTGTTAATTTTTCGGAAGGGGCAGTAAATATCTTATCTGTCTTGTCGAATTCGATGATCTCTCCAAGCATCATAAACGCTGCAAAATTTGATATCCTCGCTGCCTGCTGCATGTTGTGCGTCACGATTAATATTGTAACCCTGTTTTTTAACTCTACTATAAGCTCTTCAATCTTTGCAGTCGCGATAGGGTCGAGGGCTGAAGTGGGTTCGTCGAAGAGTAATATCTCCGGGTCTGTGGCCAATGCCCTCGCAATACAGAGCCTCTGCTGCTGTCCGCCCGAGAGGTCAAAGGCAGGCTTGTCTATCCTGTCCTTTATCTCGTCCCATAACGCCGCTCCTCTTAAAGATTTTTCGACCTTCTCCGCTAATATCTTCCTGTTATTGACGCCTCTTACCCTGAGTCCGTACGCTACATTTTCATATATCGACTTAGGGAATGGATTAGGCTTCTGAAATACCATGCTTATCCGCATCCTTACCTCAATAGGGTCTATGCCGTGGGAGATGATATTAATATTATCAGGATGGAGCATTATCTCTCCCTCGTATCTGTTGTGGGGATAGAGGTCATGCATTCTGTTAAAGCACCTGAGGTAAGTAGTCTTTCCGCAGCCCGAAGGTCCTATAAGGGCCGTGACCTTTTTCTCTGCTATGCGCAGATTGATATTCTTGAGGGCGTGTACATTGCCGTAGTAAAAATTTAAATTTTTTGATGCTGCTTTTATTTTTTCTTCTACCATTTTATCCTCTTCCTGAATTTATATCTGATATAAATTGCAAAAGCATTCATAAGCAATGTCATGATAAGCAGCACTATACCGGCAGCAGCGGCATTGACATGGAACTCCGGCTGGGGTCTCGATACCCAGTTGAACATCTGTATCGGCATAACAGTAAAAGGATCCATAAGCCACTTAAAAGATATGAAAGGAAATTCCGACGTAATGGGTGATGAGGGCAAAAAGGCTATGAATGTCAATGCGCCTACAGTTATTATCGGCGCCGTCTCTCCGATTGCCCTTGAAAGCCCGATTATTATCCCTGTCAGAATTCCACCCGTTGAATATGGAATTATATGGTACTGGACAGTCTGCCATTTCGTAGCTCCAAGGGCATAAGAAGCCTCCCGTATCGAGTTCGGAATCGCCCTTATCGCCTCCCTTGTGGCTATTATTACGATCGGAAGTATTAAAAGCGCCAGGGTAAGCCCTCCTGTAAGTATGCTTTCTCCGAATTTAAAGAGATGTACGAATAAGCCCAATGCAAGCAGACCATATACTATGGAAGGGACGCCTGCAAGATTAGAGATATTAATCTCTATGATATTCGTCAGCCAGTTTTTCTTTGCATACTCCTCAAGGTAAATCCCTGCTGCTATTCCAAGCGGGACAGCAGCGCCCGCTGTAACAAGCATAAGCAAAAATGTCCCCACCCATGCAGAAAGTATCCCAGCCTCCCCGGGAAACCTTGAGGGAAATGAGAGCAGGAACTTATAACTCAATCTCGGCGCGCCGTCTATAAACAGGTCAATGAAAAGGGTAAGCAAAAAAACAAGTCCCACAAGGGTGGACAAAAGTCCCGCAATCGCAAAGATGTAATCCAGGAACTTGGTAATCCTTATTCTTTTTTTAATATCTTCCATAATTATTCATTGTTCGGCGTCAGTTTTCAGTGTCAGTGCCAATGGTTAACCCAAATAATGCAATAACGAAAATGTCCCGATATGTATCGGGATTGTGAAAAATTTTATTTTTCGATACCTTAGTGTACCTTAAAGTGATAGTTTCTGCGCATATTTTTATCCATACAGCGATTCAAGATAATCTTA
>CAMTXX010000075.1:0-11221 GCA_947085825.1 uncultured Nitrospira sp. | reverse complement strand
TTTCCGTGGAATTAAGCTCGCTGCAGAGATGACGGATTACTTCAGCACTGCCCCGATTAGCCAAGTGATGCAACCTCACCGTCAGTGTTCCCGTCGCCGAATCGGGAAGGATGTCCGCCTCGGCCGCATAAAGCGCGCGAAACAGGCTCCTCGCTTCATCGGGATGCGACATCCTCTCACGCACAAGTGATGCCATTGCGGTCTCCGCTCGATAGGCCACCATCTTGATTGCCCGAGTAGAACGCCATATCCAGCTTTTGGCTATCACCGCTGTGCCAAAAGTCCTTCATATTTCACATGCGATTGGGGGAGGGGTCGGGCAACATGTTGAGGAACTCGCGCAGTACTTTTCCCAGCAAGCCGCCCATATCCTTCTTGCCCCATACGGGGAAGACGGCGCGGTCAGCATTAGTCTTGGGATAGGCGGCTATGCAGACAAACTGATTTTCCAGGTGCCGAAAGAATATGGCGCCATGGTCGATTTGTTGAAATCCATCGGTGTAAGCGCAGTTCACATCCACCACACGACCGGGCTTGAATCGGAAATACTCGATTTGCCTTACGATCTGGGCGTGGCGCACCTTCTTACTGCGCACGATTATTATTGGCTGAATGGCAATCCAACGCTCACCGATGAAAATGGACAGTACCCGGGATTCTATTCTGACACACAACGCAACCCCTTGTATCCTTTGCCGCAAGGGATGACTCCGGCAAATTGGCAAGCGCAATTTCGTCGGCTGATTGAAGGCGCCAGCTGTGTCATTTTCCCTTCCAATGCAACAAAAACACTTTTCGATCATGTGTATGAACCGGCCAATGCAGTCATTGCACCTCACATTGAAGCACAACTGACCGTAAGCAGAAAACCCTCCATTTTCACGGAAAAAGAGATTTACACAATCGGGGTTCTGGGTGCGATCGGGCGTGAAAAAGGGGCGGACCTTCTTGAGCAGATTGCTGAGAATGCAAAAAGCTTAAATTCACCCCTTGAGTTCAAATTAATCGGATATGCGTACAGATCGTTGAAAGCAATCAAAACAACCGGACCATATAAAAGCAAGGATTTGAAAAGTTTGATTCAGAAGCATGGGTTGGATATAGTTTTCTTCCCTGCGCAATGGCCAGAAACGTACAGTTACACCCTGAGCTATGCTCTGGACTCCGGGTTGCCGATTATTGCGCCAAATATCGGTGCATTCCCCGAACGGCTCTCTGGTCGCGTAAACACGCTTCTCTTTAACCATTTAACCCCGGCAAGCGAATTGCTCAGCCAGATCAATGCGTTCATTAAGGCGTTATCGGCGGGGCGGCCGATAACGGCACCCATTTTTGCCGTGGATAAAGCCAAGCTTGATTTCTATGCCCGTGATTACATGCGCATCGTGTCACGGGATTTGAAAATCGTTGACAACGTCGAAACCCTGATACCTCAGTTGAATACCGCGCAGATCATTAGCGGGTCAAAGGATAACAGGAGCACTTGGCGTAATTCCCTAACTCATGCACTCTGGAGTTTGTATATGAATCCGGCGATGCGATGGGTTAATTATGTAATACCTTATGCTGTGCGTCGTTCGATAAAGCGCTTACTTACCCGCAGACCGATTCACGACGTAATCAATCGAGAAATATGAGCGCTGCCCTTTCCGTCATCATCGTCAACTACAACGCCGGCCCGCTGTTGCGCGGCTGCGTCGATTCCTTACTGGCTTGCCAGTTGGATGTCGAGATCATCGTGGTGGATAACGCCTCCAGGGACGAGAGTCTGGCGTATCTGGAAGCCTCGATTTCGGATTGCCGCCTTTGCATCATAAGGAATGGCAAGAATCCCGGTTTTGCCTCGGCTTGCAATGTCGGCGCGCGTGCTTCTAATGCCGACACAGTGTTGTTCATCAACCCTGACAGCGTACTCACCCCCGGTGCTTTGCGTTGATGGAGGTGCTGGAAAGCGACCCCGCCATTGGGATGGTTGGTGGTCTACTATGCAATCCCGATGGTTTCGAGCAGCCTGGCCCGCCGTTGGAACTGGACAGGTTTTCCGGACTGATTGACGAGGCCAACAGGGCGATAGGCCGTCTGGATGGCGTAACCTCGATCCTGCCTGACACACCGCTATTTCTGTACATCTATGTCCGAAAGGAGGCGCTGCTATCGTCCCAGATTGAGGGTACACAGTCGTCCTTGTCGGATCTGTTGCTATTCGAGAGCGATGAAGCACCGATTACCGATGTCTTCCATTGCCCCTATCATCCGGAGCATGGCGTTGGGGACTACAAGAAAGATTCGTTTGATCGGAAACCAAATCCTGGAATGCTGTTGCGTGCCGCAAAAAAGCACGGGCTCAATCTGCAACGCTCAATCATGATCGGCGATAAGGATTCAGACATGCTGGCGGCAAAAAATGCGGGAGTTGCCGTGAGGTGTCATTACCTGACAGACTCTGAAAGAGAGGTCGTGTCCGACGTCGCAACGTACAAAATCCACTCGTTACGAGAAGGCATCTTGTTGTTGAGTTGATCGGCAGATTCATCCGTAAGCGGCTTTCATTGGCGACGGATATTCTTCATTGCGCCAGGAGAACACTATATAACGTTGGTGCACAGAGCCCAAGGGAATAATTGGGTTTCCCCTTTGTAAATATGGTATAATATCACGACAGTTGAAATAGCCTTTATTTAGGAGGAGAAATGGGCAATTTATCAGTTGAACATAAGATTCAAGCCGAGCTGCAAGGTATTCCAAAGGACAAGCTCCCGGAGATTTACGACCTGATCCATTACTTCAGAAAAGGAGTTGAAGAAGAAAGGGCCGAAGACATGAAGGTACTGAGACTGGCTTCTGAAAAGAAATTCGCAGAGGTCTGGAAAGAAGAAAAGGACGATGTCTGGGAAAGTTACCTATAAGCAAAGAGATATCGTCCTGACTAAATTCCCCTTTTCAAACCTGGCCGATTTTAAAGTTCGGCCGATACTTGTCCTTTCAAAAAATAGCTATAATCGCAAATATGCAGATGTTATTGTCTGCGCTATCACCAGTAATCTTGAAGAATCAGAATATGGCCATACTATAACAACGGCATCATTGGAGGAAGGACACCTGAAACTAACCAGCAAAATACGGGTTGATGCAATTGCAAACATAGAGCAGGCCATCATCCTTAAAAAAATAGGTTGCTTGAAACCCGCGCTATTCAATGAAGTTCTGAAGACGATAGATACATTGTTTATAGATAGAAAATAGGGGTGGAACAATACACTGGTGCAGAAAAGGAAGGGGGGGGCAAATCTTTGGTAGCGTACCCGTTTAGGAGCCTATAGGGTCAGGTCTTGTTATTTGATATTTGCTCTTGAGCACTCGCCAACCTGCTGACGGTCGCATAGAGGAACTTGGGGACATCCTATGGTTCTCCTGTCAAGGGGATTCCGCAAGGATGGGCGGCTGAAGCACAAGGCAACGCAAGTTGAAATATTATGCTTCTCCTGCTTCGCGCAGCAAACCATCCACCAACTCGTCTGTTGCGTAAATTCCCGCGTCGCGAAGTTTCTCAACCTCCCGTTTCAGGCTGCTGATGAATCCCTTCTTTCTGGCCCAGGCAAGCAAACCAAGAGTCCCAATGACTTTCAACCCATAGCGACGCGCATCCTGATCATCAGGAAGTACCCAATCGGCCTTCTGCTCGAGCGCGACGGTGATGACCTCCGCCTCACAACATTCATGATAATGAGCGTACCGACTCGAGCTCTTTGGCCACTTCCTCCGCCTGGAGGTTTATCGCGGTAACTTTGAGAAATAATTATCTTGTCTTTAGCCTTTATTGCAAGTATAATAAATTGTAATCATGATTGTATTTGACTCATCTACCCTCATATTGCTGGCCAAGGCTGAACTTCTCGATTACTTTATCAGCGATTATAAAGGAAAGATAATGATACCCAGGAAAGTTGAGGCGGAGTGCGGTCATAAAAAGGACAGCTTTGACGCCCTATTGATCCAAAAGAGGATAAGTGAAAAGAAGATAAATGTATCGGAAGTCTCCAATATGGTTTTGTGCAATAAGTTCATGCAAGACTTCTCAATCGAAAGAGGCGAGGCAGAGGCCGTCGTATTGGCCCGCGATAAGCGGGTAAAAATTATTGGAGTTGATGATAGGAACGCCATTAAAGCGTGCAGGATTTTGAAAATCCCTTTTACATCGGCTGTTTCAATTTTAGTTCGCCTGGTGGAACGTGGAGTAATTGACATCAATACCGCAAGGATAAAGCTGGAATTGCTTATAAAATATGGCAGGTACAGTAACGCTATTATTAAACAGGTGGAAGACAGGCTTAAGCTTCAGAAAGGAGGATAACTTTATGCCTTATACGACCATGAGCGTTAGGATAGATAAAAAAGATTACGATTTCGTCAAGTGGCTTGCAACTGAGGAAAAGGAAGGTATATCAAAGGCCGTCAGGGAGCTATTGGAGCTGGGAAGGGTGCATTTTGCCATCGAAGAATACAAAAAAGGAACCGCATCTCTTGGCAAGGCATCCAAACTTGCCGGTGTATCAATAAGCCGGATGATGGACATCCTGGCGGAATTTGGCGTTGAGAGCAACCTTGAGGCGGATGACTATCTCTTGGGTCTTAAGAATTTAGAGGCTGTTTACTGAATCCGGGCTGCATGAGAGGCAGGTCATGCAAACGCCGGATCAGAAAATTATAAAGTTATATCGCCTGAAAAAAAGGTTTTCTTCAGCGAAGGACGACCTTTTCTTTACTGTCTTTTATCAGATATGCTAAAATTCCTTCCAGATGGGGATGAATCAAACGGCTTACAAGGGAAAGCACATCGTTAACACACTTCCAGATTGTATCCGCCTGCCGGCTTTTTGAAACCATGAACTTTTCACTCTATGCTTTATGCACAAATACAACAATACAAAACCTGACCCCTCCTATAGTGACGGCATATATTCCACAACGGCCGTGGTGGATATCGCCGACACGGAGAGGAAAAATGACATGAAAAAGATAGATATCAGCAAAGAGCCATGTTCTGAATGTGGAGGAAAGCTTCACAGGAAATATATATCTCAGGAGTTTGAGAGAAATGGAATGACTGTAAGTCTGACCGGAATCGCTGCATATGTTTGCTCAAAATGTAATGAGATATACTTTCAGCCGGGGGGGCTGATAAGGTTGCAGAAGCTGCAAATTCACTCTTTGATCTTGCCTTGCTGGAAAAACAACATAAGCAAAGGCTGACAGCACAAATATGTTGATGCAGTTCACAAGGAAAAAGCACATCGTTAACACACTTCCAGCTTGCCTGCCTGCCGGCTTTTTGAAACTATGACCTTTTCACTCTATGCTTTATGCACAAATACAACAATACAATGCCTGACCCTCCCATAAGTTTGTCAAGGAGATATTAAGGCAAGCAGGAATAACAAATGATGAGTGGGAAAAAGCTTAGTTTTTGTGCCTCAGAACGGAAATGTCAAGATTCAAGACCTGACACCGTGCGATTTATCAATTTGATTATATGCATATATTTTCTATAAACTATACACGGAGGTGATAAAAGGTGAAGAAAATGGTTTTTGAAAGCAAGGTATTACCTGATGGGCATCTGTATTGTCCTGATGAGCTTGCACGGGAAAAAAATGCCCATTTTAAAGTGATTGTAACTTCTGATAATGCCGCTGTGGAAGCTTCTGAACATGAAGTTGAATTAGCTTCTATCAGTGATAGTACTGAGGATTTTCTTTCCGATGAAGAATTGAACTACTACCTCAGTTTGAAAGAATTATGAGTAGGTTTCATCGCGGGCAGATATGGTTGGTCAATTTTGATCCGAGCTTTGGACATGAATATAGGAAGGTTCGCCCTGCCTTAACTATTCAAAACGATAGATATATAGAATTCAGCAACCTGAAAAGGATTTTAAGAACAGACTCATGACGGATTCTATGCTTAAAACAAGGCAGATCAGCTCATTTGATAAAAGGAGATTTATGAAACTCATTGGAATTGTTGATGAAGAGATAATGAGAAAAATTGAAAATAATATTAAACTTTTTCTGTTCTGACAGGTTGATAATTTTATGAATTACAACATTTTAGCTGCGTCATAAAAGTGGTTCACACCGTGTTCTTTCGCGACCTGATTGGCAAGACTATATATTTGCATTTCATGATGATGAGGAAATCGGCCCGCGCATGTTGGCGCGCATTGCAAAGCATACAGGGTTTAAGCCGGAAGATTTATGAGAGCTTGAAAATGGTCGCTGTTCCTATTTTATCCCTAAAACTGATTACGACTTCTGTCGCTGAGTATATAAAAATAATTGCATTTTCTGGGTTGACTAAATTGATTTTTATGTGGTATTGTTCATGGTATGAACAATCATCCGCATGAGGACATATCCCTCAGGCTGCTTGACGAACTTACAAAGGAGTCGGTGATTACTCAGCGGGCATTGGCTGACCGCCTTGGGATTGCCCTCGGCTTAGTTAATGCGTATGTAAAAAGGCTTTATAAAAAGGGATTCATAAAGGTCAAAAATCTTCCTAAAAACAGAGTCAAGTATATAATCACTCCTAAGGGTTTTGCAGAGAAGGCAAAACTTACCTACGGCTACATGAACCGCTCAATAGACTATTTCAGAGACGTCCGGCAGAAGATTGAGCAGACTTATGCGTTGATGATGGCCTCAGATGTCAGGAATATTGTTCTGTGGGGCGATGGAGAGGTTGCTGAGTTATGTTATATCTCTACAAGAGGGCTGCCGCTTAAAATTGTTGGTGTTGTTGCGACTCGAACCCGAGTCGTTGCTGACAGCGGGAGGGAAAAAGGGTTCTTCGGACACGACGTCTATTCAATAGAGAATGTCAATGGAATTAAATATGATGCAATACTGGTCGCATCCCTTGACGGCATGGCGGTTGAAACGATTCATCAGGCAGGCGTGAATCCTGAAAAGGTCTATTATCTATGATTAACACGGTTCACGGTTCACGGTTCACGGTTCACGGTTCACAGTATTGGTATGCTGTTTACGTTAAATCCCGCCATGAGTTTAAAGTGGCGGAAAGATTGCAAAAATCCGGCGTAGAGACGTTTCTGCCTGCTGTGGAGAGGCTCAGCAGATGGAAGGACAGGAAGAAGTTAATAAATTTCCCTCTCTTCCCGTGCTATATTTTTGTTCATATCCATAAGATATATGAAGCTATGCTGACTGTCCTGAAAACTCAAGGGGTTGTAAGATTTCTTGGCATTAATCAGTGTGAGCCGGAGCCTGTCTCAGAAGACCAGATAATTTCTTTAAAAAGGCTTGTTGAAAGCAAAGAAACCCTTGACCCCTATCCATATTTAAAAGAAGGGCAGAGGGTAAGAATAAAGATGGGGCCTCTTGCAGGAGTGGAAGGTATTCTTGCGGAAAGAAAAGGTCAACATATCCTTGTTCTTTCTGTTGATATACTCAGGCAGGGTGTGTCGCTGAAGATAGACGCATCGGATGTAGAGAAAGTTTAAAGTTAAAAGTTGAAAGTTTTAACTCTTAACTGATAACTCTAAACCCAATTAAGCCCTTGTAGGTTACAGTCCTCTCTACGAGTCGTAGACAGGATGAGGAAATGTGACTGAGAGGGCGGAGCATTATATAAACTCAGGGAGAAATAGTAAATGAAGATTTCAATCATAGGCACAGGATATGTGGGGCTTGTCACAGGCGCATGCATGGCGCAGATGGGAAACAGCGTCTTTTGCGTTGATGTTGACAGAAAAAAGATAGACAACCTTAAGCGCGGTGTTATCCCCATATACGAGCCCGGGCTTGAACCTCTGGTCGCTGAAAATTTCAGGCTTGGCACATTGAGGTTTACGACTGATATTAAAGAGGCGATTGACAACAGCGAGATTTGCTGCATAGCAGTCGGAACTCCGATGGGAGAAGACGGCAGCGCTGATTTACAGCATGTTTTGCAGGCAGCTCAGGATACAGGTAAAAATATGACGCACCATATTATCATAGTAAATAAGTCAACCGTGCCTGTAGGAACAGCAGATAAAGTTAGAGATGTTATCCGAGGTGAACTGAATAAAAGGAAGGTTGAAATCCCCTTTGATGTTGTATCAAATCCTGAATTTCTTAAAGAAGGCGCTGCTGTTGAAGATTTTATGAGGCCTGACAGGGTGATTGTAGGCGCTGACAATCCAGAGGCGATTGAGAAGATAAAAGAACTGTATTCGCCGTTTACAAGAAGCCACGAAAGATTTATTGCTATGGATGTAAGAAGCGCGGAAATGACGAAATATGCCGCAAATGCAATGCTTGCGACAAGGATATCTTTTATGAATGAAATAGCCAATATCTGTGAGAAAGTGGGAGCTGATGTTAATAAGGTCAGGGTAGGCATAGGAAGTGACAGCAGGATAGGCTACGGCTTTATATATCCGGGCTGCGGATACGGCGGAAGCTGTTTCCCAAAGGATGTGAAGGCGCTGGAAAGATTAGCAACAGAAAATAAATATGCGGCCAAAATGCTCAGAGCGGTTCAGGAAATAAATGAATCTCAGAAATTAGTCCTTGTCCATAAGGTTATAAAAAGATTCGGTGAGGATTTAAGCGGGCATGTATTTGCTGTTTGGGGGTTGTCTTTCAAGCCTGAGACAGACGACACGAGAGAGGCGTCAAGTCTATCTATAATCCGGGAACTTACAAAGCATGGAGCGAAGATAAAAGCGTATGACCCCAAAGCAATGAATGTTGCCAGGGAGTACTATCTCAAGGACTTAAAAAACGTAGAATATGCTGATTCCAAATATGCTGCATTGTCTGGCGCTGACGCATTGCTGCTTGTTACGGAATGGAAGGAGTTCAGGAGCCCGGACTTTGATGAGATGGCAAGACGTCTGAAGAATAAAATAATTTTTGACGGAAGGAATCAGTATAACAGAGAAAAACTTAACGCGTTAGGTTTTGAGTATTATCAGATAGGAGTTGGTGAATGATGAGAAAAATAATATTGGTGACAGGGGGTGCATGTTTTCTTGGGTCACACCTGTTGATATGGTTGACTAAATTATATACAATATAGTCACTAAACTGACAGAAATTAAGTAAATGTACATACCGCAAAAGCAATTAGATAACTTAAAAAGGATGCTTCAGCCTAAAAAAGTCATTATTATCTATGGTCCACGCAGGTGCGGCAAGACTACTCTTTTAACCCAATTTTTGAAAGATATAACCTTGCGATATCTTTTTGTAACAGGAGAAGATATCAATGTTCAATCTTATTTGAGCAGTCAATCAATTGAGAAATTGCTCTCATTTGTAGGCAGCAATCAGTTGTTGGTGATTGATGAGGCGC
This sequence comes from uncultured Nitrospira sp., assembly GCA_947085825.1. GTDB lineage: Bacteria > Nitrospirota > Thermodesulfovibrionia > Thermodesulfovibrionales > UBA6898 > JAOUFP01. Next base: position 1,858 of record CAMTXX010000075.1, on the reverse strand, counting down.
AAAAGATCAATAAAATAGGGGTTAATCTAAAACTGATAGTTGACCATATGAAAGATATACAAATAGTGGCAACAGGCTCATCATCATTTGATTTAGCACAGGATATCGGAGAGCCTTTAACCGGCAGAAAATATACCCTTAAACTCTTCCCCATTGCTCAACTTGAACTTCAACAGTTGGAAAACAGGGCTCAAACAGATGCAAATCTGGAAAACAGGCTTATATATGGTTCTTATCCTGAAATAATTCTGATGCATGATAACAGGCAGAAAGAGATGTATTTAAAAGAAATAGTCAGTTCTTATTTGTACAAGGATATCCTTGAACTGGAAGGGATAAAGCACTCAGGTAAAATCATCAGACTATTGCAGTTACTGGCCTTTCAGATTGGGAAGGAGGTTTCTTACAATGAACTTGGAACCCAACTCGGCATGAGCAAAAATACGGTTGAGCATTATCTGGATTTGCTTGAAAAAACCTTTGTTACATATAAATTAAACGGTTTCAGCCGCAACCTTAGAAAAGAGATTACTAAAAATTCCCGATATTACTTTCTTGACAACGGCATTAGAAATGCCCTAATCAACAACTTTAATCTGCTTGAATTGCGGGATGATGTCGGAATGCTGTGGGAGAACTATATCATCATGGAAAGACTGAAGAAACAGGAATATTTATCAATTTCTGCTAGTAATTATTTTTGGCGGACATATGACCGCAAGGAAATAGATTTTGTTGAAGAGAGGGGAGGGCATATTTACGGTTTTGAGATGAAGTGGACAAAAAGTAAAACCGTTCCCCCAAAGGAATGGCTGACAGTGTATAACGGCTCTTATCAGGTAATCAGCAAAGATAATTATCGTGAATTCATTGCATAAGGAGGCTTCATGGAAACTCAGAATAAAGGCACGGCAGCTTATGAAGACGAGATTAACCTCTATGATTACTGGAAGGTAATAGTAAAAAGAAAATCCCTCATCATAGGATTGTTTCTTGCCGCTGTCCTTGCGTCAACGGTAATAAGTCTTCTAATGCCCCAAATATACAGGGGAGAGGTTGTGCTGAAACTGCCCGCACTAACAGCAAAAGAACTGCTTGGTGTTATTGGCAAGATTGATGCAGAAAAAATAAAAAAGTTTTTACCAACAACTCAACATTTAATAACTGACATCAAATTAACTGTCCTCAGAGATTCTACAGACAAACTTAAGTTGATTATCGAGACAAAAAATACAGATGCCATACCTTCTGCAATGACAGAGTTTGTCGGATATTTGAATAACCTTTCTATTATAAACCGTCCTGTTGAAGAAGAAAGACAAAGACTCCTTATGCAGTCAGAGGAAATTAACAAGGTGATAGAAGACTCAATTGAACTAACGAGGACATATAAAAAACTATTGGAAAGCGGCAGACTTATTCCTGTGGGATTTAACCCGATTGAACTTGAAAAAAGGGTTTCAGATTTAAAGATTGAAAGGCTTGCAATAGACCAGGCTCTTAATAGACCCAAAGGGTGTTGAAATGATAGAAAAACCTTATATTCTAAAAAATCCAGTCAAACCAAATATAAAGAAGAATATAGCCCTCGCAGGCATTACAAGCCTCTTCGCAGGGATATTTTTAGCGTTTTTTATGGAATATGTTGAAAAAATAAGAAAGAAGATAGGAGGGCAACCATGAAGAAGGTATTGGTATTATCTCTGGCAGTATTATTGATTGTTCCCTTTATTGTTTATGGAGGAGAAAAGATAGATATAAACAATGCTGCTGTAGAAGAACTCATGAAGTTGCCGGGTATAGGAACAATTACGGCAGAGAGGATTGTTAAGTACAGGGAAGCCAACGGAGGGTTCAA
>CAMTXX010000074.1:0-29939 GCA_947085825.1 uncultured Nitrospira sp. | reverse complement strand
GTGGGTAAATTATGTAGGGGCGGGGTATCCCCGCCCTGGTTTTTGGGCGAGGGCATGGGCATGGATACATGGGCGAGGAGACCTCGCCCCTACGAGAAACAATAAATTTACGCATGTTACCCATAAATTTGTCGCACACCCTCCCTGTAATAACTTCTTGCAAAATGCCACCGTCCTGTGGTAATAAATGACTGCTGTTCTTTAATGCTGATCGTCAGGGGAATTAAGATGGATCTCTTTTACCTGCTGTTTCCGGTATCCGGAGTAGAAACGTATATCTTCATCCCCCCTCTCGTTGCTTTTATAATTTCTTTTTTCACCTCTATGGGCGGCGTCTCCGGGGCGTTCCTGCTTCTGCCGTTTCAGATGAGCTTTCTGCATTTCACAAGCCCCGCTGTCAGCTCCACGAATTTCCTGTATAACATAGTAGCCATCCCAAGCGGTGTCTATCGCTATATGAAAGAAGGAAGGATGGCCTGGCCGCTTACAATAGTCGTAATACTCGGCACTCTGCCGGGAGTATTTATCGGCTACTATGTCCGCATTCTCTACCTTCCTGAGCCTGGGGCTTTCAAACTCTTTGCAGGCTGTGTTCTTATGTATATCGGAGTACGGCTGCTTTATGAAGTCACCGGCAAGGCTGCGGCAGGAAAATCAAAGATGAACAGCCTTGACGAAAAATTCAAACAAAGAAGCGCCCAAATAAAAAATAGCCGGCAGGCAAAGGTCGCTGCCGGGCTGCCTCCTGAAGCAGTGGTCAAGACTTTGTCATTTTCCCTGAAAAAAGTTGCATATGAATTCTGGGGAGAAACATTTTCATACAACACCTTCCCCATGTTCATGCTCGCATTGATTGTAGGCATAATCGGCGGCACATACGGAATCGGCGGCGGCGCTATTATCGCCCCTTTTTGTGTTGCGGTATTCCATCTCCCTGTCTATACCGTAGCAGGAGCCGCGCTCATGGGCACTTTTCTGACCTCCATAGCAGGGCTTGTTTTTTACAGCCTCATACCGGCAAAAGAAGGCCTGGCAACATCACCTGACTGGCTCCTGGGATTTCTCTTCGGCCTCGGGGGTTTTGCCGGCATGTATCTCGGGGCACGGTTTCAAAAGTTTATGCCCCAGAAATTAATAAAAATAATGCTCGGCTCCCTTATCCTCTATGTCTCATTGACCTATATTGTTCAATTTTTCTTGAAATATTTCTGAGTAATATTGAAAAGTTTTTCTTCTTTACAGTACTATTCATAACCATGCAAAATTTAATCAAAAACCTGATTCAGAAAAACAGTTCCAAAATAATCCTCGTTGTCCTTGACGGTCTCGGCGGCTTGCCTGTCAACGGCAGGACAGAACTCGAAACAGCCGATACTCCAAATCTTGACGCACTGGCAAAAGAATCCGCCTGCGGCCTGCATATACCTGTTGATATCGGAATTACTCCGGGGAGCGGGCCCGGACATTTTGGCCTCTTCGGCTATGACCCGATAGAATGCCGGATAGGCAGGGGGATTCTGGAGGCCCTTGGTCTTAAACTCGAGGTCAGGAGTACGGACATAGCGGTCAGATGCAACTATGCGACGATCAGAGACGGCCTGATCGTTGACAGGAGAGCAGAAAGGATTCCGACTGAGCAGAGCAGAAAACTTACGGAAAAACTCCAGGCTGAGATTAAAACCATAGATGAGGCGGAACTTATCTTCGCTCCCGGCATGGAACACAGGTTTGTGGTCCTTCTGCGTTTTCCGGAACCCCTTGAGCCTGACGCTGCTGCGATAGAAGATACAGACCCCCAACTCGAAGGAAAAGCGCCGTTATATCCCACCCCTCTGTCGAAGAACGCGGAAAGGGTATCAAGGGTGGCTGAAAAATTAATCAACACTGCTCACGAAATCCTGAAGAACGAAAAACAGGCGAATTACATAGTAATGAGAGGGTTTTCGATCAAACCCGATCTGCCGACCTTTCAGGAAACCTATGGATTAAAGGCTCTGGCAATCGCGACATATCCGATGTATGGAGGTCTTGCAAAGCTTGTAGGTATGGATGCCGCTGAGGTCAAAGGCGCTGTTTCAGACGAGATAGACTTCCTCGAGAAAAACTATGACGATTATGATTTTTTCTTCCTCCATGTGAAAAAGATTGACTCTTACGGTGAAGACGGCAATTTTGCTGAAAAGGCTGCACAGATCAGCAAATTCGACGAATTGCTTCCCAGAATCCTCGATCTTAATACCGATGTCCTTATCATAACAGGAGACCATTCTACTCCGGCGCTTATGAAAAGTCACAGCTGGCATCCGGTGCCGGCGCTGCTGAAATCCCCCTATGTACTCGGAGGCCTATGCAATGCCTTCAGCGAAAGGGAATGCCATAAAGGCGAATTGGGAATCTTCAAGACCGTTAAACTTATGCCCCTTGCCCTTGCACATGCAAAAAGATTGAAAAAATTCGGTGCATAAAAAGACCGTAATGGGTGATGGGTAATGGGTAATGGGTTAAAACATAAAGACTCATCACTCATCACTCATCACTCATCACTTTCTTTAATCGATACCCACTGCCATCTGGACATGAAAGAATTCGACGATGACCGGGCAGAGGTGCTCGAGCGCGCAAAAAAAGCTGGGATTGAAGCAATGATCACCGTAGGGTCCGACCTTGAGGGAACTGTCAGGGCGATGAAACTCTCCGGAGAATATGACTTTATCTATGCTTCCATAGGCATACACCCGCATGATGCAAAGGATTTTTCAGACGATATATACAGACAGCTAAAGGAATGGGCAACACCCCTTGGCAAGGGGGGGCAACGGGGGGGTAAGGTCGTTGCCATAGGGGAAACCGGCCTTGACTATCATTATGACCACTCTCCGCGCGAAGTGCAAAAAGAGGTCTTCGAAAAGCATCTCCGGCTGGCTGGAGAAGCTGATCTGCCGGTAATAATACACAGCAGGGAGGCACAAAGAGATACCCTTGAAATATTGCGCAAATCCGGAATGACTACGGGAGTGCTGCATTGTTTTTCGGGGAACAGGGAAATGGCCGAAGAGGTCATGTCTATGGGTTTTTATATATCCATCGCAGGCCCGGTAACCTTCAAAAAAGCAAAAGAGTTAAAAGAGATAGCCGCAACGATACCTGATGATTACCTGCTCGTCGAAACAGATGCGCCATATCTGTCTCCTGAACCGTTCAGGGGCAGGCGCAACGAACCTGCATATATTTTACACACCTTAAAGCAGATCGCTGATTTGCGGGGTCTCAGCCTCGAGGACATGGCGCGGATAACCACGCTGAATGCAAAACGCCTCTTCGGATTCGGCTCCATCTCCGAAGCCGCTGAAATAGCGTATAAAATAAGGGACAGTCTTTATCTTAATATCACCAACCGTTGCACGAACAAATGCTCTTTCTGCGTGAAATTTCGCTCAGACTATGTGAAGGGACACAGGCTTAGGCTTAGCCATGAACCCTCAGAGGAAGAAATAAAGAACGCGATAGGCGACCCGAAAAAATTCAGGGAGATCGTATTCTGCGGTTACGGTGAGCCGTTGCAGCGGCTCGAGACTGTTAAGAATATAGCCGGTTGGGTAAAAGAGCTGGGAGGCCGCGTAAGGATCAATACCAACGGCCATGCAAATCTTATTCATAAAAGAAATGTTGTCCCTGAATTAAGAGGGATTATAGACAGTATATCGATAAGCCTTGACGCCCATGATAAAGAGACTTACAACAAAATCTGCAAACCTGCTTATGAAGACGCCTTCAATGAGATCATAAAGTTCACCAGACAGGCCAGGGAAGTAATTCCCGAAGTCCATGTTACGGTAGTGAACATGAAAGGCGTGGATATAGCTAAATGCAGGGCAATAGCAAAAGACCTCGGAGTGTCCCTAAGGATCAGAGAACTCGACGTTGTAGGCTAAGCGTCAGCCCATTTCACGAAGACTGCAACAACAGCCGGGTCAAACTGTGTGCCGGAGCATCTCACGATCTCTTTAATGGCGTCCTCTTTCGAGTTTCTCGGTCTGTAGGGTCTGTCGGAAGTAAGGGCGTCAAAGGTGTCCGCGACAGAAAGGATCCTGGCCATAAGCGGGATCTCATCGCGCTTTAACCCGAATAGCCCTTTGCGTCCGTCCCAGTGCTCATGATGATACTTTATACCGAGAATTACGTCTTTGAACTGTTTCAGTTCTCCAAGTATTTCCGCGCCGACCACAGGGTGTTTTTTTATCTCTATCCATTCGCCTTCATTCAGCCTTTCATCTTTATTCAGTATTTCTTTCGGGGTTGCGATCTTGCCAATATCATGCAGAAGCGAACACACTTTAAGTTTGTCTAAGGTGTCACTGTCAAGATTCATGAGCTGTCCGATACCCATGGCGTACTCTGTTACACGTTCGGTATGGCCGGCTGTCCAGTATGACGTGGCCTCAAGCGCTTTCACCAGACATCTTATCGAGCCTACGAGCAGCGTTTCGAGCTCTGCATAAAGAAAGGCATTTTCTATTGCCAGCCCTGCCTGGCTTGATATAGCCATAAGCAGCTTGGAGTCTTTTGAATAAAATTCTCCGCAAAATTCCTTGTCCGCTACAACAATAGCTCCGACAGCCTGTGTCTTCCCCAGAATCGGACATACCATCAAGGAATTTATATTAGGGATATAGTCCCGGTATTCGGTCTCATGAATCTTGCAGAAAGCCGCGGGTTTTTTAGTTCTTATCGATTTCCATATAATACCGTCGTCTCTGGCAAACTGCCGTTTGCTGTCCCATTGCCCTTCATACGCCTTTGTATAAAGGGTTTCATTCTTCTCATCAAGAAAAAGCACGACAGCTGTTTTTACTCCGATAGCAGAAACAGCCTCGCGCACTATCTTCGAGCATATTTCATCAATACTGTGAGTCGAATAAATCTCCGAGATTCTATACAGCAGGGACAGTTCTTCATAAGTTCCCGCGAGTTCCTGCACGGCAAGAGACAAGTCGTTTTGAAGATTATTCGGTTCCAATCGTTTCCTGCACAATCTCAAGGAGTGATTTTGGACTGAAAGGCTTTGTTATATATCTTGTTACTCCGCACTGCAGGCCGAGCTGCTCGTCGGAATCCTGGCCTTTTGCCGTAAGCATAAAGATGGGGATATCTGAACTATCAGAATCATTCCTGATCTGTTTGCAGAGCTCGATCCCGCTCAACTCAGGCATCATCCAGTCAAGAATTATCAGGTCCGGCTTTTCTTTTTTTATTATCTCTAACGCATTCCTGCTCTCTCTCAGCGTTATTACCTCAATTTTCGCCTTCTTCAGTTTATCTTCTATCATCATAAGGATAAACGGTTCGTCATCAACAACAATCACCTTTCTCATGGCGTCTCCCTGCAGGGGATGTTCAAAGTTATTCCGGTCCCTTCGCCTTCTTTACTTCTGATTTCCATCGCGCCTCCATGCATCTTGATGATTTCATTGCACAGGGAGAGCCCAAGCCCTGTTCCCTTGGTTTTTCTCCCCTGCTTTCCCCGGTAAAAACTTTCCGTAATATAAGGGATATCTTCTTCAGGTATGCCCCACCCGTTATCTGAAATTATTATCTCCATGCTATCCTGTTTTCTGTGGGCCTCTATTTCTATAATACATTTATTATCAGAAAAAGTTAACGCATTATCAAGTATGTTAAACATAAGCTGCCTCATCTTTTCCTCATCTCCCACAAAAAAAGGGGCTCCGTTCACTCTATAGCGGATATCGGCCTCTTTTGCCGCGATTTGCGATGTGAAGGCCTCCAGAATTGTCCGCATCAGGGTATTTACATCAATTGTACTCAGCCTGAGGCTCTCTTTGCCGGATTCAATCCGCGCTATACTTAGCAATTCCGATACCATCTTCGAAAGCCTTAGTCCCTCACTCTTTATGACATTGAGATATTTTGTTATCTTCTCCTCTTCAATATCACCGTTTAAGATCATTTCTGTCATGCCGACGATTGCAGAAAGCGGGGTGCGGAACTCATGGGATACGGATCTGACGAGTTCGGTCTTCATCCTGTCTATCTCCTTTTCCCTGCTTATGTCCCTCAGAAGGTTCACCACGCCGGTTACCTTTCCATCCGCATTCTGTATGGGATCACTGCTTATCAACACCGAGATTTGATTTCCGTAGAGCGTTGTCAGTATCCCCTCCGTTTTCACCGGTTTTCCGGTAAGCGCAGTCTCAAAACTTTTTTCGAGCAACAATCTGAAAGCCTCATTTTCTTGCCGGAACTGAAACACATCCCAAACCGGCAAGCCGATAATATTTTCCGGCAGAAATCCGGTCATTTTCTCAAAGGCTTTATTAACGGATATTATCTTTCCGTTGGCATCCACAGTTATTATGCCGTCTGCCGCACTCTGGAGGATCGTATTGGAAAGCTCCTTTTCGTGTATGGCCTTTACATAATAATCAGCCCGTTCAAGGGACACGGCAAGTATGTTTCCGATTATTTCCAGAAAATGCAGTTCCTCCTCGCGGAAATTTCTGGCGCCTGTATAATACATCGAAAAAACACCGACAGGCTTTCTGCCGATAAACATGGGAATTGCCACCATTGACTTATAATGCCTTCCGGCTAATTCAGGATCAAGATAAAACGCCTTTTCCGATTCCATATCGGAAATCATAACAGGCTCTCTTTCATTTATTGCATGCCGCTCTATTGAACTCACGTGAGAGTGATAGATCAACTCATAATCCCTTTGCAATGCTTTTACGGATGAATTCAGCGTTAAACCTGCGGCATCATTAACCAGCAGCCAGATAAAGTCCGCGCTAAAATAATTCCTGATTACATCGAGAACACTGTCTATAATATCCTTCAAATCAGTTGCAGCCCCTAATTTAGTCGAAAGAGAAAGCAACTGGGCATGTTCATCGTCACGCCTTTTCCTCTGAACTTCGTATAACTCCCGCATTTTCTCATACAGCCTCAGGTTCTCCACTGCTATTCCCGTCATCTCACCGATTGAACTCAGGATATTTTCCTCTTCCGGCGTAAAGACATGGGGTTTGAAGCTGAACAGACAGAATACCCCGATAACACGCTCTTTGCCCTTAATCGGGATACAGCAATATCCCTGAATTCCGGAGTGCCTGAGCATGGAATTTTTCATCCTTTGATCTTTAGAAATATCTGATGTCGTCATGATCCGGCCGGTGACGGCAACCCTGCCCGATATGTCCTCCCCCCTATGCGTATTCGCCAGCATTTTTACATATTCATCCGAGATCCCTTTATGATATCTGCATACCATTTCTTTCAAAGCGTCATCGATAAAGAAGATCCCTCCCCCATCCATCCCTAACATCCCGATCATCTTGTCCAGCACCTGCGTGGATATCTCATCAGACCTGAGAGACCTGCTGAGAAGCCTGGAAATACTGTTCAGCGTAACCAGTTCCCTGTTCTTATTAGTAAGCTCTTCCTCATGTCTTATCCTGTCTGTAATATCTCTGATGACCTCGATCACCTGGATAACGTTTCCTGAGGCATCCTTGATAGGACTTGCCGTAATCTCATGGAAGTATTTTTTCCCGGAAGAATCCATATGCTGGTAAGATGTCCTGTGATTTTCTCCTGTCACAAACACAATCTGCGCCGGACATTCATTGCCCTCTATCCAGCACGGCTTACCCATTTTATAAGTCATTGCGTAACAAAACTTTCCGGGCATATCCGAATCCATTTTCTTTAAGGCGGATTTATTAGCCTTTGCGATCCGGTAATCCTTATCAATAACGATAATTTCCTCATCAATGCTGTCTATAACATTCTCGGTATAATCCCTCGACCACTGCAATTCATTTCTGAGCTTCGCCTGTTCCCTGAAGTCCTTTAAAATGCCTATTTTCCCCGTTATCTTCTCTCCGGAATAGACAGGCGAGCCGCTGATGAGCACAGGTATCTGGCTGCCGTCTTTTGCAAAGATACTGATTTCGTAAATCGAGGAAATGCCTTTTTCCCTCTCTTTCAGTTGTCTCTGCAATATCTCCGCATTTTTATCATCAAAATAATCATAGATTGAAGTCCCTATTGTCTCTTCTCTTGCATGTCCGAAAAGTCTTGTGAAAGCAGGATTAATGTCAACAATGAAATCCTTTTCATCGACAACCCAGAGGGGGTCGAGCATGGCGTTGATGTAAGTGTCTTTCTGCTTCAGTTCCAAGGTTGTTTTGTTCAGAGACACAGCCATTTCATTAAACATTTTTATGACATCGCCGAGTTCGTCATTCGAGATGACGTCAAGCTTTACAGCAAGGTCCCCGTCCCTCACCGCCCTGGCGCCCTTTTGTAATTCTTTCAGGGACAAGATGATTTTACGCGAGAAAAAGACAGACAATAAAAATGCCAGGGCCAGAATATAAAAAATATAAGGGATCATATTCTCAATCAGTTTGGGAATAATTTCCTTATGGACATCTATTTCCTTTTCATAAGTGTCCAAAGCTGTATCTTTTTTATACGTCTCCAGAATCTTTTCTTCCTCGGAAATCAGATTCTGGACCTGCCTGATAAGGGTAAATGAAAAGGAGATGACTATCATCAGGGCAAAAACTATAAAAATAGTGATAAGCCTGTAAACAAGTTTTGTCTTAAACATTCATAATATTCCTGAACAGATAATGAGGATGACAACTTCTTAATTTATACACAGACTCTAAGTATAGCATAACTTGAAGTAACAGTTTTCAAAGAGGTATAATTTCCTATGGAAAAGTGCCAGGTCTGTAAAGAACCTTTTAACACATGTATCTGTTGTCCGGAATGAGGACATATTTGCCCTCTGGAGCTGGGGGAACTATTCTGTCCTGTCTGCAAACCGGAACCTGAAGAGAATAGACATGCAGATGCCCTGAAAGATAAGCCGGCTGAATAACCGGCTTTTTGGTAAAAACAATGAACAACCCCGCAGTCCCGAAGGCTTTCGGGACGAGGTATCTGATTATTTCCCCTCCATTGAGGGGAGGGGATAAAGGGGAGGGTGAAAAACGGAGCCAATCACCCCCTCCTAACCTCCCCCCTCAAGGTGGAGGAATTTCAGAAAACCCCGATGCAGAGCATCGAGGAATTCTCTTGATTAACGTATTTATGGAGGGAACATATGGCTGATGAACATTCCTGTGATATTGTGAGTAAAGTAAATTTTCAGGAAGTCCTTAACGCAGTTCAGCAGGCGATGAAGGAAATATCTCAGAGATTTGATTTCAAAGGCAGTAAAAGCAGCCTTGAACTGAATAAAGACAAACATGAAATAACAGTTATTTCCGATGATGACCTGAAGCTGAAGACCGTCCTTGATATCCTCCAGACAAAGCTGGTAAAAAGAGGCATATCGCTCAAGGCGCTCCAATATGGCAAGGTTGAACAGGCTTCAGGTGGCACAGCCAGACAGCTAATAACACTTCAACAGGGCATTCCTGTTGAAAAATCAAAGGAAATAACCAAAATTATCAAAGAAACCAAGATGAAAGTCCAGGCAGAAATACAAAAAGACCAGGTCAGACTGAAGGCCAAAAAAATCGACGACCTGCAGGCAATTATGAAGCTATTACGCGAAAAAGATCTGGGCATTCATATAGATTTTTCAAACTACCGGTAAACGCATCAGCCAATCTCTGCAATGGCCAGTTTTGCAGCAAGGGTCTCCGCCTCTTTTTTCCTGCGCCCTGAGGCGATCCCCAATTTTTCGCCGTTGATATATACCGCAACGGTAAATATTCTTTTATGCTCCTCCCCCTGTTGCCGTATGACCCTGTATTCAGGCAGCGTTCCATAGAGAAGCTGGGTTTTTTCCTGAAGCTCTGTTTTATAATCAAAAAACTCTCCTGATTCAATCGCGCTGTTGATTTTCTCCCTGAAAAAATCCAGGACAATGCTTTTTGTCTTTTCGTAATCAGAATCAATATAAACAGCTCCTATAAGCGCTTCCAGAGAATCGGCAAGTATCGATTTCTTGTCCCTCCCACCTGTTGCTTCTTCACCCTTGCCGAGCAAAAGATATTTCCCCAGGGATATTGAAGCTGCGATATCGGCAAGCACCACCTCGCTGACAAGATATGATTTAAGCTTTGCGAGCACGGATTCGGGATACTGTTTTTCCTGCAGAAAAAGATACTCTACGATGATAAGGCCAATAACCGCATCCCCGAGAAATTCAAGTCTTTCATTATTTGAAGGAGCGGCCTCCCTGTTTTCGTGATAATACGATTTATGGGTCAGCGCCTCTTTGAGAAGTATCCTGTTTTTGAATTCGTAGCCGAGGCTTTCAGTTATGCCCGCTATATTCAGAGTTCCGTTTGATGCAGTCAATTTTCTATTTTTTTAAAAAGCAGGCAGGCGTTTGTCCCGCCAAATCCAAAAGAGTTGGATAAAGCTATTTTCACCTCAAGCTCTCTTGCTTTATGAGGTACATAATCAAGATCACATTCAGGGTCAGGGCTATCAAGGTTGACAGTCGGCGGAATTGTCCTCTTATCAATGCTCAATACACTTATAACAGCTTCCACCCCGCCGGCCGCTCCGAGAAGATGGCCTGTCATGGATTTTGTGGAACTGACCGCAAGCTTATATGCATGATCGCCGAATACTGTTTTGATAGCGCTGGTCTCAAGCTCATCTCCGTGCTTTGTCGATGTGCCGTGTGCATTAATATAATCAACTTCAGCCGGGTCTGTCTCAGCATCTTTTAAGGCCATATTCATGCATCTTACAGCGCCTTCTCCCCCCGGGGCAGGCGAAGTGATATGATAAGCGTCCCCGGTAAGACCGTATCCTGTAAGTTCAGCGTAAATCCTGGCATTGCGCCTGACAGCATGGTCCAATTCTTCCAGTACCAGAATGCCTGCCCCCTCGCCCATTACAAAGCCATCCCTGTCTTTATCAAATGGCCTGCTGGCCCTTTCAGGCTCATCATTCCTGGTCGAAAGCGCCTTCATCGCGTTAAAACCGCCTATTCCCATGGGTGTTATTACCGACTCGGTACCACCTGCTATCATCGCGTCGGCATCACCCCGCTGTATAATCTTGAAGGCGTCTCCTATTGCATGGCTGCCGGTCGCACATGCGGTTACTGGTGAAGAATTGGGGCCTTTTGCCCCAAGTTTGATTGATATCTGACCTGCCGCCAGGTTAATGATCACCATGGGGATAAAAAAAGGTGTTATTCTCCGTGGTCCCTTTTCGAGCAAAACCGAATGATAATGCTCAATAGCAGGCAACCCCCCCATGCCTGCTCCAACAATAACACCCACCCGGCCGGCATTGCTTTCGTCAATCTTTAATCCTGAATCATCCATTGCCATAGTCGCAGCAGCGATGCCGAAATGGATAAAACGGTCCATTTTTTTGATTTCCTTTGCTTCAATATAGTCTTCCGGGTTGAAGCCCTCCACTTCCCCTGCCACCTGGGTAGGAAAATCAGATGCATCAAAATGGGTTATTTTCCTTATGCCGGATTTGCCGCTGACAAGCGCATCCCAGCTTTTCTCAACACCAATGCCAAGGGGGGTTATAAGCCCCAAACCAGTAACAACAACCCTTCTTTTTTCCATTAAGCCTGCTTGTTTTTTATATATTCTATGGCGTCTTTGACCCTTGTTATTTTTTCTGCGTCTTCATCAGGTATTTCCACATTAAATGTCTCTTCAAAGGCCATAACAAGCTCTACGGTATCAAGCGAGTCTGCTCCAAGGTCTTCGACAAACGATGCCTCCAGCGTCACATCAGCCGCATTCACTCCCAACTGTTTTGCTATAATTTCCTTTACTTTTTCATCAATCATTTACTTACCTCCAATTTTTAATTTTCACCTCTTAACTCTTAACTTCCCCTTCCCCCTCTTTCCCGAAAGCTTTCGGGATTAAGAGGGGGATTAGAGGGGGCGTTATCTTAATTCTTAATTCTTTTTGCTACATGTACATACCGCCGTTGACGTGTATCACCTGCCCGGTTATATATCCATTATCAGGCGAGGCGAGAAAGGCAACTGCGTTTGCAACATCCTCAACAGAGCCGAATGTTCCGACAGGTATGGATTTTAACATTTCTTGCCTGATATTGTCAGGTAAAGCTTCTGTCATGGCAGTCGCGATAAAGCCGGGGGCAACAGCATTGGCGGTTATTCCCCTGCTCGCATACTCTTTTGCGATTGTTTTTGTGAGACCTACAATGCCGGCCTTTGAAGCGCTGTAATTCGCCTGTCCAGGATTTCCCATAAAAGCAACAACAGAAGCAATATTTATAATCCTGCCGTAGCGCTGCTTTACCATTAATTTAACAGCCTCTTTAGAGCAGAGAAATACTCCTTTGAGATTGATGTTTATGACCGCGTCCCAGTCCTCCTCCTTCATCCGCAGGATAAGCCCGTCTCTCGTTATTCCTGCATTATTTATTGCAACATCCAACCGCCCGAATTCTTTTAATATCTTTTCAAAGGCAGAGGTCACCTCTTCTGCTTTTGAAACATCAAGACCCAAGGCCAATGTCCTGCCCCCGGTTGTTGCTGAAATTTCTTTGGCAGTCTCCTCTGCGCTGCCCGGAGATATGTCGGCAATTACCAGATGCGCACCCTTTCCTGCAAAATTCTCCGCAATAGCCTTGCCTATCCCCCTTGCTCCACCCGTCACCAAAACCACCTGATCTTTTAAATCCATAATTCATCCTCCTGAAATTCGGATTTAATTTTAACAGAGTATTGTTATCTTTTCCAGTCCTTTATCCTAAAAAAAGCATTTGGCCACAGATAACCAAAAGTAGGCGCGCAGATAAACACAGATAACCAACAGTAGGCGCTTTTAAGCGAACAAAAACTTATGTCTATTTCATATTACACCTTGCAGGTGAAATATGAAATTCTTGCAAGTCTTTGAAAAATCAGTGCAGATCCGCGAAAATCCGTGGCTGACTGCCGTTTTTAGGTTTTAATAGATTGTATTATTTGTCAATTTTATGTTATTAATTAAATTAACAAAAAAACATAAAAAGTGAGGACTTATGGCAGCTAAAGTATATTTTATCGACGTTACAAACAGGGATGGGGTACAGACGTCACGCATTCTTCTTCCCAAACTTGCGAAAACCATGCTCAATCTCTATCTTGATCAGATGGGAGTGTTTCAGAGTGAAATAGGGTTCCCGACTCTGAAACATGAAGTCAACTACATTAACGCCAATCTTGAACTTGCAAAAGTGGGCGCTATTAAAAAACTCCACCTCGAAGGCTGGTGCAGGGCGGTAAAAGACGATGTGGAACTCGCATTTAAGAACTGCCCTGACATAAAACATCTCAATATCTCCATGTCAACATCAGAAATCATGATACAGGGCAAATTTCAGGGGAAAAAGTCATGGAAGGATATAGTTAAATCAATGGCAGAGGCAGTGCGTACAGCTAAAGAACTCGGCGCTGAAACCGTCGGGATAAATGCTGAAGACGCCTCAAGGACTGAACTGGAAAGGCTGATAGACTTTGTGCTTGCCGGAAAAGAGGCCGGCGCAGACCGGTTCAGATACTGCGACACTCTCGGAGCAGATGACCCTATAACAATCTATGAAAGAATTAAGGCATTGGCCTTTGCAACAAAGTTCCCGCTTGAGATGCATTGTCACAATGATCTGGGAATGGCAGAGGCAGTGTCATGTGCCGGAGCCCAGGGCGCGATCGAGGCTGGAGTTGACTGTTATATTAATACAACGTTAAACGGATATGGAGAACGTTGCGGCAACTGTGATCTTGTCTCGACCATTCTTGCGCTCAGGTTCTCACACGGATTAAGCCAAAAAGTGCATTTCGATGAGAATATTGACCTGAAAAAATCATGGAAAATCGCACGGTATGCCTCATATGCCTTCGGCCTGCCGATACCGATCAATCAGCCGGGCGTCGGCTCAAATGCCTTTGCTCATGAATCCGGCATCCATGCCGACGGAGCGCTCAAAGACAGGAGAAACTATGAACTGTACGACCCTGAAGATGTCGGCAGGGGCGAACCCGAACTCCTTGAAACAGGACGGATTATCACCACCGGGGAATACGGCGGGCTGAAAGGTTTCAGGCACGTCTATGACAACCTGGGGATACATTTTCACGATGATAATGAAGCAAGGACAATACTGGAACTCGTTCAGTACGCAAATCTGCACACACAGAAACCACTGACAGACGACGAATTGCGCTTGATTGCAACCCATCCTGATATCGTCCAGAAGATACTGACTGTCACTATTTAATCAATTTACGGCAGCTTCGGCAATTCCAACCGAAGCTGCCGCTTTCATATGTCAATAATTTGGTTCTTTCTCATTTCAATGGAATTTCTAACGGGGTTAATTTTTGGAATTCGGCCATCACGGACTTTTTAACATCATCCAGCCCTTTTGTCCGCAATGCATTAAATATCTCCTCTTTAGCCAGGCTTTTCAGAAATTTTTCGCGCACCTTATTATCAGTGATCTCCTTCATTGCCCGAGACCTGAGGGCTTTGACAAATCCGAGGTAATCAGCAAAAACCGTCCCGTATAATTTCTCTATCTCTTTCCTGACGGCCTTTGCAAGCGCAGGACTTATACCGCCTGTTGATATAGCAAAAACAAGGGCGCCCCGCTTCACAATTGATGGTGCGATGAAGTTACACTCCGAGGGAACATCCACAACATTCAGGAGCGACTGCGCCTCTCCTGCAACTTTTGTATTCACCTCAGGAGAATCCGTAGCAGCAATCACAAGAAAACTGTCTTTCAGGTCGCCTGGCCTGTAGGCGCGGGATTTATGCTTTAGGCGGTTGGCTTCCTTTTCTTTTTGGAGCCTTAGGCTCAACTGCGGACTAATGACAGTGACATTTGCGCCGGCCCTGATCAGTGTCAGCGCCTTACGTTCTGCAACCTTGCCGCCGCCCACGACAATCGCCTTTTTCCCTTTGAGATTAAGAAACGCAGGGTAATAATTCATGCTGGATGGGAGCAGGCAATTGAAGATTTCCTCCGGCAAGACCGCAGGGAATCTTAATGCAAGGAATTTTTTTCATTATATTCGCTCGCTAACCCCGTTGGATATCGCTCGCTATCCATTTATTTCCTGGCAGCTTTATTCAACGAAGAGAGTTCTTTTTTTGCATCAGAAGCAAGTCTGCTATTAGGGTATTTCCCGATCAGGCGCTCCAGATACAGTTTTGCCTTTTCGGGCTCACCGGCCTTACTATAGGCAATCCCGAGTTTCAGCAGCACGTTCTCTTCTTTTTTGTAATCGGGGAAGTTCTTCAGCAGCGTCTCAAAGCGGCTGATCGCCGCATTATAAGACCTGTTTTTCAGATAAAACTCCCCGACCAGAAATTCATAGTCCGCTATAGTGTTTCTGCATTTTTCTATTCTGAGTTCGATCAGGTCCTTGTAGGGATTTCTGGGGAAATCTCTTTTTAATTTTTCAAATTCAGCAAGCGCCCTTGCAGCGCCGCCATATCCTCTTTCAGGACTTTCTATCTGGTTGAAATATACCATCGCTATCTGATATTGCGCATACGAGGCGTGTCTGTGGTCAGGGTATATTTCGAGAAATCTCCTGTATTCGGCCACAGCAAGTTCCGGCTCCCCCTCCTTCACATAAGCATCAGCGGTCCTGAGCTGCGCAAGAGGCGCATATTTTTTGGTGAGGTCCCTGTTTTTGATCTCAAGCAGCAAGGCCCGGGCCTCTTCATAGTCCTTCTTGTCTATCAGTTTGTTGGCCTTTTCAAAAGAGGTCTCTGCATTGAACTCCTCCACAGTGGTCTTCACCGGGGCCTTTCCTGAGCAGGCAAAGACAAAAAGCAGCGCTGGTATGATAAAAATAATCCTGAGCAATATCATTTGAATATTAAAGCTGTAAAACTTGCCTGAAGTCAAGCCTTTTGAAATTAGTCCGCCTTTTTTATTCCCGCAATTATCTTTGCTTGCAGGCACTGATATTGCCAAAGCATCTTTGAGAGTGTTATCTTTGACATAGTGAATTATTTGCATTTTCAAAAACCCGGCAGGTATATAAACAGCGAACTAAACTCTGTCCACAAGAAGGCCTTTGTAAAGGTGGCTCTTGCGTTTCCGGATGTTTATGAAATAGGCATGTCCCATCTCGGAATGAAGGTCATTTACCATATTATAAACAACCTCCCGTTTGCCTCTGCGGAGCGTGTCTTTGCGCCCTGGACAGACCTTGAAGAGGCCTTGAAGACCAAAGGCCTGCGTCTTTCATCTCTTGAGTCAAAGCTGCCGCTGGGCGATTTTGATATAGTAGGTTTCAGTCTTCAGTATGAACTCTCCTACACAACTGTCCTGAACATGCTCCATCTGGGCGGAATACCGATCAGAGCAGAGGAAAGATTAAATACAAAAGGCTCTCCATTGGTCATTGCAGGCGGGCCATGCACAGTTAATCCCCTTCCTATGGCTGCGTTCATAGACGCATTTCTCATAGGTGACGGAGAGGAGGCTGTGCCTGAAATATTGCATGTATACCACAACTGGAAAACCGAAGGACAGGATAATAAGGCCTCGCTTCTGGAGGGTTTGAGTAAAATAGAGGGTGTGTACGTCCCGGCCTTAGGGAAAGATAAGGTGGTAAACCGCAGGTATATCACCTCTCTTGAAGACGCGCCTTTCCCGGACAACCCGATTCTGCCCTTTACAAACATAGTCCATGACAGGATAAATATCGAGATCTCCCGTGGCTGCACTATGGGCTGCAGGTTCTGCCAGGCCGGCATGACCTACAGGCCGGTGCGTGAACGTTCTCCTGAGAAAATACTGGAACTTGCCGAAAAATCACTCGCAAACACCGGCTATGATACGCTCTCTTTCACTTCGCTGAGTTCAGGGGATTATTCCTGCCTGCCGTATCTTATGAAAGAATTCAACCGGAGGTTCTATGACCGCAGGATATCCCTTTCCCTCCCCTCCTTAAGGGTCGGCTCTGTAAACAGGGAGATGCTCGAGGAGATAAAGGTGGTCAGAAAATCAGGCTTTACGATCGCGCCTGAGGCAGGCACAGACAGGCTCAGGGCGGTAATAAACAAGGACTTTACAGAGGAAACGTACCTCCGCGCCCTTGAAACCCTCTTCAGTTCAGGGTGGCATAACCTGAAGCTTTATTTCATGAGCGGTCTGCCCACAGAGACTGAGGAGGACATAGAGGCTATCCCTGAAATGGTCATGAAGGCGATAAAAATATCAAGAAAAATATCCGGCAGGCCTGCAAAGATCTCTATTGGTATTTCATCATTCGTCCCTAAGCCTCATACCCCGTTTCAGTGGTTCGGACAGAATGACCTGGAACTTCTGAAAGAAAAGAACCGTTATCTCAGAAAAAGCCTCCTCAGTCGCGGCATTCAATATAAAGGCCATCGGGAAGAGATGTCCCTGCTCGAGGCCGTATTTGCGCGCGGCGATGAAAACCTTTCACCATTGATTGAGGCTGCCTGGTCTCTGGGGTGCAGACTCGATCCCTGGACGGATCTCTTTGCTTTTGACAAGTGGAAGCAGGCGATGGAAATGACCGGCATAGACGCACCCGGCTATGCTGTCAGGGAATATTCATTGGAAGGGCCGCTGCCGTGGGACAACATCAATACCGGAGTTACAAAGCAATATCTTCAGAAAGAATATCAGACTGCGCTTTCAGGTCAATTCACAGCAGATTGCAGAAAACAATGTCAGGCCTGCGGCCTCACCTGCAAGCCTGCCGGGACGGAAACTGAGATGGTTCGCGCCGTGCCATCTAAACAGCCTTCCCCTCCTGAGAACAAGCCGGAGACAGAGACATTTTCCTTAAAAGTGAGGCTTGAGTTTTCCAAGACAGGCAATGCCCGCTACCTCTCCCATCTTGAACTGACGACCGCGCTCATACGCGCGATGCGAAGGGCCTCTTTCCCTTTTAAATATTCCAGGGGCTTTAATTCAGCTCCGCTTATGTCTTTCGGTCCTGCGCTCAGGGTAGGCATAGCCGGCCTGCGGGAGTATCTTGAGGTGGAGCTCTTGCCGCCTTTCGATGCCAAAGCAGGTGTGGAACTTTTAAACAATACCCTGCCCGACGGCATACGTGTAAACAAAATAGCCTTTATTTCAGGCAAAGAAAAGTCGCTTGACAGTTTTATTAACAGGTATGTATATGATATAAAAAATAATGCAGGTCTTTCTGCCGAAGGGTTTTTTGAGAAAACGGAAATACCTGCGCAAAGAAACAGCAGGCTGTTTAATATGAAGGATATGGTTGAAGAAGTTAAGAAATTGGACGAGACAACTTTCCAGGTTACGCTAAGGGATCTTGCAGAGGTGAAGGTGAAGCTTTCGGAGATCCTCAACGAAATATTCGGCGTTCCTGTTGATGACCTGGAGGTTACAAGGGTGCATATGTTCGGCCGGCACAGCGGCGGTTGGAAAGAACCGATAGAAGGAGAAAAGATATGGGCAGCGAAATTCTGATAAACGTTACACAGGGGGAAATCAGGGTAGCTCTTCTTGAAGGCGGGCAGGTAGTCGAATTCTATATCGAACGCAAGCGCGGGGCAAGTCTTGTCGGCAATATTTATAAAGGGAAGGTCGTAAAAATACTGCCGGGAATGCAGTCTGCCTTTGTTGATATCGGGCTCGAAAAGGCGGCGTTTCTTTATGTAGGTGATATACAAACCGGCAAAGATGAATTAGCGCCGCTTTTTGAGGATGAGGAAAGTGGTGATTCCATGGATTTCCTCCAGAGAAGAGGCCGTTTAGAGATGTCTATTGACGAAATCCTGCAGGAAGGCCAGGAATTGCTCGTCCAGGTTTCCAAAGACCCGATAGGCAGTAAAGGGGCACGGGTGACATCATATATAACCCTTCCCGGCAGGTATCTTGTTTTGATGCCTGGAGTTGACCATGTCGGCATATCCAGAAGGATTTCAAACGAAGAAGAGCGTGAACGACTCAAGGCGCTTGTCTCTGAGATCAGGCCGGCGGGGTACGGCCTCATCATACGGACTGTAAGTGAAAACTCCCTTGATGAGGAAATAAGAAATGACCTTGAGTTCCTTGTCTTACTCTGGGAGAATCTGGAGAAGAAAAAAAACAAAGTTCCTGTCAGGGGTCTTCTGTACGGCGACCTCGACCTCGTTTTCAGGTCAGTCCGTGACCTCATGACACAGCATGTGGAGCGGTTTGTCATAGATTCAGTTGAAGAATACAACCGGATCTATGAGTTTGTGAAGGCCTATTTCCCTAACCTGACAGAGAAGATCGAGCTGTATGAGGAAACAGAGCCGATCTTCGATGCCTTCGGCATTGAACTGGACATAGCCCGCGCTATCGGCACGAGGGTATGGCTGAAGTCCGGCGGATATATCGTCGTAGACCAGACAGAGGCAATGACTGTCATTGACGTCAACACCGGGAAATTCGTCGGCAAAGAAGGCCTCGAAGACACAATATTAAAGACAAACCTTGAGGCAGTGAAAGAGATCGCCTATCAGATACGGCTGCGCAATCTCGGCGGTATCATCATCGTTGATTTTATCGATATGGAAAAACTCGAAAACAGAGAAAAGGTATTCAATGCCTTTACAGAGGCGATGAAAAAAGACAGGGCAAAAAATACCATTCTCCACATATCAGAGCTTGGTCTGATACAAATGACCAGAAAGCGGGTAAGGGAAAATCTCGGCCGGACCCTCTGCACGACCTGTCCCTATTGTGAAGGCAAGGGCTTCGTGAAGTCTCCTGATACGCTCTGCTATGAGATATTAAGAACAATCAAAAAAATGGCAAGACATGGCAGCACGAAGATTATCATAACCGCTCATCCCCTGGTTGCAGAACTGCTTTCAGATGAGGAGATGCGCGGCATCGAAGATGTCGAAAGACAGTATGGCGTAAAGGTGATCATACGCGCCGACAACAAGATGCATCAGGAGAATTATGAGGTCACCTCGCTTTGAGCAGTGAGATGCCTGAGCCTGTCAGTCAGAAATTCAACAGCCTGTTATCTTCACTCCGCTCGGCTGAATCCGCGGTGCTCGCCTATTCCGGAGGTGTTGACAGTTCATTTCTCCTGAAGGCGATGACTGTTTCCGGGATGCGGTTTTTGGCTGTCACTGCTTTTTCAGAAACAATGTCTGAAAAAGATTTTAATCAGGCAGTATCTTTTGCAAAAGAAACCGGGGTTGAGCATCTCGTCATTAATACCAATGAACTCTCAAGCGAGTCCTTTGTCAGCAACCCCCCTGAGCGCTGCTTTTACTGCAAGGAAGAGCTTTTTAGGAAATTGCGCGAGATCGCAGAAGATGGAAATTGCAGACACCTCTTTGACGGCACCAACACCGATGACCTCAGCGATTACAGACCCGGCCTGAAGGCGGCAGCCTTATACAGGGTGAGAAGTCCTCTTGCCGAAAACGGTTTTTCAAAAAAAGATATCCGCAGGATGTCCAAAGAACTCGGGCTGCCCGCCTGGAACCGGCCTTCATCCCCCTGTCTTTCATCCCGCTTCCCCTATGGCAGCCGGATCACTATTTCCGGGCTTAGGCAAGTGGAGAAGGCAGAGGAGTATCTCAGGGGGTTCGGGTTTGAAGAATTGCGGGTAAGAATCCATGGAGACATCGCAAGGATCGAAGTGCGCGAGAAAGACATGAATATCTTATTGGAGCCTGAAAACAGAAGAAGCATAACAGAAGCCTTAAAGGCCCTTGGTTTCAGTTTTGTATCCCTTGACCTCGAAGGGTATATCAGCGGCAGTATGAACAGGACGCTTGAAAAAGACACCGCGCACAAGCCCGAAACTTCCAATTAATTTCAAGTCTGCCCTTATCACCAACTCCTGACAACATTTGTATATAATAGAGCAGCAGGGAAAATACAGCACACAATTGACGAATGGATAAATCATATTACCTTAATGCGCTTTCGTATTGCGTACTCTGCGGCGGTTGCAAGGCGCCTTGTCCGACATACGACAATGACCCTTCAGAAGGCATGGGTGCGCGGGGGCGGCTTGTTTTGATACGAAGCCTCCTTTCAGGCGATCTGAAACCGTCGAAAGCATTGAATGCCCGCATATTCAGTTGTATTCTCTGCGGCGCCTGTGCCAGGGCCTGCCCCTTGGGTATTGATATACCGGAAGCCATATATTACGGCAGGACAATTCTTAAAAAAAGCGACAATAAAAGACGACTTCTCAGGTCTTTTGCAAGATTCTCGGCCAAATGGCCTGACATGAGCTTCAGGATCCTGAAGATGTCTCAGAGTCTATTTCTTCCCTTGCTTGCCAGGAAAGGGGTCATCCCTTTTTGTCCTGATTTTCAGGACGCCCCTTTCAGAAATATCGATCAAGTCCATAAGGTCAGGAAAAAAAAGGGGAGGGTTGCCGTTTTTACCGGCTGCAGTATTAATTATCTCTTTCCAACACTCGGCGAATCACTCATTAATATTCTGCAGAGCATCGGCTACGAAGTCATACTGCCCAAAGGTGAAACCTGCTGCGGCAGTCCGCTCCGGGCGCTCGGGCTTGAGGAAGAGGCAGCCGCCCTTGCAAGGCAAAATTATCATATCTTCAGCAAACTCAAAGTAGAAGCGGTACTGAGTCTCTGCCCCACATGCAGTCTCACCTTAAAGTCGGAATATCCTAAGCTGATCGGTCATGGCCTTGAAAAAGCCATGGATATCTCAGCTTTCTTTGCGGACAAGTTCGACTTTACAGAACAGATCGGCAAGACCGCTGTCTATCATGACCCCTGCCACCTTTCTCATGGTATGGGAATTAAGAAAGAACCGCGGGAGATAATCAAAAAAGCCGGCTTTGAACTTCTGGATGCAGGCGCTTCGGAATGCTGCGGTTTTGGAGGGGTCTTCTGTGTTTCATACAAGAAGATATCGCAGAGTCTTATGCGGAAAAGCGCACAAAAACTTATAGACACACAGGCTGAGGCAGTGGTCACTTCATGCCCTGGATGCATGCTACAGCTTGGCCGGCAGATAACCGACCGGCCGGTGCTGCACCTTGTAGAGTTAATCGAAGAGGCTTACTGCCAGAGACAGAAAGGCAAGCAGGAAGGCAGCCTTGGACCCCTTTAATGAACAACCCCGCAGCAAGCTGCGAGCTTTAGAGGTGGTCGTGCAGATTCGGAAAACGCCTTTGACGAGTATTGTGATGTTATTTATATTTTAAAAAAACCGCAAATCAGATACAATAGTTGCTGCAAAATGAAAAATACTGATTTAAAATGCAAAGACTGCGGTGGGCCGGTAAAATTGCTGTTTGGTTGACGCTCGATAAGTTTCCGCTGCATGGATTGCAGCAAAAGGTGCGGTCTTGCCGAATATGTTGACGAAATAGATGAATCCACATGGGAAAAGATCTCCAACAGGGCATGTGACAGGGCATAAGCATGCCACTGTCTGACTCCGTAGATTGATAACACATTTTTACCCTTTTCGTACAGAGGACCTGGAATTTCTTTTTCAACATAACTGCTGAACTCAGTGGATATAACTTTTCAGGCATATAAATCATTTTGAATTTTGCTGAACAGGAGGAGTGAATGAGCATTCGGGAAAACATCCATCAGGTAATCGATCTGATAAAGCCTGAACATATTCTGGTAAGTGTCTTCGACAAGAAGGGCCTTGAGGAACTGGTCAAAGGCATATTGGAAAGCAATCCTTACGCACGGTTTTATTCAACCGGAGGGACCGGAAAAAAAATCCTCGAAATATTAGGCGCTCAAGCCTCGGCAAATTATATCTCTGTTGAGGATTTCACCGGCGCGCCTGAGATGGAGGGTGGTCTGGTGAAAACGCTCCATCCCAAGATACATGCGGGCCTGCTTGCTGAAAGAGGAAACCCGGCCCACGAAGAATATCTCTATAAAACACTTGCCCAGGACAATAGTCTGCCCGGAGTATATTTCGATATCTTTGCAGGCAACCTCTATCCGTTTACATCGGTTATTGCAAAAGACGACACGACATCCGAAACAGCACGAATGAATATTGATATAGGCGGGCCGGCTATGACAATGGCGTCTGCCAAAAACTGGCACAGTGTTGCGGTATTGACTTCATCTTCCCAATACCCGGAATTCATACAATCACTGAAGAACCAAGACGGAAAGATATGCCTGAAGCAGAGGTTTGAGCTTGCAACGCAGGCGATGAAATCAGTCGGAGAATACCGGACAGCTATCGGCAATTATTTTTCAGCGCTGGATTTTGAGAAAGATGTGAAGCCTTTTTTGGATATTAAATAAACAGGAGCAAAGGGAAAACTTGAAGATAGCGTATTTTGATTGTTTTTCAGGCATCAGCGGAGACATGTGTCTTGGAGCCCTTGTCGATGCCGGAGTTTCTCTCCATGAGATAGAAAAACTGTTAAAAGGGATACCTGTCAAAGGGTATTCGCTCACTGCAAAAAAGGTCGGACGAGACGGAATTTCAGCAACAAAAGTCGAGGTGATTTTAAAACAGGGAAAGGGCGACCTGCGACAGGAAAAAAGAACATGGAAGGACATCAGCGGGATAATCAGGACTTCCAGCCTGCCGGATGACATCAGAAAGAAAGGGCATACAATCTTCAAAAGCCTTTTTGAGGCAGAAGCGCAGGTACACGGTGGGTCTTTAGCCAAAGTCCACCTCCATGAGTTATCTGCCGCAGATTGCATCATTGATATCTTCGGCACATTAATTGGGCTTTCATTGCTCGGAATTGATGCAGTGTATTCTTCCCCTGTTAATCTGGGAAGTGGTTTTGTAAAGACTGCTCATGGCATATTGCCTGTCCCTGCGCCTGCAACAGCCGAAATACTTAAAAACGTCCCTGTTTATTCTTCAGATGTCCCTTTTGAGCTGACTACCCCGACAGGGGCCGCAATACTGAAATCTGTCTCAAAAGGTTTTGGCGCCATGCCCTGTTTTCAATATGAAAAAATAGGCATCGGGGCCGGAAGCAGGGATATTGAAAACAGACCGAATGTCCTGAGGGTCTTTATCGGTGAAATGCCTTCCGAATCACCTGTTGAAGCCGTTACTGTCATAGAAACGAATATTGATGACATGAACCCCCAGATATATGAATATCTCATTGACGAGCTTTTCAGAAAAGGGGCCCTTGATGTCTATCTGACGCAGGTGATCATGAAAAAAACGAGGCCGGCTGTTAAATTGAGCGTCCTCTGTAAAAGTAATAAAAAAAATGACCTTATAGGTATCATCTTCAAGGAAAGCGCCTCTATCGGGGTCCGTTATTTTGAAACACAGCGGGTGACGATGGACAGAGAAATTGAAGAGTTCCCCTCAAAATATGGCAATGTCAGGATGAAAACCTCAAAGACAGGCAAGTCTCTGGTGAAAAGTTCTCCTGAATTCGAAGATTGCAAAAAAATTGCGCACGAGACATCCCTGCCTTTGCGGGAAATTATTGATGATGTTCGAATAGCCGCGCACAGAAGAAAAAAACATTAGCCCCTCTGGCGCATTATCTCGAAAATTACAATCCCGGTCGCAACCGACGCATTCAGAGAATTTACCATGCCTTTCATTGGCAGGCTCAGGAGTATATCACAATCTTCTTTTACAGTTTTTCGCAGGCCATGCCCTTCAGATCCTATCACCACTGCCAGCGGCCCGGTCAGGTCAGCATCCCATAGTGTTTGCTCTGCTGAGGCCTCTGCCCCGGCTATTGTGATGCCCAAATCTTTCATCTCCTTTATCGCGTGCTTTATATTCGGGACCATAGCTACAGGGATATGCTCTGAAGCGCCCGCAGACGCCTTGACAGCCTCGGGGCTGAGCGATGCGGCCCGATAGGATTGTATGACAACGCCGTGTACTCCTCCGGCATCAGCAACCCGCAAAATGGCTCCAAAGTTTCTCGGGTCCTCAACGCAGTCAAGTATCAAAAATAACGGGGTCTCACCTCTTGCTGAGGGCACAGCCAGGATATCTTCAATGTCTGCATATTTTCTGGGAGCAACAAGGGCTGCTATGCCCTGGTGTCCCTTGATAAACCTGCTGTCGAAAAAAGTGTTGTCTGCTCTGTTGATCTTTATTCCGCGTAAGGCTATCTCCTCCTCTATCTCTGCAAGCCTGTCTCTTCTTCCAGATGAGAGGAAAACCGCCTTTACTTCCCTGCCGGAACGGACAGCTTCAAGTACAGGGTTCAGTCCATAGACCCATTCCTCCGGTGACTCAGAGCGGCGATGTCTGCTTTCATGGAACTGCTTATTTTTTTTCATATTGTCTCAGAAGGCTCCCCTGTTTTACCCTTAAGCACACCTTAAGGGTAAAGACTTCCCTGTAATTATAACTGAATTATTCGAAAAAAATGGCTACTGTTGGTGAGGGAGAGGGACTTTACCCATTCAGTTTGAGAAAGAACAATTTCCATTAAGTTGCTCACCACGTCAGCGACAGAAGTGTCTTGATATCTGACTGGAGCCGGTTATATTTGCACCAGATGACCATACAGTGTTCCGAACGATAACAGTAACCATCCTTGACCACCACATGGATAGTGATTCCTGTCTTTTCACGGTGAGGACAGGGGACATGCAGCTTTCTCGTTGTCTCGCAGTAATGCCTTTGCCTGGAGAAATCTTTCATCATTTCTATTGTATTCTGAAATTGCGGATTATCGCAAAACTCTTTCCCCAATATCTTTTCAGAAAATATTTATATTACCCGCTCAATTTGGAAAGAACCTGATATTTGTACTCCGGGGGCTTTCCTGATACAATTGTCAATATGATAGTCGTAGAAACATATAAGGGCAGATCAGTCACCGGCCAACGGGTCGAGATCGTCGAGCGAAAAGGCACAGGGCATCCTGATTTCATGTGCGATGCCTTGATGGAGTCCATATCCATAGCCCTCAGCAGGGAATATAAGAAGGCCTTCGGGACAATACTCCACCACAACATCGACAAGGGCCTGCTCGCAGCAGGCAAGACAGTGATTGACTTTGGGGGCGGGGAACTCATAAAACCGATGGAACTCATCATCGGCGACAGGGCGACATTCGAGGCCGGAGGGAAAAAAATACCTGTCAAAGATATAGCCATAGACGCTGCCAGGGAGTGGATCAGTCAGAACCTGAGGTTCGTGGACCCTGATATTCATGTCAGATACAGGACAGTCCTTGCCCCCGGCTCTGAAGAGCTTACTGACATCTTCCTGAGGCCGGGCGAGGTCCACGGGGCAAACGATACCTCAGCGCTGATCGGATATTACCCTCTCTCGCCAACCGAGAAAGTTGTCCTGGGGCTCGAACGATATCTGAACTCAAAGCCCTTCAAGGAAAAATATCCTGAAACCGGAGAGGACATAAAAGTGATGGGTCTCAGGACAGGTGAAGATATTGACCTCACTGTTGCAATGCCGCTCATATCGGTCTTCATAAAATCAGAAGATGAATATTTCAGGAAAAAAGAGATCGCGCTGAAGGCGATAAATAAATTCCTCAGGCGCTACAAGGCCTTCAGGCATATCACGGCAAGCCTGAATACCCTTGATCAAAAAGGAAGGGGACTTGGCGGCATTTACCTGACGCTGCTGGGGACATCAGCAGAGGGCGCGGACTCTGGACAGGTCGGACGGGGAAACCGCGTAAACGGCCTGATCTCCGTAAACAGACCCATGGGGACAGAGGCAGCAGCAGGGAAAAACCCTGTAAGCCATGTCGGCAAGATCTACAACATCCTTGCTCACAAGACAGCGGAAAAAATACACAAACAGGTAGACGGGATACAGGAAATTTATGTGCTCCTCCTAAGCAGAATAGGCTCTCCGATCAATAAACCGCGTATGGCAACTGTGCAGGTACTTCTCAGAAAAGGGGTCAGGCTCAAAGACATAGCGCCGGAGGTCACATTACTCATCGAAAAAGAACTCTCCTCTATCTCCGGCTTCTGTGACAGGCTTGCTGAAGGTACATATCCCATCTGCTGAAGAAGCCGCAGTCGTTTTTCAGTTGTCCTTATTATTTCATCGAGCTTAGGATAAGGTCTGCGGCAATTGCTAAAACTGACAGCCCAAAAATAATGGCATAGTTTATGTCCTCGAGTGAAAGCCTGATTGACGAAAGAAGATACAGCAGCACTTCCCGGTCTTCATCCTTGAGGCAGGCGTTGGCCTTGATCTTTTCTATCAGCTGAAACGACTCCACAGCCTTTTTCCTCTTCCTTGAAATCCGGTAGCGGTAGAGAAAAAAAAGAATATACCCTGCTGTGCCTATATACCATACCGGCCTCACCCAGGATGGCTCCAGGCGCTGAAATACTACGATGGACCTGAATGCGACGGCAGAAACAAGGCCGAGTAAAAAAAAGCTGTAAGCAACATATCTCGGCACAATATGGGGCTTGCTGTTTTCCATTGCCATCAGATTATACCATGAGGCAAAAGAAGTTCTCCGATAAAAATAGCTGATTGATAATTCAGCAAAGATTTTCTCAAAAAACATAAAGTTGACTTCCCTATCCTCTTTGACGGAGACCGCTCTGCTTCCAAGCTCTACAGGGTCTTTTCGATGCCTACGACCTTTCTCATAGACCAAAACGGGATAATAGTCGAGAAATTCTACGGAGAATACGACTGGACAAAACCCGAGACTAAGGGGAAGATAGAGAAGCTGCTGCAGCGCAGCGCGTCATAAGTCCCTTTTCCTGTCATGCGTCCCGATCAGGAGAGCCGGATTTCGCCAAACAGCGCCATTCATTAAAACGCGCCTTATTCGGTGAAGATGTAACTGAAGGCCGTAATGATGAGTGCAGTGCCGTCTCAGCCTTTGATAAGCCATTGGAAGATTCCCCCTTAATAGTAACGCCCCCGGCTTCGCCACCCCTCTGCTTAAGGCACCTACTGTTGGTTAAGATAAGAGGGGGATAGGGGGAGTTATGATTCCGAGGGGTGGAGGGGGATGTTACGTTTAATTTTTTGTCAGTATTGATTTTAACAGGAGGGGTTTCATTATAAATTTTTTGCAGTTGTGACTCAAAGAAGAGCGAGATTGCATGCGCTGCCTGCTTTTGCTGTTCGGGTGTCTGATTCTTTTTCTTCAATTTTTCGACAAACAAACGCACATCTTCCGATCTGGAATCAGGCAGCGTATATTTGTTTTGAAAATCAAGATAATAAAGTAGCCACTTTCTTTAATCCGCGTGACGTGCAGCAGGAACAGCCCTCTTTTTCAGGACGGCCACAAATTTCCGCCGATATATCACTTGGTATAGGCTTCATAGAATTTGAGGCTGACTAACATTACAAATATCGTAATAGTCATTAGAAAAGCATAATTATATCCGGCAGACATGTCAATAATCTTCAAGGGCTATTTTGTAACTGACTAATAACGGACTAATAAACTGTCTAATAACTGGTTTTCGAGAAATGCGTTGATTTTTAAGGTATATGCAGATAGAATAGACTATACGGAGATCTTAAACTAACCAGACTGGAGGAATGTATGTCAGCAGATATAAATAATGGTAGTCGAGCGGATGACCTTGCATCACTTATTGAGAGTGCGCGCAAGATGCCGGGAATTTTTGAAGCACAGGCTATTTACGAACATGTCGAGGCCTGCGAGGCCGTTATTGCCGCCGCTCTTGGTGCGGTATCTTCAGAAGTGACAACAGTAGTTAGTAACCGGACCTGTTGAATAGTCAATGACTACATGGAGCGAACAACTTGCAATATTCAGCAAGCAGATAAGTGAACAAGGCAAGCCCGATTGGGACGGACTTAGGAGAGAATATCTCGCTAAACTCAGTAGGAAAACAGGCCGGGACGTAATCTTATATGCAACCAAGTGGACAGTCCCAGGCTCGGATCCTCAAGATGTTTCAATTGTAGAAGAAGATATTCAGGGCTTTATGGAAGTCATCTATGGACTAAAAGGCCCTGACCTAGACCTGATCATACACAGTCCGGGTGGCTCGCCAGAAGTAACCGAGGCGTTAGTTACCTATATTCGCTCTAAATTCTCCAATGTCCGCGTGTTTGTGCCCCATGCTGCAATGTCGGCTGCGACAATGCTTGCTTGCGCTGCAAATGTTATTGTTCTTGGTAAACAGTCTTCTTTGGGGCCAATTGATCCACAGTTTATTTTGAGGACTGAGACTGGTCCGATGATGGTTGCTGCGCAAGCCATTCTTGATCAGTTTGACAGAGCAAAAGTTGAGTGTGCAGATCCTCGAAATATCGGCCCTTGGATGCCGATCTTAAAGCAATACGGGCCTGCTCTTCTGACACAATGTGAAAATGCAATTACTTTGTCTCAACTTCTTGTTACTGAATGGATAGAAAAATACATGTTTGAAAATGAGCCTAATGCCGGAGAATTAGCTGATAAAATTGCCAAAAAGCTTTCTGACCATAAAGACTTCAAAAGTCATGGTCGACGTATCATGTTGGAGAAGGCACGAGAAATTGGACTTAAAATAGAAGCACTAGAACAAGACCAGGAACTTCAAGATATTGTCCTTTCTGCATATCATGCTACAACTCATGCCTTCTCAGGCCCGGCAGTCAAAATAATTGAGAATCATCAGGGTAGAGCTTTTATTAAAATTAAGCAACAATTGCAATTGACCTTGCCAGTCCAGCAGGCTCCCAAAAAATAGTTATCCGCCTTGAAGTGGGGGTAGAGTAGATGGGGACGACACACAGTAAACACATTGCGAAATGATAGTAATGATCTCTTTTCTTTCCAACCAAACATACAAGCGGACGAGCCGCTTAATTCATTCCTCGAAACTCAGCCACTCGAAACTCAGCCACTGTAACAGCAAAGTGAAAATGTCTGGTCTTAGCAAAATGAAAATGTCTGGTTTGAGAAGTGCTAAACTGTCTGATTTAAAAGGAGGACAGGATGGCAGGAAAGGACATTTTCATGGTAAGGCAGAAGGAACTAAAGAGAT
>CAMTXX010000073.1:0-27811 GCA_947085825.1 uncultured Nitrospira sp. | reverse complement strand
TGTGTATAAACTACGTAATTCACAAAAAAGGCTGTCATTCCCGCAATCCCGTCCCGAAAGCTTTCGGGATTCGGGAGGTCGGGAATCCTTCTTTTAAGCCATCGGAAAGATTCCCCGAAAGCTTTCGGGGAATGACAAACTAACAGCTACTTTAACATATTTCTGTGAATTTCAAATCGCACAGAATAAGATGAGACCATTAACAAGACCGAAGACAACGGGCGATAAGAGTATTCTATCTTTCTTTTCATTTATTCAAAAAGCATGTTACTATTTTCTATGAAAATCGTAGCGCAGAACAGAAAGGCCTTTCACGACTATACCATTGAAGAGACCCTTGAGGCGGGCATCATGCTCACAGGAACCGAAGTCAAATCACTGCGTGACGGCAAGGCAAACCTGAAAGACAGTTATGTTATAGTGAAGGATTCTTCGGCCTTCCTCCTGAATTGCCATATCAGTCCCTACACCTATGGGAATATTATGAACCACGACCCAATCCGGACAAGGAAACTCCTGCTCCACAAAAAAGAGATAATCAGGATTCAGGAAAAAGCAGCACAGAAAGGGTATTCCCTCATTCCCCTGAAGATATATTTTAAGGGGTCCCACGCAAAGGTTGAGATCGGCCTTGCACGGGGCAAAAAGCAATATGAGAAGAGGGAAACCATCAAAAAAAGAGAGGCTGACCGGGAAATAGAACGCGCCATGAAAAGCCGCTGATATGTTATACTGTATATATAACCTTGGGGGCGAATGGTCTCGACGGGGGTTATGAGGCTTATGTTGCATGTCGTGGCTCCATCCCCACGTAAAAAGATGGAAAAAAACACAAACGCCAACAACGAACTGGCACTCGCTGCTTAATTAAAGCAGCTCGCTACTCTGGAATCGCCTGTGTTCCGGGGATAGCGACGATCAGCAGGCTGGCTGCAGGGAGAGCTCCTGACCCTGTGGCAAGACAAAGGGAGATTGGATTTCAGCAAGCCTGTCTGCCGGCGTCTTGAAGTCCGAAAACTGAAAAGACAGTCTACACATGTAGAAGCATAAGAGTAGTGCTTTCGGACGCGGGTTCGATTCCCGCCGCCTCCACCATTCCTTATTTATTAATTTCAGCAATCCACTTTTCATTTCGTGATTGACACGCAGCCTTTTCTTATGATAATAATGATGAGCATGGATAAAGGGATTACAGAAGAGATAAACGAAAAAGAACTCGGACTGATAAGTGACATTATCAGGACCATCACCAAGACCGCCAAAACCTTCAATGTATACCCAAAGGACAACCCCATTTATCAGAAATTCGCAGGAGAGCTTTTCGATAAATTCAGCGCCTTCTTTGAATCCAACGATACACTGGCCTTAGATATAGAGCCGCATTCCCTGCTGTACAAGGAGAATAAGGTCTTCCATAGCGAGGAGAGGACGGATAACATAGCACTGCTCCTTTTTGCGGACGGACTGAGGCAGATATCCTTTAATAAAGGGATAACCTTAGATGAGATAACAGACTTCATAGATATCCTGAGATTTGTGCCGAAATCAGAGACCACTGACGAAGATGACATCGTGACACTCCTTTGGGAAAAAAATATAAGAAATATGGGTTACACGGCGGTGGAAGATACAGTGGATGACGACCTGGCAGTAGAAGAGGGACTGCTGCTGGAGGACATGGAACGGGAAACTGCCAGGGCCTCCACAATAGAAACCTCTGCTGAAGGGGCTATTCAGATTTCTACTGCCGGCTCCGTATTGAAACCCTCATCCGAAGAAGCTATCCAGTCAATAAATAACAAGCTTCAGAGCGTTGATGAAAATTTCCTTCTCTCAGCCGCTGTTGAGCTTTTCCTTGACATGCTTTCATATGAACATGATACGGAATCATTTCATCTCTACGTCCAGAACCTCGGTAAAATCATGGATATCAGGATGCAGAAAAAAGACATGAAAGGTGCCATGGAAATACTGCTGGGGCTTGAAAAAATCTCCTCAGCATATAATGCGCCTCAACAGCAGGAGATGATCAGCGCAATCAAAGCCCGAGCCGGAAGCCCTGAAAACCTCGGTATACTCTTCAGGGAATTGCCTGACGCCGACAAAATCAGACAATACCTCTCCCTTCTCGGCAGGCCTCTGATTCCCAATATGATACAGACCCTTGGAGAACTTCAGGACAGGAGGCAGAGAAGGCTCCTCTGTGAGACCCTCGCAGAACTGGGCAGAGAAGACGTTGATATCTTTGCAGACGCCCTCTCAGATAAACAATGGTATCTCTTAAGGAATCTGGCGATGATCCTCGGCATGACAAAACAGCCCGGCGCGGTCAGGCATATCGAAAAAATTTTGAAACACAGTGACGTTCGGGTAAGGAGAGAAGCGGTGAGGGCTCTTGACGGCATCCATACCGATGAGACAAAAAACCTCTTTTTCTCATTACTCAAAGACGACGATCATACCGTCAGGATGACAGCTCTTAAGTCCCTCAGCCGTTTCAGAGACCCGGCGCTCTTCAAGGCTATGAAAGAAACCGTCTCCGTAGAAAAATTAAAAGAAAAACCTTTTGCCGAAAAGAGGACTATTCTGGAGACCCTTGCATCCCTTGGAGGAAAAGACGCCTTGCCTATGCTCGCAGAACTCCTCAAAAAAAGAGGATTTATAGAGAAAGAAGATATAACGGAAATTAGGGCCGCGGCAGCATACGGCCTCGGCATTGTAGGAACACCGGAGGCGTCGGCGCTTCTTGAAAAAGAGGCCGGATCTAAAAAGGACATACTCAGGGAGGCCTGCCTCAAGGCCCTGAAAAAAACTTGACAGCATGGAAACATTTGAAAATAAGGTATCCAGATACGGCAAGCCCATCATAACGAATCTGCACATCCTCCTGAAGATGGCAGGGATCTATGATTCCATGAACGAGGCGATATTGAACACGGCAAGGAAGCTCGCCGCAGACCTGGAAATATTGCTCAGGGAAACCGGAGAGATCACGGTCAAGATAATAGAGGGTTCCTTCTATATCGAAGGCATACGAATAAAGACGGGAATTTCCGATATCGAGAGCTTATCTTCCCTCTCCGAAGAACTCAAAAAAAAATCCGTCGGAATGTTCGATTTCAGGGCTCCCATAAAACCTGAAGATCTTATAAACCTCACCTATGCCATCAAAGCCGGGACCGGGGCCTCGGATATCCAGTCTGTGCTCGAAAGCAAACTCACCGGCAGTATTACAGTCGGCGAGCCTGTTTTCCTCCAAAAAGAAGAGGGAATTGACTTAAAGGACAGCAAGGCTCTGGCGCAAAGGGCGTATATAAAGGCCCTGACGGCGATCAGGGAAATGGACAAGGCCATA
Source organism: uncultured Nitrospira sp. (assembly GCA_947085825.1). Classification (GTDB taxonomy): domain Bacteria; phylum Nitrospirota; class Thermodesulfovibrionia; order Thermodesulfovibrionales; family UBA6898; genus JAOUFP01. The sequence continues at coordinate 24,456 of CAMTXX010000073.1, read as the reverse complement.
AAATCAGGTTCCCGCACAAAGCTCAAGAGAATCAAGCGCGCCCTCCAACTCATCGTTGACTGCGTTTTGACCGATGAAAGTTATCTCCTCGGATATGCGCTGACGAAGAACCCGGGCAACTATTACCGCCATACGGTGAATGTCTCCATACTCTCTGCGGTTCTTGGCAAGCGGCTGGGGTTCAGCAGGGTTCAACTCAGGACACTGGTAATGGCGGCCTTTTTCCACGACACCGGAAAAATTGAGATACCCGCAAGTATCCTGAACAAGAAGACCGCTTTCTCTCCTATGGAGCAGGAACTCCTGAGAAGACATCCCGTCGATGGCATCAGGTTGATCCTGAGGTCCTTCGGCCTCAACGAAATCTCCATTCTGTCCATGCTCGTCTCCTACGAACACCACATTAAACTCGATTGCTCAGGTTATCCTTCAGTTTCTAAAAAAAGAGACATCAACCTCTTCAGCCGCATCGTCAACATCACAAATGACTTTGACGGCCTTATTTCAGAAATGCCCGGCGGTAATAGAAGATACGAGAGCCGCGAAGCGCTAAAGCTGATGTCCAGGGGGAGCGGATCAGCTTACGACCCTTTACTCCTTGATGCCTTTACCGGAATATTTCAATAATCAATCGGATCGACTCGTCCCTTTTATGAATTTAAGGTTATTATTCGTTCTTGTTGCAAAACATTCTATATATATGGAAAATGATAGTGCCATGAAAAAGTTGCTTCTAATATGCATTATTGGGTTACTGACAGCAGCCCCGGTTTTTGCGGAAGAAAAAAAAGTTGTCTCCCTGAGGTTCAGTCAGCAGGACAATGCCATGAGAATTGTCCTGGAGTCAGAGGACAATCTCATAAAAAACGCCAACATCATTGCCGGCCTTTCCAGCATTAAAATTGAATTCCCTGACCTTTTTGAACTCAGACAGCAGAAAAATTTTGTCTTTGATACATCAGTAAAAAATCGCCTTCTGTCAATAACACTGAAGAATATAGAAGATGTCGTCTCATACAAACTGGCTTCTCCGTCAAGGATTGTCATGGACCTCAAGGTATCTCAAAAAAAACTTCCCGATACCCGGCAGGTACAGACAGGGGAAAAACCCAAACAGGAGCCCTTGGATGCTGCTGAAAAGGCGATATCATCAAGAGTCATTTTCCTGGATTCCGGTCACGGCGGTTACGACTATGGCTTGCTATCCAAAGACATAAAAGAAAAAGACCTGAACCTTCTTCTCACAAAAGACCTCATTGCCGCGCTCTCGAAAAAAGGGAATAAGGTATTCCTGACGCGAAAGGCAGACCATTCCTTATCCATGCTTGACAGGATAATCCTTGCAAACAGCAAAAAACCCGATATATTCATCTCTATTCATTCCTCTGCCTCCAATGCCTTCGCTGTATACACTGCAACATCAGATGAGGCGGCAGCCGAGACTCATATTAAGCTCTACAGCCTCACTGCGCGGCAGAGCAGGCATCTAGAAAAAAGCAGGGGACTGGCAAAAGCGCTGGGCAACTCTTTAAAAAATGAATTTAAGGGAGAAGTTTTTATAAGAGAACTGCCGCTGCCGCTTTTGAATTCCATGGACTCAACCGCCGTCATAATAGAATATCCCTCGTTGAAACTGAATACCTATGACCAAAAAATGCGTGAGCGTTTAGTAAATGCCATTGCAAAAGGCGTCCAGTCCTATGAATAGGAGAAAACTAGGGGCATCCCTCATTGTCCTCTTCTCCCTCACAGTAGCTGCTGGAAGTTATTTTTTTATGCATAATTTTGTCCGGACGGAAAAACAGCTTCCATCACCAACAACACAGGTTTCCGGAATAGAATTAATAGATTTTTCTGTGCTCAGAATCTATCAGCCGCATAACAACCGCCTTGAGATGACAGAGAGAAAAATTCCAAAAAGAATAAGCAACACTGCCATTGCAGAGGCGGTTGTCGAGGAGTTCTTTAAACAGACGGGCACTGAGGGAGTTTCGCCCATACCGCAAAACGTCAAATTACTCGGACTCTATAAAGACGAGGGACAGATACTCTACATAGATCTCTCAGATGAAATCCGCAGGAATTTTCAGGGAGACGCCATGTCTGAATATCTGCTGCTGAAGGGCCTTTATGAAAGCCTTGTTTCCAATGTCCAGGATTTTCAGGACGTCAAGATACTGGTGGAAGGCAATGAAATAGAAACCCTGGGCGGTCATTTTTACCTGAAGTATCCGTTAAAAAATACGCTCTCAGCAGAACTCAAGGGAGACAATAAGATAGAGAATGAATAAGGCATCAAAACCCATAGGCATATTTGACTCAGGCATTGGAGGTCTGACAGTGCTGAAAGAAATATGCAGGAAATTGCCCCAGGAAAGCACCGTCTATCTCGGAGATACCGCACGGGTGCCCTACGGCATTAGATCACCTGAGACCGTTACCAGATATTCCCTGGAAAATACAAGGTTCCTTTTTTCAAAAGAGGTCAAAATGATCGTCGTTGCCTGTAATACGGCGTCTTCAGTAAGTCTTGAAGCAATAAGAAGCTCAATCCCGGTCCCCTTTGTCGGGGTCATAGGACCGGGGGCCAAGGCAGCGGCAGCCGCAACAAAAAACAAAAAGATCGGCGTTATCGGAACTGAGGCGACGATAAAAAGCAACGCATACGCAAGGGCCATCATGAGCATTGACAACAGCATCGAGGTCTTTGGTATCGCCTGCCCTCTTTTTGTTCCGCTCGTGGAAGAAGGCTGGACAGAAGGCAAGATAGCGGAGATGGTAGCGCTGGAATATCTGCGGGAAATTAAGCGCAAAGGCATTGACACCCTTGTGCTCGGCTGTACACACTATCCCCTGCTGAAAGAGATCCTCTCATCCGTTATGGGAGAAAGTGTGCGTCTGATTGATTCAGCAATAGAAACAGCCGGAGAGATAGAGACAATACTCGGGAATCTTTCACTGCTGAACACCTCAGAAGGCGCCGGCATCAGAGAGTTTTTTGTAACGGATTCACCGGAAAAATTCAAAACTATCGGTGAGAGATTTCTGGGAGAACACATTCAACATATAAAGAAGATCGAACTCGAAATGGAGGTTTAACAATGCGGCCGGACAACAGGAAAAATAATGAGATGCGTAACGTGAAAATAACCAGAAATTTTATTGATACAGCCGAAGGGTCTGTTCTGATAGAAATCGGAAAAACACGGGTAATATGTACAGCCTCCATAGAGGAAAAAGTGCCCGCCTTCCTTAAAGATAAAAACAAAGGCTGGGTAACCGCAGAATATTCCATGCTGCCGCGGGCCACGCAGATCAGGACCAACAGGGAATCAGCAGTCGGGCGTGTCAGCGGCAGAACACACGAAATTCAACGTCTTATCGGCAGATCTTTGCGCTCTGTAGTAGATCTTAACTTAATCGGTCAAAGGACTATCTGGGTAGATTGTGATGTCATAGGCGCTGACGGAGGCACCAGGACGGCGGCAATAACAGGCGCTTTTATCTGTCTTGCCGATGCCTTTCAGTTCGCGATTAAGAAGGGGCTGATCTCAAAGAACCCCATAAAAGACTATCTGGCGGCAATAAGTGTCGGGATGGTCAACAACCAGCCTATGCTCGATCTGTGTTATGAAGAAGACTCCTCCGCAGAGGTTGATATGAATATAGTCATGACCGGCAGCGGGAACATGGTGGAAATCCAGGGAACCGCGGAAGTCGCCCCCTTTTCCGTAAAAGATCTCGACAAACTGATAAAACTGGCCAAAGAAGGTATAGACAGCTTAGTCTCTATACAGAAAGACATTCTCGGCGGCTTTTCTGCCTCAATCAGCATTTGACAGCACAATCGTAATAACGCAAAATATCCGGTGTTCTCACCAGCAGGGCATGTTTCTTTCATCTCTGGTTTCAGGCAATAGCGCTGCAAATATTTTTTTTAAATATGTTATTATATAAGACACTTTTGGAGGTTAAACTTGAACACATATAGAAGTCTATTCATATGGCTGATGATCGGAATCATGATTATCCTGCTTTTCAACTTATTAAACGCACCTCAAAAAACACAGGAAGAAGTGATCTTTTCCGAATTCATGACAAAACTTGAAGCAGATAAGATCGACGAAGTCACGATCAAGGAAAGCAGCATTACCGGTCGTTTCAAGGATGGGACAAAATTCAAATCGTATTCTCCGGATTATCCTGAGCTGATCAATGCACTGCGCACCAAAAACATTAAAATCACGGTAAAACCACCTGATCAGAACCCCTGGTATGTGAACTTCTTCTTCACCTGGGGGCCTATTATCTTCATCGCCGTAGTCTGGATATTCTTCATGCGCCAGATGCAAAGCGGAGGCAACAAAGCCATGTCCTTCGGCAAGTCAAAGGCGCGGCTGATCTCTGAAAAATCCGTCAAGATAACATTCTCGGATGTAGCGGGAATTGAAGAGGCAAAGATGGAAGTGCAGGAGATAATAGATTTTCTGAAAGACCCGCAAAAATTCCAGAAACTGGGCGGAAAGATACCAAAAGGCGTGCTTCTTGTCGGCGCCCCCGGGACCGGCAAAACACTTCTTGCAAAAGCCATTGCCGGAGAGGCAGCCGTTCCCTTCTTCAGTATCAGCGGTTCTGACTTTGTAGAAATGTTTGTCGGAGTTGGGGCATCACGGGTACGCGACATGTTCGAACAGGCCAAGAAAAACGCCCCCTGCATTATCTTCATAGATGAGATTGATGCTGTGGGAAGACATAGAGGAGCCGGCCTCGGCGGAGGACACGATGAACGCGAACAGACACTGAACCAGCTCCTTGTGGAAATGGACGGTTTTGACGGCAATGTGGGGATAATAATCATCGCTGCCACAAACAGACCCGATGTTCTAGATCCCGCATTATTGAGACCCGGCAGGTTCGACAGACAGGTGGTTGTCCCCCTCCCTGATGTCGGGGGAAGACTTGAGATATTGAAAGTGCACACAAGGAATATACCGGTTGACGAAAGCGTAAATCTGGAGAAAATCGCAAGAGGAGCTCCAGGTTTTTCAGGCGCTGACCTTGCCAATCTTGTCAATGAGGCCGCCCTGCTCGCAGCAAGAAAATCCAAGACAAAAGTAGAGAACTCAGACCTGGAAGCTGCAAAAGACAAGGTACTGATGGGCGCTGAAAGAAGAAGCATGATCATCAGTGAAGAAGAAAAGAAAAACACCGCATACCATGAGGCAGGCCATGCGCTCGTTGCCAAGCTCACACCAGGCACTGACCCTATCCATAAGGTGAGTATCATCCCAAGAGGAAGGGCGCTCGGAGTAACACAACAGTTGCCCATAGACGATAAGTATACGTATTCCAGCGACTTTCTTATCAAGGTCTTGCAGGTTCTTATGGGCGGCAGGGCAGCAGAAGAGCTCGCCCTCCACCATATGACCACAGGAGCCGGCAATGACCTTGAAAGGGCCACTGAACTGGCAAGGAAAATGGTCACGGTCTGGGGAATGAGTGAGAAACTCGGCCCTCTCACATACGGCAAAAAAGAGGAACAGATATTCCTCGGCAGGGAAATAGCGCAACACAAAGACTATAGTGAAAAAACCGCGGTTGATATTGATGAAGAGGTCAAACGCTTTGTATTTGAGGCTTATACGGCTGCAAAAACCCTGCTTGAGAAAAACTATGATATCCTCGAGTCCTTTGCAAAGGCGCTACTCGAAAAAGAGACCATGGACAGCCCGGAGATTGATGAAATGATAGCTAAGGTGCACGCTCACAAGGCGGCTCCTGTGTCTGAGTGCAATGATACAGGCTGTAGCGGCATCGCCTGATACAACCTGAAAACTGATTCAATGAACGGCGGGACTCTATTCCCGCCGTTCTCATTTTAGGAGGTAAAGGCACAGATGAAAATGACATGGTCACGATATGACCTCGACCTCAGCAAAAAAACCCATATCATGGGCATCTTGAACATCACGCCGGATTCATTCTCTGACGGCGGGATGCACTTTGACAAATCAAGTGCAATTGAGCATGCCCTCAGGATGATCAATGACGGCGCCGACATCCTCGATATCGGCGGAGAATCAACAAGGCCAGGCTCTGAGCCTGTTTCCCTGGATGAGGAACTGAGACGCACCATCCCTGTTATAGAAGCCCTTGCAAAGAACATTTCCATACCTATTTCCATAGATACCTGTAAATCAGAGGTTGCGTTACAGGCGCTGGAAGCAGGGGCCTCGATCGTCAATGATATAAGCGGCATGAGATTCGACCCTGAAATGCCAAAAGTGGTCTCCAGATTTAAAGCGCCTGTTGTCATAATGCATATAAAAGGCGCCCCAAAAAACATGCAGAATAATCCGACTTATGAGGCGTTAATCCCGGAGATCATGGATTACTTCAGAATCAGTATCAGGCTTGCTGTGAAGTTTGGCATTCCTGAAAATATGATAATCCTGGACCCTGGAATCGGATTCGGCAAGACCCTGGAACATAACCTTGAGATAATCAATAATCTCGATCAATTCTCCATACTGAAAAAACCTATCTTAATAGGGCCTTCCCGAAAGGCTTTTCTGGGAAAGATTTTGGGTGGTCTTCCTCCGCAGGAAAGGCTTGAGGGCACTGCAGCCTCAACAGCAATTTCAATTATCAAAGGCGCTCATATAGTTCGTGTTCATGATGTAAAAGAGATGGCAAGAGTTGCCAAAGTTGCAGATGCCATTAAACAGCAGAAAATCAGTTGACCTGTCATCTCCGTGGATGCTCTTTTCTGTAATCGTAAGGACTCTGACGTAAACCGTTTTTACTCCAGATACCCGACTTATATTTTCGGGCCTTTTGTTGGGCAGCACGAAATCTCTCCGCATATTTTACATTTGGGGGAAAGGTAAATAATACAGCACATCCTTTTTTCAGCATCTCCTCGTTAATCATCTTCCCATCCTGCGTCCATATATAGGCAAGGATACGGCCGTATTTATCTCTCCGGTTAATATCATATTCGAGGGAAATCTTTGAATTCGAAGTTTTCACAAAAGATTTAAGGCATGTCTTCCCCTTCTTGCCCCAAGGTCTCTGATCCATTTCAGGGGCATCAATCCCGAGCAACCTGATTTTTTCAAAGCGGCCGTCAACAAAGGCGCCAAGGGTATCGCCATCATAAATTTTTTCCACACTTACGGTCTTTTCGGCGCCTTTCCCGGCATTCGATGAAGATGCCCCCTTTACCCCGCATAAAAGGAAAATACACGATATGAGCAGGGCAGGAATAACGTTTAAATGTTTTTTAATCATGCTCAATAGTATACATTACAAAAGGCTTTTCATGCAGGAGACAGGTACCAGGCTTCTCCCGCCTGCAAGAGAGGACTTAACCCGAAAAATGCAGCCGGCAAGGACATGGATGACTGAAAAGTATTTTGTCCCGACAGAAGTCGGGATTGAAATTAAAAGACTTTGAAGGCGTCCATGTCCTTGCATACAAAATTCAACTGCATTTTTTGGGTTAACAATATTTTTTTATTTTTGTGTCAACAGAGAAACTGATTGTGTAATCCTAAAAACAGCAGTCAGCCACGGATTTACGCAGATTTGCCCGGAGGGACTGCTTTGACAGACCAAAGAAAAAAGCCGGTTTTTCAGTGTGGATTTCTGAGATGACAGGAGACAATTCTCCCTTTCTGTTCCGCGGGCAAAGGGACAAGCTTATCGCAGGGCTCGAACCTCTGCGGACACCTTGGATGAAAGGGGCATCCTGCCGGAATATTGACCGGGCAGGGCACATCGCCTTTCAACACAGCCCGCCGCCGGGGTTCCCCCTCCCCAACCCTGACCTCAGGAACACAGGAAAGAAGCGCCTCTGTATAGGGATGCAGCGGCCTTTGGAAAAGTTCCTCGGTCTTTGCGTATTCAACAATCTTTCCCAGATACATGACTCCAATGGCGTCGCTGAAATATTTGACGACTCCCAGATCATGGCTGATAAACAAAAAGGATATCTTCGTCTTCTCCTTAAGCTCCTGAAGCAGGTTCAGTATCTGCGCCTGGATAGACACGTCAAGGGCTGAAAGCGGCTCATCGGCAACGATCATTTCAGGAGACACGGCAAGCGCACGGGCGATGCAGATCCTCTGCCTCTGTCCGCCGCTGAACTCGTGGGGATAACGGTTTAAAATATCAGTTGAAAGGCCTACGCTTCCGAGGACATTGACAACCGCATCCCTCCTCAGGTTTCGGGGCACGAGCTTATGGATGATCAAAGGTTCGGAGAGCGTATCATATATAGTCCTCCGGGGATTCAGGGAAGCAAAAGGGTCCTGAAAGATTATCTGCACAGATTTTCTGAAGGCCTTCATCTCAGTGCGGTTAAAGCCGAAGATATTGCGGCCCCTGAACAAAACATTCCCTGAATTGGGCATTATCAGGTTCAGGACAAGCCTTGCAACTGTTGACTTGCCGCACCCGCTTTCACCCACCAGGGCCATGACCTTGTTTTCATGGATAGAGAAATCTACTCCGTCGACAGCCTTCAGCGAATTCTTCTGAACGCCGAACAGCTTTTGCTCTCCAAAGTATTTTCTTAAGGCTTCGACCTTCAGTAATTCCATGTTATCTCTTCCGCCCTTAGACAGCGCACCTGATGACCCTCTGAAATATTCCTTAATTCAGGTTCACTGACCCCGCATTCTCCAACCGCATACCTGCATCTGTCCATGAACTTGCATCCTGCAGGGAGGTCTTCGGGGCGGGGCACAACCCCTGGAATCGGCTGAAGAGGTGTGCCTTTCTTTTTCGGAATTGACTCAAGCAGACCGATAGTGTACGGATGTTTCGGGTTATTGAAAATCTCTCTCGTACCGGCAAGCTCCATAAGCCTTCCGGCATACATAATGCCTGCCCGCGAAGCGTTCTCCGCGATAATGCCGAGATCATGGGTGATGAACAAAATGGACATCTTCTGCTGTTCCCTTATGCCATGTATCAGATCAAGTATCTGTGCCTGGATGGTCACATCAAGCGCTGTTGTCGGCTCATCTGCAATCAGCAGGCCGGGGTTGCAGGCTATGGCCATTGCTATCATCACCCTCTGCCTCATCCCGCCGGACATCTGATGAGGATATTCCCTCACCCTGATCTCAGGGGAAGGAATCCTGACCATCCTCAGAAGTTCTATGCTTCTATCCATGGCATTTTTCCCGGACATCTTCAGGTGGGTCGTAAGGACTTCCGCTATCTGATAGCCTATTGTGAACACAGGATTGAGAGAGGTCATCGGCTCCTGGAATATCATGGATATTTCCATTCCACGCAATTGTCTCATCTTTTCCCTGTCAAGCTTTAGGATGTCTTTATCCCTGAAGAAAATATCGCCCTCTGCAATGGCATTGGACGGCAGGATGCCCATTATGGACAGGGCTGTGATGCTCTTGCCGCAGCCGCTCTCGCCGGCAAGACCGAAGATCTCAGACTCTTTGATGGTGAAATTGAGGTTTGAAACAACTTTTACAGGGTTTTCTGATGACCTGAAACAGATGCTGAGATCCCTCACCTCAAGCAGGGACACCGGGTGTTATTCTTCCCCTCTATTGAGAAGCTTAAGGTAGGTCTCCGCCTCTTTCAGGTCCGGATTAAATTTGCGCGCCGTATCCCACTCCTCAAAGGCGAGGCCGGCATGACCTGTCATGTAATAACTCAGGCCGAGTTGTATCCATGCAGGGCCGTAGTTGGGATTTATCATCTTGGCCTTGACAAAATGCACAATCGCCTCTTCCACCTGTCCCCTGTTTCTAAGCGCTATGCCGAGCTTTGTATGGACGTCAGCCAGCTTCGGGTAAAGCTTTATCGCCTTGCGGTATTCCTCGATCGCCTCGTCATTCATATTGAATTCAAGATAGATATTACCGACCCGGTAATGTTCATTGGCCAGTTTGCCGGCTATAAAAGGGTCGATTGCGTCCGGGTCAGGATGGGCTATCTGTGCAGCGATGGAGAATACTTCCTGTGCCTTATTAAACTCTCCGAGATCGTTATACGTTACGGCAAGATTCAGGGAGGCCTCGGTATATCGCGGATTAAGTTCAAGCGCCTTCTCGAAATGCCCGGCAGCTTTCCGGAGATTGCCATTGAGGTTGGCTATGATCCCAAGTTTGTTGTGAACATCTGCATATCCGGGAGTGATTGTTAAAACATCTTTCAAAACAGCTTCCGCCTCAGAAAGCTTGCCTTCTGAAAAAAGTTTTTTGCCAAGTTCGTAAAGTTCCTGCAATGACTGATCTGACATGGTCATAAAATTATAGGGAGTGCGCGGTTTTTTTGTCAACAACAGACGATAAAAAGAGGGAAATTAAGCCTTCACCGTCTTCATCCGGAAAGTCCTGTCGGCATATTCGTCATTCTTTTTGATAAGAAGCCACTCCTTCACCTTCCCTGACATCCTGACAAGGGCAAATACGCCTTTGAGTTTTTTGCCTTTTAATATTACCTCCAGTTTCCCTGATTCAAGGCTTCCGCTTTTTAGTTCATAGTTCCCGCTGTCCCAGATAAAGACCTCTCCTGCGCCGTATTCACCTTCGGGTATTCTGCCTTGAAAACCGGCATAATCAAGATCATGGTCATCTACCATCACAGCAAGCCTTTTGTCCTCAGGATTCAGGGACGGACCTTTGGGAACAGCCCAGGACTTCAACACATCTTCCACCTCAAGCCTCAGGTCGAAATGCAATCTCCTGGCATGGTGTTCATGAATAACAAATACCGGCATTAGTTCGGCTCTTTCTTATTTCAAGCGGGTAAATATCCCCTGCTTTATTTCCCCTCTATTAAGAGGGGAACTTAAAACTGCCCACTCAATATGAGAAAATTAGTTCCTTGTTGACAGTAAAAGGTCATTTAACGACCCATTACCCATTACCCATTACCCATTACCCATTACCTCTTCTTTTTTTATCTTAAACATAAGCAGTATTATCATCCCTGCCATAAAGAGTATGCTGCCGATGAGCGCCCATGCTGCGCCGGGTTCCCTGCTCACCTCGATCATGGCAGCCGGATAGGGCTGGAACTGGACGTTCTTGATATATACTCCTAAGTCATCCTGCAAAGAAGGGTTGTTAGGTCTTATCCTGTCAGCCCTGAAAAATCTGCCGTCCTTATAATATTCTATATCAGCCGACCAGTCCCTCATATATCCCCTCGGGTCCATATCCGCATCAATCTTCTTAAAGAGCACTTCGTTGCCGTTTGGCAGCCTGAGCCCCGAGTTCTCATATACGACCGCAATCCCTCTGAAGCCGGAATACCCGCTTATAAGATGGGCAAGGAGCATGAAGAGAAAACCGATATGCACCACCTGTGGAGAGATAACAAGCAGCCACTGCCGGGCGCTTTTCTTTTTAAAGACAGACTCTATGCTGCAAAGGAGAGTATTTGCAGTCAGAAGCGAAATAACGCCGATAGCTGCCCACAGCCACCAGGTTAAGCCGGGAGAATTTTCAGTCATCCACTGAAAAAGCGGCACAGCATGCAAAGACTGAAACTCCTCGTACACCGGCATTACGACCGCCCCATAGAAAAGGAGGCAGAGCAGCGCCATGATAAGCCATATGGCTGTCCTTAAGGACATAAAAAACTTAAGTATTTTTATCAGCATATTTTTGTTTTTCAACACATTATCCATAACTGTCTTTAAAAGGAGTGAGAGCTCTTCATAAGCAAACTCACCCCGAGATACGTAAATAATACGACGGCAAATCCGATGATGCCGAGCACGGCAGCAGGCCTGCCTGCCCACCACTGTCTCAGCCTCGCGTGAAGATAAAGGCTGTAAAAAAGCCAGAGTATCACAGTCCATAATTCCTTGGGCGTCCAGAGCCAGTAAGTGCCCCAGGCGTAAAAGCCCCATATGCCGCCGAATATCATCGCAACAGAGAAAAAGAAATAACCGACCAGTATCATCTTATACTGGAGGCTTTCGGTCTCCTCTTCCCTGTCAGTAAGGTACAGCGCCCCAAGTATCGCGGCAAGACCGAAAAGGGCATAAGAGAAGAAGGACAAGGCGACATGTACCTCAAACCAGAAGGTCTTCAATATGGGAGGGAGTGGATGGCTCCAGGGCTTCGCAAGCATTGAGGCAAGCATGAAAAAAACGGTCATCGCTGTCGCGGAATTAAGAAAACGCTGTCTGTTCTTCAAACCAAAGGATACCGGAATGGCAAAAAGCATGAAGGATGTGGAGAGAAAAAACAGGGTGTCGTGAGGCCCGACAAGGGGCAGTCTGCCGAGTTCTATCCCCCGCATGATCATATACGCCACCTGAAGGACAAAACCTCCATAGACAAACGGCATCCGGTAATAGCCGAAGACATACAGAGCGGTTGACAGAACTGCCAGGGCCGTCAGCATAAGGTGGTCATCCTCTTATAATCTGCTGGTTTCATCAATCGAAGCAATTTGCCATATCAGTAAAACTCTCTCATTGTGGCTTCAACTTTTGAAATATCAAACGGTTGTTTTACAAGGGGTTTGTCCTGTATAACAGATATCCGTTGTTCATAGACAGGACGGCTGTTTCTAAAGAGTATCCCAAGGGGGATGCGGTCACCCCATTCAAGCGCCCGCCTGAAGGCTTCAACCCTGTCCTCGGGATTGTACTCAGCTTCGAGGTGATACACCCTCTGCCGGTACCATTCATAGGTATTTATCTTGTTGAAGACCACACAGGGCTGCAAAATATCAACAAGAGAAAACCCTTTGTGCTGCATCGCCTCCTTTATCAGTCCTTTCAGATGTTCAGGATCGCCTGAGAAGCCCCTTGCCGCAAAACTGCAATCAAGGGCTATCGCAAAGGCCATTGGGTTGAACTGTTCTGAGAAGACCCCCAGAGGCTGGTTTTTTGTCTTGATACCCTCCATGCTCGTCGGCGAGGCCTGGCCTTTCGTAAGGCCGTATATCTGGTTGTCATGGACAAAAAGCTTAATGCCGATATTCCTTCTGATTGCATGAAGCAGATGATTGCCGCCCTCGCCATAACAGTCTCCGTCTCCTGTAACAGCGAACACCTTCATTTCATGATTCGCAAGCTTCAAGCCGGTCGCAACAGGAAGACTCCTTCCATGGAGACCATTGAAGGTATTGCATTTCAGATAATGAGGAAATTTCGCTGCCTGACCAATGCCTGAGACGATAGTGAACTGATGAGGCTCCAGGCCGAGTTCAACAACCGCATCCTTGAATGTCTTGAGAATGCCGAAGTTGCCGCAGCCCGGACACCAGGCCGGCGTCTGACCTTTATAATCTTCTAATGATGACATATATATATCTTACACTAACCTTTTCAAAAATAAAAATATGGGGGTATCCCCATTTAGATATTCGAAGGCCTTTGTTTCAGGCTCCCTTTAATATCTTCAAGAATCATATAAAGCGAAGGAATGAGCAGCAGGGTAATGCCTGTGGAAAAAAGGACCCCAAATGCAAGGCTTATTGCCATCGGTATAAGAAACTGGGCCTGAACGCTCGTTTCCAGTATCATCGGAGTTAATCCAAAAGAAGTAGTAAGAGATGTAAGGAGTATCGGTCGGAAACGGCGCTGTCCTGACACAATGACTGCATTGACTGCTTCACTGCCATTTTCTATCTCCCTGTTTATAAAATCTATAAGCAAAAGCGCGGCGTTCACTACAACGCCTGACAAAGCCACAATTCCAAACATGCTCAGAATACTGAGGTTAAACCCCATTATCAAATGTCCGAGGACTGCTCCGACCACTCCAAAGGGAATGGACGCCATAATGATAAAAGGCTGACTGTAACTCCTGATAGGCACGGCCAGAAGCGCATATATAAGAAACAGCGCAAAGCCGAATCCCTTGCCCATGCTCATCATGGAATCACTTCTTTCTTTTTCCTCTCCTTCGAGGCTGTAGGAAAGGCCGGGATAATCCGCCATGAGTTCTTTGAGTGAATTATTTCTGATATCCATAAGAACTTCAGTTGCATTTGCAAATTTACTGTCTACGCCGGCAGTAACATTAACAACACGCTTTCTGTCAGCGCGGTTGATAGTGCTATATCCAACTCCTTCCTCTATTTCAGCGGCAACTGAAAGAGGGACTTCCACGCCTGCGCCGGTCCTGATGCGCAGGGAATAAAGATCTGCCGTATTTTTCCTGTCAGCTTCAGGATAGCGCACCATAACCTTTAACTCATTTCTGCCTCTTTGCAGACGCAGAGACTCTGCGCCAAAAAATGCCGCCCTTATCTGGCGTCCAAGTTCCTCCTCAGTAATTCCGAGTGTGCGGGCTTCAGGCTTAAGGCGGATCTTGAGCTCTTTTTTGCCGTGTTTGAAATTATCAGCAATGTCGCTTATTCCCGGATACTGCCGGATTTCCTCCTTTAATCTGGCAGCAGCTTTTGACAGGACAGCAGTGTCTTCATGTGCGAGCCTTATATCAATATTTGCGCCAAAATTTATAAGATTGGAATTAAAGGTCAGCGAATCAATGCCCGGGATGTCTCCTGCAGCCTGCCTCCATCGGTTTGCTATCTCTTCTGCCGGAAGATTCCTCACCTCGCTCTTTGTCAAAAGCATAATCGAGCTTGCAAGATGCGCTCCCTCTATTGATTCAAACCCTCCCCGCGCAACTGTAAGGTTCTTCCCGATAATGGAATAGGTATGACGCAGGACAGACTTGCCGTCAGTGCGCTTTGCGTCAAACCCGGCAACTGCCTCCTCGCCTTTTTTAGCGATATATTCCTGTACGCGGCCGGTCTCTTCAACCGGTGTGCCGAGAGGCATTTGAAGGGATGTGATCACAATATCCCCGTCAACTACAGGCATGAACTGGAATTTCACAATCCCTGCACCCACTAAACCGGCGCTGACAAGCAAACCGGCTATTGCCGCAGCTACGGTAATATAACGGTATCTGACGCAAAGAGATAAAGCTCTGGTATAAGCCCCGCTTATAAAACTCTCAAGCCTGCTGCTGAAGGCAAGCCTTACCTTCTCGACTACGCGAAAGATACCCGTTAAATTCTTCATTTCTTTTCCGAGTGAAAGGTGGGCAGGCAGAACAAATAGAGACTCTATAAGGGATATGATAAGAATGGGAATAACTACAAACGGAATGACCTTTATAAACTTGCCCATTGTCCCGCTCAGGAAAATAAGGGGGGCAAAAGCGGCAATGGTTGTGAGCACCGAGAAAACAACCGGTTTGGCTACTTCTGTTGCTCCCTCAACAGCAGCCTGAAAATATGGCTTACCCATGCGCCGGTGAGAATAAACGTTCTCCCCAACTACAATTGCATCATCAACAACAATGCCGAGGGCAAGGATAAAGGCGAAAAGCGACATCATGTTGACAGACACATCCAGCCCGGGCATAAAAAGCATAGCGCCGAGAAAAGAGATGGGGATGCCGAGCATCACCCAAAGCGCAAGCCTTATCTGCAAGAACAGACCGAGAATGAGAAAAACAAGAATCAACCCATAAAAGGCATTTTTCAGAAGCAGGTTCATTCTGCTCTCAAGCAGTTCTGTAGTATCGTTCCAGGCAGCTATTTTTACTGATTCAGGCAGGCTGTCTTTTTTTGAGCCGACGTAGTCCTTTACAATTTTTGAAATTTCCGTAGGCCTCTGGTCTGCCACCCTGAAGATAGACAGCATTGCGGCAGGCAATCCGTCAAACCTGGAGTATTCGTCGGTCTCACTGAACGAGTCGCGCACCGCGGCAATATCACGCAGCTTGACCTCACTTCCGTCAGCATTCCCGATAATTGTTATATTCTCATATTCGCTTCCCCTATAGCGTCTCTCCTTGGTGCGTATAAGAATTTCACCTGCTTCAGCCTTTATGGAGCCGGCCGGAAGATCTATGGAAGCCTGCCTGACCCTGTCAGAAACCCGGTTAAGAGTTAAGCCGTACCGCCGAAGGCTTTCTTCAGAGACTTCAATGGAAATCTCATATGGCCTTACACCCAAAAGTTCAACCTGTGTAATCTGCGGCATTGCAAGAAGGTCATCCCTGACCGACTCGGCAAGTTCTCTAAGGCTTCTCTCCGGAATATTCCCATATAAAACAACAGAAACAACCTCGCTGCGGTTTATAACCTTGGTAATTACAGGCCGCTCAGCATCACGGGACAAAGTAGTAATACGGTCAACCTCTGCCTTTACATCCTGTATTATCCGGTCAACATCTTCACCCTTCAGAACCTCGGCAAATATCGCACCGTTTCCCTCAGAAGCGGTTGACTTTATCTCTTTAATGCCTGCAACTCCGCTTATGCCCTCCTCTATCTTAAGCAGAATGCCCTCTTCGATCTCCTCAGGCCCTGCTCCGGGATATGCTACAGATATCTGGACCATGTCAAGGGCTATCTCAGGGAAAACCTCCTGCTTGATGGAATACGCCATAAAAAGCCCGCCGATGATAAACACCATCATAAGAAGGTTGGCAGCTACATGATTCTGCGCCATCCATTTGATCTTTTTGTTCACAGTCAGTTTCCTTTATCTGAAGTCCTGAGTTTCATGCCGTCTGCGGCTCCTGAGAGGTTCGTGTTGACTACAACATCGCCAGGCCTAAGTCCATCGCCAATAATCACAGTCTCACGCTCTGTCCGGACAGGGGTAACGCTTCTGATCCTGAGTTTGTTTTCATTATCCATTACCCATACAGTGGAATTTTCCCGAAATGCAGTCTTTGGTATTGATATGCCCGAAATTGTTTTACCCTTTATGGAAACCTCCGCAAAGGTATTGATGGCAAGCGGATACTTCTTATTGCTGCCTGAAAGTTTATACGGCTCTTTCACCTCGATGACGACCTTAACCATCCTTGTTTTTTCATCCACTTCCTGCTGTGAACGGACAATATGGCCGTTCCACTGATATGCCTCTTCACCAACCCTGACAGTAACAACAGCAGGCGAGCCCTTGCCCCCTTTTGCCTGTATCGGAATATCAAGCCATCTCAATTCTTCAAGCGCAAGAGGCACTGCAATTTCTGCCAAATCTGTTGCTGCTATGACGGCTATGCTGCTGCCGGCCCTTACATACTGCCCTGGCTCAACAGATTCAGACCGAACAATACAATTAAATGGCGCGATAATTTTTGTCCGTTCAAGTTCAAGCTGTGCCTGATGAAGAGCAGCCTCAGCAGCGGCAAGCGCTGCCCCGGCATTCTTCATCTGAGGCTCATGCAGCACAAGCGGATTAGGGGATTTGCCGGTATTATTTGCAATCTTTTCCCATTCAGCCCTCGCTATGCGCGCCCTGCTCTCTGTAACGGACAATTCATATTCAGCATTGACCTTTTTTGCCTTTGCCTGTTCAACTGCTGATTTGTAATCCGCATCTGATATCTCAAGCATGATCTCGCCTTTTTTAACAAATCCTCCGGCGACAAAATCAGGAGAAACATAGGTAGTCAGGCCGCTGACCTCCGGAACTAAGGTTATCTCCCGGGCTGCCTGTACCGTGCCTGTGCCTTCAACCACCACCTGATGATTTGCCTTTACAACGTTTATAATATGAACCAAAGCGCCCATTTCTTTTTTTACCTCTTTTACGGAAACAGCGCGGCGGCTGCCCAGAAGCAGCAGCAATCCTAATCCCGCAAGTATAATAATAAAAGGCAGAACCCATTTAATTATTTTTTCTTTCACTCCCTTTCCTCCTTGTCACTCAAAGCCGAAGACAGCCGCAAATCCATATTTTCTTCCATCCACCCGCATCCAACAGCCCTCGCCAATTCTATTCTGGCTGTAATAAACTGCCTTCTGGCGTCAAGCAGAGCGCCGGCAGATTCATAATATCTCCTTTGCGCCAAAAGCACCGGAAGATAATCGTTTAACCCCAGCAGATAATTATCGGTTGCAAAGCGCAGTTCTTC
Source organism: uncultured Nitrospira sp. (assembly GCA_947085825.1). Taxonomy (GTDB): domain Bacteria; phylum Nitrospirota; class Thermodesulfovibrionia; order Thermodesulfovibrionales; family UBA6898; genus JAOUFP01. Next base: position 6,559 of record CAMTXX010000073.1, on the reverse strand, counting down.
TGTCGCAGCGGAGACTCTTTCAGAAAGTCTTTCAATAAGAAGCCCTGCTTCCCTGCTCCTGACAAGTGCATCTTCAACTTCCCTGAATGCCTCAATCACGGTTTTATGATAAGCCAGAAGCCTTTCTCGCAAAACTGCCTCAGAACGCTCAACCTCAGCCCTGCGTCTTCCTCCATCCAGTATGGGCTGAACAGCATCAATGAGAAGACTCCAGAATAAATTGGGTGAATCCAGAATATTTCTGGCCTGTTCGCTTAAGCCCCCGGCGCTGCCTGTCAGACTGAAAGACGGAAAACGGTCTGCTATTGCCGCAGCAAGACGCTCATCGCTTGCCTGAACACGAAATAGTGCAGCCCGGATATCAGGCCTATGAATAAGCATTTGGGACGGCAACCCTGCCCGAAAATCAGGAGGCTCGGGTAATTCCGAAAAATTGGGTCTCGCTTTTTCAAACGGAAATTTACCGAGAAGGACGGAAAGGGCATTAAGAGCAACCTCAAGATTCTTCCTGAAAACAATTCTCCGGGCCTCTGCTATAGCAACATTCTGACGCGCCTGATAAACATCTATGACAGGAACCAAACCTTCCAGATACCTGTTTTCCACGCCTTGAAGGGTCTCCCTGAATGAGGCGATCGTTCTGTCTGCCAATTCCACCTGCGCCGATTGTTCTGCAGCCAGATAATAGAGATCAGCCACCGAAGCAGAAATGCTTATATATAAAGCCCGGACATCATTCTGTGAAGCTGATGATTCCAGCCGCGCCGCCTCTGCCCTCGAAGACAACTTCTTCCAGACATCAATCTCATAGCTTGCCGCTGCTGAAAGCCCATATCTTCCGGCCGTCTGTATGCCTGAAGGCAAACTCTGACGGGATCTTGACGCTGAAGCCGCTATATTGATCTGAAGGCTTCCAACTGATTCTGCTGACCTGAAAACAGCCTGCGCCTGATTATACCTTTCATATGCCTGCGCAATGTCAAGATTGCTCAGGAACGCCTCTTCCATAAGGGCATTGAGATGTTCATCACCAAAGTGTTTCCACCATTTGCCCTGAACCGGGAATGCCCCTTCTGCTGCCGGGCCTTGACTGAAAGAATCAGGCAGGTTTACTGAATAATCCAATGGCTGTTTGCGCAAAGAACAACCGTTTATCAAAATTAAAAAAAGCAGGGCTGTCGCAATGGTTGTTTTTGAAACTGAGGGCATGGATGTATCAGGCCCGTAGACTTACTTCTATATCTTCAATTAATTGCTCTAACAGAAATGGCCTTCCATCATATCTGTTGATCCTGGACGTAAACTCATAGCCTGTCTCTGTCCTCATGAGACGCGCAAACTGTCCTGTTGCATTGTTTTCTATGCAGATGCTGAATTTAGAGTTTTTCAGTACATTCAGGTAATCGAATTTCACCCTCCCCCTTACCCCCTCCCCTTGAGGGAGGGGGATGGGGGAGGGGAAAGGATAAACCTCGCTGAAATGCAGCAGTGCAATTTTTTGTTTAACGGAAAGAAAGTCAACCGCCTCTTTCATCACACCATAAGTAGAACCCCATCCCACAAGCACTATTTCGGGTTCTGTATCGCCATAAAACAGCGGCGGGGCTATTTCATTTATAATGTCAGGCAGTTTTTTAAAATACCGCTTGTCAATCATCCTGACCCTTGTCTCGGCATCCTCGATGATATGTCCTTCCTCATCATGCTCATCGCTGTCAGTCACCACAACGTGCTTTGCATCGCCGGGAACAGCAAGGGGAGATACTCCATCATCCGTAAAGGCATGTCTTTTATAGCCTGAGAGCTTATTAAACACCTCACCACGAATCCGGTAATCTGTGTATTTAAGCCTGGTCGTATTAAACTCTTCAAATGTCCACTGGGAATCCGCAAGATACTGGTCGGTCATGATAATAACAGGGATCTGATATTTTTCTGCCAGATCAAAGGCCTTGTTCGTAAGAAAAAATGCCTGTTCAGGAGTGCCGGGGGCAAAGATGACCCTCGGGAATTCACCGTGTGCGGTATAGAGTGCAAACTGCAATTCTCCCTGCTCAGTCCTTGTCGGAAGGCCTGTTGCAGGCCCCGGCCTTTGAGCAAGCGCTATCACAACAGGCGTCTCTGTCATGGCAGCAAGTGAGAGTCCCTCCACCATCAGGGCAAAGCCCCCGCCTGAGGTGCCTGTCATCGCCCTTGTCCCGGCAAAGGAAGCTCCCAGCGCCATATTGATTGCAGCGATCTCATCCTCTGCCTGCTCAACGATTATCCCATAGTCCGTTTCTTTGCCGGCAATATAATTCATGATCCCGGTTGAAGGCGTCATGGGATAGGCGGAATAAAATTTGCATCCGGAGGCAATTGCACCAAGCCCTATGGCATCATTGCCTGCTATCAGCATCTTTGGCTTTGAAAAAAGAGCCGGGCTGAATGAGCATTGGACACATTCTTTTACCGCATAGTCATGGCCTGCCATGACTGCGGCGGTATTCTGTTTTATCACCTCTTCGCCTTTCTTTGCGAAGGTATCCTTCAATATTACAAGAAGCGCATCCATCTCCATGCCGAGCATACCCATCACAGCGCCGATAGCTACTGTATTGGCCATGAGCTTGCTGCCGCCATGCTCCACAGCCAAACGAACAAAAGGCACCTCAAGGAACAGCGGCCCATCATGCTTCTGCTTTAATGAATCAGCATCGTAGATTATCCGCCCATGCCCGGAAAGCTCTTTTTCATAATTGAGTATGCTTTCCTTATCAAGGGCGATGAGGATATCCACACTCTCCCTCGAGGCCATAACAGGATGGTCCGCAAACCGCACCTGAAAGAAATTATGGCCGCCCCTTACACGGGATTCATAATCCTGATGAGTAAATACATGATAGCCGGTACGCGAAAAAACCAGACCAAGGGTATCGCCGATAGTCTGTATCCCCTGCCCTGCCCCGCCGCCTATTTTTATCGTATAATCCATAAAGCCATCACCCCTTTTTAACCTATAAAAAGCATTTGGCCGCAGATTTGCACAGATTTGCACAGATACTTCAAAGACTTATCAAAAAATAGTGAATCACCCTTTTGCGCTTAAAGCGCCTACTGTTGGGTGAAGCCTTTTATCCTTATCAAACGTTTGTTTTATCTGTGTTCATCTGTGTTCATCCGTGGCTAACTGCCGTTTTTAGGTTTAATGAAATTTTCCTTAAATTTGCTCAGCCACATGATATGACTCTTTTCCTCGTTGATGATCTCATCCACGACGTCTTTTTCCTTTACCACTTCGCGTATCGTATGGAAGTAAAGCAACGTCTCTTTTTCAAAACCCATCGCAAAGTTTACGGCGCTTTCGACAGTATTGACATGCTCCAGGGCAGGCAGGGACTTGTTCCTGCCGAGGAAAAACTCAGACTCCACTATAGCCCTGAGATACTGTGAAACCTCATCCCAGCCTTCCGGTTCAGCCGCGCCGCTCATTTCCTTCAGTTCCAGAAACATCTTCTCATGGACGAGTTCTTTTGCCGCAAGGGTTCCAAAAAGCTTCTTTAATCCATTATCTTCCTTAAACCTCTCCGCCATAGCGGTATAAAACTGATACCCAAGCCTCTCTGTCTGCACCGCCTGTTCAATCACTTCGCTGATAGAATATTTCTCCATCTTTCCTCCCTGAAATGTTAATCCTAAAAACGACAGTTAGCCACGGATGAACACGGATAAACACTGATAAAACAAACACCCCTCCCCCTCCTTAACCAACAGTAGGCCGGACGGAGCCGCTAAGGAGGGGAGTCATAAAAACAGCATATCCCTAAGCTCCCCTCCTATTTTAGGAGGGGCAGGGGTGGTAATTTATAAACAGCCACTAGTTACAGTCTATTCGATATTCCGGACATCGTCAATACATATTATACCACGCTCTATTAAAAGTCCCAAAAATATAAAACCTCCGCAGGGCAGGGCATCGCCTTCCTGCAGTATAAAGTCGCAATCACCTTCATAAAACAGACAGGCCGGGCAGAGGACTTTTCTGAGGGCCTCTTCTGTCAGAGTACCCGGCCTTCTATCGGACTTCCCGAAGGAGATGTTCTTTCCATTTTCCAGCAATCTCTTCAGAACAAGAAAACCTCTGCAGGCGAGTTTTTCGTCTTTTGAGGGTTTATAATAGGCGCAGAAATTACTGCAGAGATTATCAGGTAAATTCAATTCTGACTGCCTCGTAAAAAGTCCTGAAACACCCTTATGCTGTCAATTCTGACTTCCAATATCAATCCTTATGCGCCTCGTATATCTCCTCAAACTGCTTATGCGTGTCTTTGAAGGCCTGAAGTATCTGAGGGTCAAAATGCTCAGGCATAGTCCTGCCGTCGCCTTCGGTGATTATTTTAAAGACCTTTTCATGGTCAAAGGGCGGTTTATAAGGTCTTCTGCTCCGCAAGGCATCATACTGGTCGGCAATGTTCATTATCCTGCCTTCAATCGGTATCTCCTCGCCTTTTATCCCCTTAGGATATCCGTTCCCGTCCCACCTTTCATGGTGGCTTAAAGCGATTTTTTCAGCCATCTGGAGGAATTTTGACACAGAGCCGTTCAGTATCCGTCCGCCTATTGTGGTATGTGTCTTCATTAAGGCGAATTCTTCAGGATTCAACTTTGCAGGTTTCAGCAAAATGTCTGACGGAATGGCGACTTTGCCTATATCATGCATCGGGCTTGCATAAAAGATGGTTTCTGCGTCTTCTTCAGACCATCCAAGATTATTGGCCATAAAGGAGCAGTAGTAACTGACACGCTTGATATGGAATGCGGTATCTTCATCTTTATATTCGGCAACCACCGTAAGCCTCTGTATGCTGTCTATGTAGAGTCTGTTTATAAAGTCGGCATTTTTGTTTTTGGCCGTCATTCTCGCGAAGGCGGGAATCCAGTGTTTTCAATATGTTCTGTCCCGAAAGCTTTCGGGACGGGATTGCGGGAATGACAGCCTTTTTTGTGAATTACGTAGTTTATAAACAGACTCTATGTAGCCTTCTTTTATTTTGTCCCTTGACTCTTTCAACTGCGTATTTGACATACTCAATTCATGAAGAGCCATTTTCAACTGAGATGTCCTCTTTGTCACTTCTGCCTCAAGCAGTTCATTATGCTGTTTCAGAAAATCCTCGAATTCCTTGACCCGAAGGAGATTTTTTGCCCTGATTGCAACCTCTGTTTTATCAACAGGTTTTGTTAAAAAATCATTTGCGCCTGCCTCAAGGCCCTTGTTTCTTGATTCCTGGTCCCCAAGCGCTGTGACCATTACAACAGGTATAAATTTAGTGGCAGGGTCTTCCCGGAGTTTCCTGCAGGTCTCATATCCGTCCATCTCAGGCATCATGATATCGAGGAGGATCAGATCAGGTGAATATTCCTTAGTCTTCTCCAATGCCTCACGACCGTTTTTTGCTGTTTCAAAATCATAGTTGTGGCTTTGCAGTATCATGCCAAGTAGTTTGAGATTTTTTTCTTCATCATCCACTATCAGGATTTTTGGTTTTTTAGATTCATTCATTTTAGTCCCCTCTTTACAGATACAAAGTTCATATAAACAACTCAAGTTTTAAAAATCTTTTAATACTTTTAAAGCGCTCGTCCAATGAAAAAATCTTACAGTTATTTTCACTGGCTATAACAGCGATATAACAATCAACTATGCTCACAGTAATCCCTTTTCTTTTCATGGAAAATGAAAGCCTTCCGGCTTTTAACCATGTATTATCTGTCTGATCAATAATATTGAATGCTCCGATAAATTCTTCTATAACTGCGATTTCCTTTTCCGATTTTGATCCTTGAAGGAGTTCTGCAATTACAACCCTCGGCACATAGACGTCAGAAAAGGTTAAAACCTCATCCACCTTCCCGGCAAATTGATCATCTCTCCCCCTGAAATAATCTATCCAGACAGATGTGTCTATTAAGATTCTATTGTCTTTCACGATGTCTTATCTCATCCGCAGTCATGTCAAACTCTAACTTGCCTCTCATTGATTTTATCTTTTCAATCTTTTTTTTTCTGAGATACTCGTCAATGGCAATCTTTACAGCAGACGCCTTGCTTCTGCTTTTTGTTTCTTTCAGGAGTATATCCAGTTTGTCTTTTTCTATTGTTACAGTTGCACGCATTTAATCCTCCTTACTGTGAACTATATATGCACAACTATACCATATTAAATTGTGCAATTCAATACGTTCCATCACTGAGAATTGACCTTCTCCAATGCCTCATAACCATTTTTTGCTGTTTCAAAATCATAGTTCCGGCTTTGTAATATCAAACTCATCACCTTGAGATTCTTTTCCTCATCATCCACTATCAGGATTTTTGGTTTCTTATTATCATCCCGCATGTCCCCTCCTCATTTCATGATTTATCTCTTAACAAAATTGAGCGATTCTTGTTGCTTCCCCTCTATCAAGAGCCAACAGTAGGTGCTTTAAGCAGGGATTGAGGGGTGTGTTTTCCTTTATGCCCTTTCTTTTACACACCCCTACCCCTCTTTTTAGAGGGGAATATCCTACCCCTCTT
>CAMTXX010000072.1:0-22752 GCA_947085825.1 uncultured Nitrospira sp. | reverse complement strand
TGAAAAAGCAGATCAATACTTACAAAAAATTCAAAGCTCTTGTTGAAAAGTGGATCGATCTCTCCATCAAACACTCAAAAATCAAAATGGAACTGGCTAACCGCAATCTGTTAAAATGATCGAGAACTCGGCACTCTCAAGTAATAACATTTAGTTTTGAATTATATCAAATCATAAAAATTTACATGTAAAGTTGTTCCTGTTGCCCTCTTAATACTACGATTCAGGTCTTTGACACCTTCGTATAGTACTCAATCTCAAGAAGCCTTCTCTTAATGTCCGCACCTGGTGAATATCCCCCGAGTGAGCCGCCTGTTTCTATAACCCGGTGGCAGGGAAAGATTATCGGGATCGGGTTTTTTCCGAGCGCATTGCCGACAGCCCTGAAGGCATGGGGTTTGCCGATCTCCTCAGCAAGCCATTTATATGTCCTTGTTTCTCCGTAGGGTATTTTTTTTAGAGTCTCCCAAACCTTTTTTTCAAATTCAGTGCCCTCTGTAAATGCCGTCCGGCAGGTAAACTCCTCTTGGGCTTCTTCAAAATACCCGGCAAGTTCCTTCCCGGCCAACGTCATTGCAGTTTTATGTATTAGAAGGATTTTTGATGGCTTTGAAAATGATATGCCGGTCAATATACCAGCGGTAAAAATTAGATATATAAGACCTAAAGGACTTTCCAGAATATCATAAAAGTCATTCCGCGACGGCCTTTGCTTCATGCTGTTGACCCGAATAAACCTCAACCCTGTCACCGCCTTTTTTGATTGCTGATGCCAGTGCCCTTTCTGCGCACAATATAAGCTCTTCCGTAGACTGTCCGTCAAGGTATACAATTCCTACACTCGCCGTTACTTTGCCTTTGGGCTGGGACTCTTCATGTAAAAATGGGTAATTCTTGATAATCGCGATAAACCTGTTGCTCAAAGAACGCCCTGCGGAAATGACCGTGTTGGGGAGTATGACCGCAAAGGCATCGCCTCCGTAACGGACAACAACGTCAGAGCCGCGAATATTTTTTCTCAGGAGTTCAGAAGCCTTTTTAAGGACAGTGTTGCCGTAATCCTTACCGTGGTCTTCAACATACTTCCCGAAGAAATCAATATCGAGCAAAACCAGGTTGAGGGGCAGTTTGTACCTGGTCGCCCTCTCCACCTCTTGTGCCAGTCTTATCTGAAAATACCGGTGGCTGAAAACCCCTGTAAGCTCATCGATAAGGCCGGCGCGTTTTGCATAAAGCACCTCCAGTTCCTGAACATGGTCAATCAGTTCTTTTGCGTCAAAGGCCTGTTTGCTCACGATGCGTTCTATCTTGCCCATCAGCGTCATTCTGTCTTCAACGGAAATATCACGCTCTGTCAAAATAAAGATGGGTATATTTTTAGTATAAGGATTTTCCTTCAGTTCTTTTATTACATCAAAGCTGACCATATCGGCAAGTACAAAATCCATAAAGATAAGACCCGGTCGAAGCGCATGAGTAAGTTCTATCCCCCTTTTGCCTGTGGAAGCGGTGTGAATAAAAAACCCCTGCGGTTCGAGAATCTCTCTGAAATTCTCGACAATACTTTCTTCAGATTCTATCACGAGTATCGAAGTCGGGGCTGCGATCTTCCCTTTTGTAAGATTTATCTCTTCGAGCTTATGAAGGAGTGCGCTCTTATCAAGAGGCTTCATAAGATAATCAGCTGCCCCGAGCGCAAAAGCGAGTTCTTTATTGTCCACAATGGAATGTATTATCACAGGTATCTCAGAGGTGGAGGCTTCGCTCTTAAGGGCCTGGAGCACTTCCCAGCCATCCTTTTTCGGAAGCATTACATCCAGAGTAATGGCAAAGGGCCTCAGGGTCCTGGCCTTTGCAATAGCCTCCTCGCCGTTATATGCATGAGCGACTTTATAGCCTGCCTGCGTAAGATGCAATGTCAGCAGTTCGGCGGTAGCAGGATCATCTTCCACCACCAGTATCATGGGCGACTCTTCCTTCATCCAGGGGAAATTAAGGCTGATCGCCTCAGGCTCTTCTTCTGCTTCCGATTCTACAGGAGATGTTACAGGTATCGTAAAGGTGAACGTGCTCCCCTCTCCGAGATTGCTTTCGACAGAGATATTACCGCCATGCAGTTCAACGAGCTTCTTGCTCAAGGCAAGGCCGAGCCCGGCGCCTCCATATTCCCTTGAAAGCGTTGTATCAACCTGCTCAAACTCGTCGAATATCCTTTCTTTATCCTCAGGCTCTATCCCGACACCGGTATCATAGACTGAAAAACTGAGAAAATCGACTTTTGTCTCATAGTCCGGCGCGTGATGCCCATTCGTATTATTAACATAATCGACTCTGATCCCTACCCTGCCGCCTTCAGGGGTAAATTTAATCGCATTGGCGAGCAGATTATACAGGACCTGTTTAATTTTGACCCTGTCTCCGGTTAGGAGATCGACCTCCTCCACCATACGCATTTCCGTTTCGATAAATTTGGCATCAGCCAAGGGATGCATAATGCTCAGCACATCCTCCAGCAGTTCGTTGACTTTGAAGGTCTCATAAAGCATTTCGTATTTCCCGGCTTCAATCTTCGCAATATCAAGCACATTGTTAATGAGTTCAAGCAGATGTTTTCCGGCGGAATATATGTTTTTTATATATCGTTCCTGATTTTCATTCAGCAGGCCAAAGGTCTTCTCTGCCAAAATATCCGAAAAGCCGAGTATGGAATTCAGCGGCGTCCTCAGTTCATGACTTATATTTGCTATAAACCTGCCCTTCAACTGGTTCATCCTCTCCAGTTCCCTGTTCGTCTTCTCGAGTTCGTCTGTTCTCTTTAAAACCTTTTTTTCGAGATTGGCATTTAATTCTTCGAGTTCTCCGGTCTTTTTTTCGAGCGAGTTTTTGAGGTCAAGCTCTTTTTCCAGGCTGTGAAGAACATACCCCTTCAGCAGGGCAAAGCGGTCAATAGCAACAGCAATAAGGCTTGTCACCAGCGCCAATGAGGTTTTCTGCCGCTCAGAGAACTGCCTTGGTTTGAAATCATCGATATACAGTATCCCGGCAAACTCACCCCTCAACAAAACAGGGCATGCCAAAACAGCTTTTATTTTTTCAGTCATCAAGGCAGGATTATTCGTATAATTGCAGTTCAGCACATCTGCTATTTCAACAAATTCTTTTGTATGAAATACCTGATCTGTAATCCCCCCGGGCAAGATATCCCAGGAATTGTTTTCCAGAAATCTTTTGCTCAGTCCTCTGGAGGCAACCAGCTTCATCTGCCTGCCCTCATAAACGGCAATGCTTCCTGCCGGGGCATCCACTATATCAATGGCCCTGGCAAGTATTATCTCGAAAAAATCGTTTATCGAAGAGGAAGTGCATAGCTGTGCAGCCAGACCATACAGTATCTTCTGGTCTGCCATTGTCTTAATTACCTCTATCCTGGCCCTCCTCTGTTTTTCGATAATTTCCCAGAGAAACCTTGCGCCTACCCCTTCAATCACCTCGACCCTGTTTTGGGAGGCCGCCCTTATCTTATTGCTGAACTCGGTATTACCGGTGACATTTACAACCACCTCGGGGCTTGCTGCAATAAAAGCTTCTAAATCAGTAAAAACAGGTATGTTCCATTTTCTGGCGAGTACAACTCCGGGAGCCTCAGGTTTGTTTTCATATATTCCGATTAGATGCGTATTTGAATCACCTCTCAGCAGAGATATGAGCGCACTGCCTCCAAGGCCACCTCCTGCTATGCCGAGCCTAAGCAAACCTGCTCTCTGTAATAAAAGATAAAGACATCATCTTCAGAAACAGCCCTGTGAGTTCAGAGTCCCATTGCCCATCGTACTGTTCTTTTTCTATAACATGCAAGGCGCTTCCGTTCGTCCTCTTGCCGCGGTATGGCCGGATTGACACCATCGCATCATAGGAATCAAGAATAGCGAGAATTCTGGCCATTAAGGGGATTTCATCGCCTGTGAGTGCATCTGGAAATCCATTGCCATCCCAGCGCTCGTGGTGAGACCTTATGGCAGGTAGAACATTCTGCATCGATAACAATGGACGGCAAATGTTCTCACCTATCAAAGGATGTTTTTTAATTATCTTCATCTCCTCTGCGGTTAAAATGCCCGGCTTATTCAAGACCTTCTCGCTGAGTCCTATCTTCCCTATATCATGTAAAAGGCCGGCCTTTCTTAAAAGTCCGCAGTCTTTTTCAGGAAATCCAAGGAATATGCCAAATTCTTTTGCAAGTTCTCCTACGCGTGTAGAATGCCCTTTGGTATAAAAATCCCTGGCTTCCATTGCAGAGATAAGACTGAAAATTATATTTTCGGAATGATCAAGTTCCTCATGCAGTTCTTTCAGCTTCAAAAGAGAGCTTGCCTTCATAAGCAATTCCGGCACATCAAAAGGCTTGTTTATAAAATCATCCGCTCCGCATTCTATGCCGGTTATTCTGCTTTTTTTATCATTGAGGGCGGTAAGGAGAATGACAGGGAAAAAATACTTATCCGTCAGACTCTTCAATTTCCTGCAGAGTTCGAACCCGTTTATTCCCGGCATCATGACATCCAGAATTGCAATGTCTATATTATGTTTGTTACAGATTTCAAGCGCCGGGACGCCACTCAAGGCCATATGGACAGCATACCCTGCTCTCTGAAAAACAGCTTCCATCAATTCCAGGTTGGATTTTATATCATCAACTACCAGAACCGAGGGCTTCCTCTCTTCCTGCATAAGCCTGAAAGGCGGTCTCATAGAAGAATTAAAGCATCAGGAGAGAAGAAAGTCAAGTTTTTTATTTGAGATTAAACTGTTATGATAGAAACCTAATCTAATACTTAAAAGAACTCAGACCTATCACCGAACTTCAGTTATCAGCCTGATTTCATGTTTTTTATTATGCCTCTCTCACAAACATCTCTATCTTATAGAATATCCGTAGATGGAATAGAAAAAATGACCTGAAATTGTATAAGACTCCATACCCCATTCTTCAGGAATAGGCCAGTATGGTTCGCCATCTTTCAATGCCTTGATTGCAGCGTCGTCGAGTATTTTGTAGCCCGACGTGCGTACCAGTTCTACTGCGCCAAGCTTCCCGTCTCTCTTGATGGAAAATCGTATCTTCAGATCACCGTATAAACCCCTTGCTGCTGCCTCCGGGGGATAAACCCATATACTCTCTATCTTTTCCTTGAGCTTTTTCATATAGCCCGCATACCTGTAATCAGAAGTGTCAAAGGTGATTGAATCATCCTTTATCTTTTGTGCGCCGGACGATTCCTTCCTGGCGCTGTCGCCGATCACTCCTTTGTCAAAAAGTTTTGCCCTGTCAATGTATCCAGGCCTACCGGTTAATTTATCCTTTTCTGAAACACCTGATTGGCCCGATATATCGTCTTTTTCTGGTGTCCTTGAGTCAAGCCCTTCGCCCGGCTTTCCCGACTTGCCGAGACCTGGATAAACGCCTTCAGGCAGCGGCTTTCCGGTTTCTTTTCCCGCTTCCGGAACCACAGGCTTATCAGGAGAGGGGATATATTCCGGCCTGACGGGGGAAACAGGGGCCTTGCGAGGCAAACGCAGGGGCTCTTTTTTTTCAAGGGGCAATGAGGGCTGTATCTCCATTTTTCGTAACTCCTCAGGAGTTACAAGCCTGGCAAAAAATTCTTCAGGCTTCTTTTTCCTGTCCTCCGGGATAAAATACAGCCCAACAAAAATACATATATGGACTGCAATGGAAAAAACAATAAACTTTTTTATAGTCATTGTAGAGATCAGAAACCCGGGGGAAAGGGGCAGTGGATCTTTGCTTTTCTTGCAGCGGCGCTGCCATTGAGGAAATAAGCTGATATCTTAAAGAAAAAATTATCCACTGAGCCTGAGATTGTGCTGTCCCTGTTTTCAGCCCAGGGCCTTGTCTTTTTGTTGTTGTTTATCGCTACTATCAGATAAATCTGGTCCGCAGTCATCCCGGCAATATCTTCCTTGCTCGGATGCGGCAGTCCTTTGTTCACCCCAAACTGTGTATGAGAATGGAAATCGCCGATTATCTGCAGGCGGCCCAGCCGGGCAAGTATCGGCTCTATCTGTTTATGGCTTCGGTCAAGTGAAATGACGCCTTTGGGCTTTCTGCTGGCTGTCTGTAAACTGAAGGCATGTTCTACAATAAACCTGTCTTCCAGCTTATAGCCCAGCAGAAAGCCGAGGCATTCACTTTTATAAACCTCCGCAGAACTTAACAGTAAATCAATAAAGGCATTCTCGGATAAGTAGACCCTCATTGAAGACTCCCTCCGGCAAGACCGCAGGGAATCTCAATGCAAGGCATGTTTTTTTTCATTATATCCGCTCGCTGACCCCGTGGCAATCCCGAAAGCTTTCGGGACACGGGGAATATCGCCCGCTATCCATTTATTCATGCTTCGGCAAACGCACAGTCAGCACCGGACAGGGCGCATGACGGACAACCTGTTCCGCAGTGCTGCCAAACAGCATCCTGTCAAGTCCTTTTCTGCCGTGTGTGCCTATTACGATAAGGTCGATTTTGTTTTCTTCAGCAAATCTGGCTATCTCTTCATAAGGTGTCCCCTTCAAAACAACATGCTCCACATCACTGATCGCTTTCATCTCCTCGATAAAACATTTTTCCAGTTCAGCCTTTGCGTTATTTCCCATATCCTTGTACAATTCATCCAGTGAAACATGAGGCACGTATGAACCGGATGTTTTCGCGATATCATAAATAACATGGACTAAATACAGCTTCGCGCCATAACGCTTTGCAAAATCAACCGCATAAGGCAATGAGTTGGAAGAACCTTCTGAAAAGTCCGCTGCAAAAAGAATTTTCTTGATCTCCATTTTAAACCTCCCTTAGATATTTTGCTGCATTTTCAGGGGACGTGGGCAATATGTAAAAACCGGACCCCCATTCAAAACCGCTTGTCCTTATAAGCCGCGGCATTATTTCCAAATGCCAGTGAAAATCTTCTCCCAGAGTATGCCAATAGTCTTTCCTCGGTATCCTGTTTGGGGCCGAATGGATAAAATAGTTAAACGGCGCCCCGTCAAAGATAGTCCGCAGCTTCTTTAATACAGAGGAAATAATAAGCGCCATATCCTCAATTTCATCTGTCCTGATGTCCTGGAATGCACAGCCATGTCTTTTCGGCAATATCCAGGACTCAAAGGGGAATTTTGACGCATACGGACAAAATGCAACAAAGTTCCTTGTTTCGATGATAACTCTGCTTCCGGACCTCAGCTCCTCTTTTATAATATCACAGAATATGCATCTTTCCTTGTATGCAAAGTGCTGCTTTGCGCCGGCAAGTTCTTCCTTCACCCTTTTGGGAATAACAGGGGTGGATACAAGATTTGATATCGGGTGTGAGTAAACCGCGCCCGCAGAAAAACCTGAATTTTTATATATGAGCGTATATCTTAAGCGCGGGTCTTTCTCGAGGTCTGCCATCCGGTCTTTGTATGTCATAAGCACCCTTACCATTTGCTCAAGACCAATATCTTCAGGCCTGACTGAATGATAGGGCGATTCTATAATAATTTCGTTTGCCCCGATGCTGTTCATCCTGTCATACATACCTTCGCCTTTTCTGCCCAGTTCACCTTCCACGCGAAAGACCGGCGATAGGTTCGGCACAACCCTTGTCCACCACTTTTTTGAAAATTTATCAGGATTCAGGTCTGGAATTGACATTATTTCCGGGGGAAGCTCATCTTCCCTCCCTGCGCAAAAAATACAGTCTTTTTCACTAGCTTCCTCGGGAAGCAATACATATTCTGAAGGGGATTTGGACTGGTTAAGGACAGCCACCCATCTGCCCAGAAGAGGGTCTTTTCTCAGTTCATGCAGGTCTGATTTTTCCATATATTTCTCTCAACCCTTCATGTATTAAAAAAACATTCACGTCATGCGGCCTTCTTATAAACGTATCCATGAGATGAGCATATCCGCCGGTCACAACAACCCGGAAGGTATAACCGACCTCTTTTTCGATCTCCTCAAGTATCCTTTCAACAGCCCCTGCTGTCCCGACCAGCAGCCCTGAGCGAATACATCCGGCGGTATCTGTTCCAAGGGCAGACGCCGGATGTTCCAGAGAAATCTTTGTCAGCTTTGACGTCCTCTGATCAAGCAGATCATTCATCAGGCCGACCCCCGGCATAATTGAGCCGCCGATGAGATCAGCATTCCTGCCAACAGCGGTTATCGTTGTTGCCGACCCAAAATCTATCACAGCAACAGGCCCCTTGTAAACAGCATATGCCCCGGCAGCATTGGCAAGCCGGTCTGTTCCCAGTTCTTCAGGGGCTTTAATCTTAATATTCAGCCCTGTATGTATTTGATGGCTTAAAATAATAACATCGTTGTTTTTATTCTCCAATAGTCTTTCGGCAGCATCTCTTAAAACCGCTGTGTGGCTTGTCACCACAGATGATATTATACAGCTAAAAATAGTTTTTTCTAAATGATTTTGTTCGAGAAAATCCCTCATAATCTTCCTGTATTCATCAGCAGTGCGCAGAGGATGGGTTGCTATTTTCTGGACCAGAAGCCCTGAATCCATAAAATAGCCTATATTTATCGAGGAGTTGCCAACATCAATCGTTATTAACATTTCACCACTAAAAAGGAATATATTTCATTATCCAGACATATTGGGATAGAAAATACGCTCGCCATACATTTGACGGACTCGTAAAAAGGCCTTTTTCAGGCCGTCATTCGCTTAAGGCGCCTACTTCTGGCTTCGCGGGTATGACGACTTTTTACGATGTTGTCACATTTAATTGTTTTAAAAAATATAACACGAGAATACAGAGAATTGCTTGAAATTAAATGGATAGCGAGCGTATTCTCTATCCCGAAAGCTTTCGGGACAGGAAAGATCAAGCCAGTGAATCATGCGGGGAACACCTAACCCCCTCCGACTCCCCCTTGACAGGGGGAGGTTCATCCCCGCGTATGCGGGGAACACAACGCCGATGATACCAGAACTACTATCCATGACGGTTCATCCCCGCGTATGCGGGGAACACATGCAGTAGTACGGTTTCCACAACCACCCGGCCGGTTCATCCCCGCGTATGCGGGGAACACGTTACCGGCATATCGGATGCTCCGGTCTCGTACGGTTCATCCCCGCGTATGCGGGGAACACTGAATTTCTGACGCTCTGAGCACGTCTGAGGGCGGTTCATCCCCGCGTATGCGGGGAACACGGCCCTATTAGCATCAACAGCAATCCGCACACCGGTTCATCCCCGCGTATGCGGGGAACACTATTCCCCTGTTGTTGAGTCAATGCGCTCTGTCGGTTCATCCCCGCGTATGCGGGGAACACCATACGTCCAGACATCCCGGCCTATGCTTGGCCGGTTCATCCCCGCGTATGCGGGGAACACTACGTTTATACGTACCCTGACTTCCTTTGTTCCGGTTCATCCCCGCGTATGCGGGGAACACACGCACGGATAAACCAGCGATATTCGTAACAACGGTTCATCCCCGCGTATGCGGGGAACACAACACCACCGGCAACCCCATACCCAGATATGCCGGTTCATCCCCGCGTATGCGGGGAACACTGACAAACGATGATAACGATAAAATATATTGGCGGTTCATCCCCGCGTATGCGGGGAACACATGAGGCGTATCAAATCAAAAATATATCCTTTCGGTTCATCCCCGCGTATGCGGGGAACACGATTGAATCCATCTGTGGTTTCCCTTGTTTTCCGGTTCATCCCCGCGTATGCGGGGAACACTCTGTTTTTGCTGGACTGGTTTTATAATATACCGGTTCATCCCCGCGTATGCGGGGAACACTGGTTATATAATTGTATGAGTGTGTTATTAACCGGTTCATCCCCGCGTATGCGGGGAACACTATTACAGCGGGCTGCTAAAAAAGTGCGGATGCGGTTCATCCCCGCGTATGCGGGGAACACCAGTTATAGTTGCTGTTCCACATGGACAGCAGCGGTTCATCCCCGCGTATGCGGGGAACACACCACCCGGATCAGGCCACCAATCTTCACGGCCGGTTCATCCCCGCGTATGCGGGGAACACAGTAGGTGGATGTGTATAGTTATTTGCCCCTGCGGTTCATCCCCGCGTATGCGGGGAACACGGAATTGCCTGTATTGCAGAGACAACAGCAACCGGTTCATCCCCGCGTATGCGGGGAACACAATTCCAATTCCTGGGGTACTGGAGAATTTTTCGGTTCATCCCCGCGTATGCGGGGAACACACGTAACAGGTATTAAGTCTCTTTCTCCAGGTCGGTTCATCCCCGCGTATGCGGGGAACACCTGTCACATCATTGTTTTATGCCCATTAACGCCGGTTCATCCCCGCGTATGCGGGGAACACGCTTCTTCTAACCTGCTGAATTATAAGCCAGTTTTCAAAGAACTGAAATCTACCAACAAAATTAGGAGAAGTACCTGCCTTAGGCAACTGGAAATTGTTACTACTCCTGAGAAACATCCATCCCCTCTTCAGGCATGAAAGAAACAAGCTTGATCCCATCCATTTCAACCGGGATTCTTCTGTTTGCTCCAAGAGTCATAAAATCAAACCCTGACTCAGTGTTCGTACTCCATGCCATAACTGCATTGCCTTCATCAATTCCTTTTTCAACGTTCTTCCAGATCATCTCCCTCACTCTGCGGGAAACATCACCGACGTAAACTCCAGCCCTGACCTCCAGAAGCCAGACCGCAAGCCTTCCCCTCAACCGGGGCGGCACGTTTTCAACCACGATGACCAGCATCGCCCAGACCCTCCTTGTTCGGTATTGCAATCGGCACGGCCTCATCGTGGGCCTTCGGCTTTGCTATTTCGCCGGCAGCCAATATCTCCTCAATCGAGGGGATGATACGGTTCAGAAGCCGTGATTGTCTGAAGGCGTCCCTGCAGGCAAGCCGTACATCCCTCTCCGGATCTTTCGGGTTCTTCGATGCTATACGAAATGCAACAGGCACAACTGTCTCGAATTTGAATATGTCCGCAATATCATACACAAAGGACTGTGGCTTGCCGGTATGGATAAAACCGACAGCAGGAGCATAGCCTGCCGCAAGAATAGCCGCTTCGCAGATACCGTAAAGACACGCGGTGGCAGAACTGAGGCACCTGTTCGCAATATCTCCGCTTTCCCACTCGGTATGGTCATAATTTCTGCATTTCCAGGCAACGCCGTACTGCCTGGCGAGGAGTTCATACATCTTCCGCACCCGCACCCCTTCGATGCCCCTGAGTTGCTCCACGCTGCGGCGCTCCGGAGGCGCTTCCTTAAAGCGCACCGCATACATCTTGCGGACCACCTTCAGCCTTGCGTCATCATCAAGAGCAAGTTTTGCCTGATAAAGCAATCTGTCAGCGCGTGCGCCGCCCGGCTGGCCCGAGGCATAAAGCCGGACTCCGCCGTCACCGATCCAGATAAGGAGACATCCCACACGGGAGGCGAGCGTCACCGCAGCGTGTGAGACACGAGTGCCCGGCTCAAGCATAAGGCAGGCCACACCGCCAACCGGGATGTGTGTGCGGACGCCGTTTTTGTCTGCAACCACAAACGCGCCGTCCAGCACATCGAGATTGCCTTTTTCGATGAAGATTATCGAAACACGGTCCTTTATCAGAGTGGGCTTGAGTGGAGGAAGGATAGGCTCTGTCATTTTCTTTCCAGCCTTTTCCGGCTCTCCGGTTCAGTAAGGTAATTCTCGGAGGACACCACTTTTTTCTTCGTCTCTTTTTCGAGTTTTTTCCGGGCATCGCCGGCGATACGCCCTCCCTTTTTTGCCGACGTTAGGTTCTCATCAAAGCCTTTAGCATCATGCACCCTCGTTATCTCAGTAGTCGCGGCTTCGCCAAGCATTGAGAAAATCAGTTCCAGATCGTTCATATGATCTCGAAGGTTTTCGCGCTTCAAACCTTTTAGCTTCTTATGAATACCCGGCGTAATGCCGAAGGCAGCTTTTGCAATTTCAGCAGTTAATATCTCATATTCCTTTTTTTCTTTTACTTCCCTCTTATTCCACTCATCTGTCAGTTCTTCACGGATAGCAATGCCGCGCATTCGTTTTTCTATCCAGTCATCGGAATAGCCCTTTGCTTTATAGAGAGCCTTTGTCCTTTTTGTAGCAAGCTCGGGGTCTTCAATCTCCTGAACCCGCTCATACCCGACCTTTGCCATCCAGCGTTTAAAAGGCTCGGCCTTGGGTGAGGGGATAGATTGGATAATGCGGAAGATGCCTTCGGTGCTGGCACAGTCCGTTTCATATTTTTTGCCGTCGGGGGATTCCAACTTCAGTTGTCGACAAAATGTCGACAACTCAGCGCCGTCTTCATCTTTGACCCTGACCTTCATTTTGTACCAATAATCCCGTGGAGTTGCACTATCAGTCAGTACCGCAATAACATCGACAACAGAAAACCACCATTCGTTGTTATGAAGCGTTCTTCTGATTTGTCTTCCCTTGAAAACAGCTAAATGTGTATCCGTCATTTAACCTTCCTCCCGTTGTTCCATAATTATATCCGCCTCACCAGCATAAGCCCACAGCCGAAGGCTTTGGCCGGGCCGATGCCGTTATACAAGCTATCTTCTATAAACGTATCAGGATCGGTGACGGTAAGGATTCCATTAAAATCGAGAGTACTGAAGGTGATCGGTTTTGCTCCTTTGCCTTTGAAGAGCCTGTGTTGGCAATATCCATCAGCTCTTACAGTAGGTTTTTCTTTGTCATCCTCCACAAGGAAGCCTTGCTCTGTTTCCCGCGCCTTGAGCCAGGCAACTCCTGCTTCCTGAATAAGGGTCGCAACATGAGGCCGCTTGTCATGTGGCATCTCTTTAAAATTCAACCTAGTCTTTGCCTCCATCACTACATCATGACGTATTCGCTTTTTTGTAGGTAGTTTTTCTTTAAGGCTGCGCGCTTTACGACTTGCTCGCCAGGCTTCAATTTCAGCCTCAGTCCGCTCTTTCTTGTCATGCTGTATAGGGTTGACCCTAAGCTTGAAGGCCAGCCGTTCTCCTTTTGAAAGCCTGGGCTCATAATTTTTGGGACTGACTTCCCATAAACCGCTTGAATCTTCCGGTTCACGTGCTGAGACGGTATAAAAAGTCGGCCAACCTTTTACAGATTCATAGCGATAAAGAAAATCACGCTTCCGGTCGGGATCGTCGCTGAACAGATTCCACACCAATTTATGCAGACTGTACACATCGCCAATGACAAGACCCGCAACCTCTTTTGGAGATATATCCCGGCGCAGTCGAATCATACTGAAGAACATGTTTCGTCCTCCTTTTTTACAGAGCAATAATGCTCACGCCGCTCACTAAACTGCCAGCGAATACGGGAAAGCGGCGCATCACGACGAGTAATGACATGTTCCTGATTAAAGCCGCTTTCCCTGTCGTCTTCCCAATAAATCAAGTAGGGAGAATTGGTGAGGACGTCGGGCAGTTCATCATTGTTAAATGTCACACTCGCAAGCGCCTCTTTAAGTCTTGCCGCACTGATAACCTTTGGCTGAAGCGGGAATGCCAGCGGACAGGACTTACGGCCAAGATAGAGAGTAAATTCCGGCTTCTTCAGTTTATCGGCCAGCGCTTGTACCGTATATTTTGCTCCATCACGAACGGTGACCGCCACAGTGTAGGCGGCATCACAGCGGTAATCTCTGGTGGAGAGGATTGTGTTTAATTTTTCATTCGCCAGTTCTGAATAACGTGTATAACGGGTAACCCCTTTCTTTTCAGACGGCACCTGTGCAGTATGATAATCCCGCAACAGTGTCCCCACAGCATCCACACGCACAGCAAAAGAACACGCCTCAGTCAGTTCTTTTTGCCGCTCATCTTCATCGCGCCGGATACCGAGGGCAGCAGCAAGCAAACCGATTATGGCTGACTTACTTGGATGTGCAAAGCTCGGACGGTATTCGCCAACTGCGATATCGCCCCACGATGCCATTGGGCCGTATAGTTGAAATACAAGAAAATCAGCCATATGTCACCCCTTTACAAAAGATATAATGTCGCTAAGACTTCCCTTGCCGGTTTCGGCATTCATTGTCAAGAAAGCATCGTAACAGGGGCCGTAGACTTTGTCGAAATTGTCACGACGCTTTTCCAGTTCAATTATAGCCGAGCTGAGAATATCTTCTCCTTTCACCGGTTTAAGGAATGCCACAGCGAGAGCGCGAGGCTGGTCGCTTCCTTTTTCCGCCAACATGTATGAGGTGCGAGCGCGGGAGCCAAAGCTGTTCTGTTTGCCAGTCGGCGCAATCTTCGCCGATGCAGCAACAAGGGCTTCCAGAGTCTTGTTAGTCAGTTCCTCAGCTTTTTCGGGATCTTTCTTTTGCAGATTCTCTATCAACAGATCACGGTTGATGCAGATATAAAGGTAAAAAACACCTGAAGCAAACTCAGTCTCTCCGATGTGGGCTGCGTCGGGTCCCTCGTTCAAATCATCTACAGCAGTGAAATAATCGTCCTCTACCGCCACCTCATGAACAGTAAATGCATGGGCAACCTGTACAGCACCCTCCATGCCCAAGTCCATCTTTCCTTTTACGGCAAGCATCCTCCCGAACATTGCAATGTCAACGGAATTATGCTCTTTACTCATAAATGCAAGTTCGTCATCTTTTGGAGCCCGTTTTTCGCGGCAAATTGTGGCGATGATCTCGTTTAGCTTGTCATATTCGATATGTGACAGATGAATCGGCTGTTTGAGGAGAGTTTCCTTGAAAACATCTTTCGTATCTTTGGCTTCTGTGTCGGCAAAGGCTTCCGCAATCTGCTTACCCCACGTAATTGCGTCTTTTGGGGGAATTCCCGCCTCGTTAAAACTTTTTGCTGCTTCGTAGCCTACCCTCTTTGTACGCTTGCCGATAAAATCGCCAACAGCAGACTTGAACAAATCAGATTGCCTCCAAGCCCTTTTCAGACTCTGAGATGAAATTCGCAGGCGAGTTCTGCCGCCGACAACAGATGTCTTTGGCCGCCCAAGATCGTCACGGTTAAGATTTGACGGCGGATACGATGTCAGTAAATGTAGTTGAATAAATGTGCTCATAGTTGTTCCTCCTCCTTGTTGTTTGTTAATATTTTTATGTTCAAGGTTATGCTTCGCCCGGCGCTTTTGAATAATACTCAAACGCCCACTGTTTGCGGGTTATGTCATTCCAAAAATAAACGCTCTGAGCGAGGCTTTGCAGATTCACTGCGCCGCCCAGCATGGCAATAATGCGGCCCATTCTCGTATAGAGTTCTTCTTTCTCCTTCACCTTCAGCAAACGCCGAAACCGCAATCCACTAACTTTTGCTTTGTCCTTACCAGTTGCCATCTGTTTGGCAATAGTATTTTCATCATTGGGATCATTTACGCGAGCGGCAAGTCCGACAACAAGAGCCAGTCCGTCATCATTTACCGACCCTATCTGGCCGAGTGCCAAGCGCAGACGATGATAGGCTGGAGAAAAGACCACTTCGACAAGGTTGCCGCATCGTCGTAGGACAGCCCTTTCACCACGGTCTTCGTTCAATCCTACCCACCACTTAAACAACTCTTTTACTTCAGGTGAATTCGTTTTAAAACTCAAACCTTCATTACTCATTATGCCTCCTCTATTTCGTGGTCAGAATTAAAAAAATTTAAGGCTTCTTTTTCTTAACTTGAGACTTCTTTTCAATGGGCAATCCAAGCAATTCCTTGATTTTCTTTGCATGATTGAATTTATTTAAATCATTACGGGCATTCACAACTCTCTTGGGGTCTGCATCCTCGACCGGACCATTCCATGCATGACTGTCAAACAATTTTAATGACGCATCGGTCAGAGCTTTATGCCAAATCTTATTGACATCACTGCCGTTTTTACCTGATTCAAAAGCACCCTTGAGATAACTAAGAACTTTATAGAAGTCCCCTTCAGTCTGATTCCAGAAAGTAGAATCCAGATAATACATATCCCCTTTTACATCTCCAGGTCGCCTGAACCATGCTTTTTTCACAGCGCTTCTTGTATTGCTGGCAATTTCCGAAGCAACTTTTATAAGGCTTGCAACTGATTGTTCATAATTATCTCTTACTGAGGGATCAACTTGGATAAGTGGCATCTGCCCTTCATACCAACAACGTGTTTTCGTTGGTCTTTTAGGATCGGTGTCATAACCAAATGCCCATAAACGAAATGAACTGTCTGGGGCTGGCGGATTTTCTCTGAATCTATGTAAAACTATTGCTGGCTCAGATGAGGTCCTTTTATCTTCCTGCACAAGCCCTAACCAATGTCTATATGTAATTCCCCCAGGTTGAGCTTGTCGAGGGAATGGCTGATTATTTGACCTTCTATGGGGAGAAAGAGGATGAAGCCAAGGTCCTTCATAACTTGTCCCAAAAGTAAGAGCCTTATAATTTCTAATTCCGAAATCTGCTGGCATGCTACAAAGGTCACATACTGATGATTTAAGATTTTCAATATTCAAGACAACACGACGTGAGAAACTCCAAAAAAGATGAGCAGGGTGGACATCTTGAGGCATTGTTCTCAGCCCTGTATCGTTTTCGCTCGTTCTTGTTGGTACAAGCCATAGAAACGTGTATTTAGGATCCTGTTTGTCAGGATTACAACAGGCGTTAAGAAATGGTTTATTCTCCAGTGTATTTGTCCAGATTGTTTCCCAAAGACTACCTATGTCATTTCTCTGTGAAAGAACCAACGTCGTTAGCGGACCTCCTCCACGAATTGAGGACTGATGTCCTACTCCACCATAAGGGGCGTTAATTTGCAAAGTAAATAACGCCGTCGCTGCACAAGCCTGACACATGGTATTGACTCTTCCCCGCTTAACAAAGTGATCTTGATTATGTTCCAACGTATTATCGCCTGGGCTATCAAGCAGCAAAAAAGCGCAGTCCCATTCCTTGCCTCCTGTGCGATCAAAATCCTGCATAAACCTCGGCCCATCTCCAGCAAGCTCAAAAGCGTGATAGACAGTCATAAACGCTGTTTTCAGTTGATCAGGTGATGGCGGTGTTTCCAACTTATGCCTCCATTCAATTGGATGGGCAGGCGCAAAGGTTGTCTGTACCAACCCAATCAGAAACTGTATCAATGCTCCGTTAAAGTCAGGACGGGGCGCGTTGAGTGAGACAATGGGGTTTTCAGTAAATCCGTCAGTGACTTGCCACGGGGCTATTTTTGTCTCAGTACCATCCAGCCGTTTAACCGGAATCCATTCTTCATCAATCAAGTTGAATTGCATTTAAGCCTCCTCTTTGCCGACAGTGACGCCGATTGCTGGATTATAGGTAAGAATAACGGCGTCACCTTTCTTGTTTTGTGCTTCTCCACGCCAAATGCCGCCATCACTTTTTGACAGCGGAACGAGGACACTCCAGTCCCCTTTATCGGGTAACATGTCTTTCAGTTTCTCTACTGCTGCCCGAAGCTCAGGATCAGTATGGTTAGCTTCGCTATAAACAAAAAAGCTGCGGAGATTTACCTGGCTCATGTCCCACGGAAAGTCTGAATGTGGATACCACGGGGTAAGTTCTCTGCCGTCCCATCGGGCAAGACGCACCGTGTTTTCCGTATCGCCAAGTCTCGTAGGTGTCCGCATATCCTCAAGCCATTGATTAGGCGTCGCGACATATCCTTGTTCAATTTTTAATTCGTTGATATTGGCAAGAGCTCTTTCCGCATTCCATTTGCCTTTTGCATCAAAGTCCCGATTCCGAAGTGTCGCTGGAATCAATTCGTCTGCTTTATCGGAATAAGCCGCTTCAATAAGTTCCCGAGCATCATCAGGCATACGCAATACACCCTTGTCTTTCAGAAGACGCGCAGTAAGCCACAGGCAACCGTGGCTTGGATAAACAGTTGCAGCCTTAGGAAATATCGTTTTATACCAGTCCGCATCTGCGTTATCTTCCGGTAATGGGCCATGAATGACAAAGCAAGGCGGCTCACGCCGATCATCTCCAGCATCATATGACAATGGATTGCCGTGTCCGTCTCTCTTGTGCCGATGGAGCCTCCCGGCACGTTGAATAAGCAAGTCCATTGGCGCGAGGTCTGAGATAAGCAGGTCAAAATCAAGATCAAGGGATTGTTCGACTACTTGTGTAGCTATCAGTATTTTTCCGCTCCGGTCCTTTTCTTTGCTATTTCTTCCGAAGCATTCTTTAACCATGGTTTCTATATCCAACCGATCACCCATTGCAAAGCGGGCATGAAAAATCATGAGATTGTCTGAAGCAGCCTTTTCCCGAAGACTTTCAAATCCGGCTATCGCGTCATGAACAGTGTTCCGAATCCAACAAACGCATTTCCCTTGCCCGGCAGTAGTGATGATTATTCGTTCAACATCTTCTGATTCAGTTATAATTTTCACGTCTACACTCGTTATACGTTGCAGGGCTGCCTCTACAGGGACTTCTAACATTTTGTCATTGCGCATCAGATGAGTTGCCAGTGGATAGGCAGCAGATTCAACATGAAGAGCACCAAGCATGCCCATCCCTCCGTTAAAGCTTGAAATGAATTCTTGACGTACATGATTCGGCAATGTTGCTGAGAGAAGAATTGCGCTTCCACCCAAAGCCGCATGAAAGGAAAGCAGAGTTTGAAGAAGCTTGTTCATGTATGGATCGTATGCATGTACCTCATCGACAATAAGAATATGCCAGGCCAATCCAAATAGCCGTAATGACTGAAAACGGGACGGCAGGATCGCCAAAAGAGCCTGATCGAGTGTTCCGACTCCCACGTCAGCAAGCAACGCCTTCTTTCGATTATCCGACAGCCATGAAGCACATTGAGCAGAAGCTGTGTCCTCGTCGGTTCCATACTGTTTCTGTGCATGAGAGGAATCTGCAATAGAGCGCATAAAGGTATCCGAAAGATGCCTCGCCCCATGGGCCAATACGAGAGAGGGCGTAGAATCGTCCGTAAAAAACTTGTGATACATCTTTGCAACACGATCGTACATCGCATTTGAAGTAGCCATTGTGGGCAGTGCCATAAATATACCATTCCCAAGGCCGTGCGCCATGAGACGTTTAGCCAGAAATAATGCCGCCTCCGTTTTGCCGGAGCCTGTGACATCTTCGAGAATGAATAACTGAGGAGAGTCAGCAATCGGACATTCAATTACATGTCTTTGTAATGGTGTAGGCTCACTAATATCGGGAAATAAATCTGCAATTAGACTGTCAGTTTCTTTTGGACTAGAGGCATTAATGCCTGCTTCGCGTATAGCATGCTCCGCCTGAGGAATGGCGTGGTTTCGCCAGTATTTGTCAAGCGGCATAACTCTTTCAAAATATTGAAACCATCGACTGTCTGATCCTATCCAGTCGCATAGTACGGCAAACCCGGCCATTAGCCAAGAGGCACTTTGCATGGAATTCGATTCATAGATATTTATTGGTGAGGGCAGTTGAGGAATAATACCAACCTCTTTGGTTAGAACAACTTGAAGATCATGCAGATATTGTGATGCGCAGTTTACTTCTTCAGTAGTAAAAAATGCTGATAGTCTTAATTGAAGATCGTTAAGCCCTTTTCTCCGTGGGGGTTCCCCGTGATGACCGGTAAATGCATTTGCAATATATTGAAAGATTTCCTGCCAGTATTCAGCGACATTCCTGAAATCAGGCACACTGGCAGAGGTTGAGGTCTCAAATGAGCGCCAAAGAGATTCAATCCAAAGCAGGTTCCCAAGACTGTCATGACGGACGGGATAAGTCTTGCCGGATTTCTTCCCTTGCAGTTTCTCCAGCAGATCAGGTCGCAGATTCTGAAAGCTCTCTGAGAATTTACCGATATCGTGTAGTCCAAGAAATAGCGCTATCCATTGACAGCAAATCGTCTCATCAAGCCCGGAGATTGCAGCAAAGCGTTGTCGCAAGTCGTTGCGTTGTGAAAGCAACACATGCCCCACCGCCGCCACATCAAGGCAATGATACGGCAACAGGTGATACCCCGCCCCATCTTTCTCCGCTTTTCCCCAATACCGAAAATAGCCTTTATAATCGCTATCGCTCATATCGCACAGCTTCGATACTCCCTAATCCCCGGTTTTTCCAAAATTCGCCTTCAATAAATTCTGAATTAAAGTATACCACGCCTACTCCCCCAAGGATGTCCTGCCTGTAAATTTCCCCCATCCTCTTTATTCCCTCCGCTATCTCTTCTCTGAGTGAAGCGGGCGACAGAATCTCGACGCTGGCCCCGTATTTCAGAATCTCTCTTTTTACTTCTATCTCTGTGTGCTCTGTGGTTAACTGCTTTATTTAGGTTAAAAGAGTAATATCTCCTGCACTGATCTGCCGCAGAAGGCCTGACTGTAATTTCAGGATAAGCATGCCGTTATCGTCTATGTCTTCTGCAAAACCGGTTACGGTCTCATCACCCATAACCACTTTAACATTCCTGCCTATTGTTAAAGAAAGGGTTTTCCATTCGTCAAGCAAAGAGCGCTTCCCCTGTTTTATCAGGATATTGTAGAAGCGCTCAAATTGCCTCAGTATCTCGATAATCAACTCATCTCTGGAGCAATCTTCCCCCGACTCTTCTTTAATGGATGTAGCGATAGAACGTATTTCGTCTTTAAAATCTTTCTTCACCATATTGACGTTTATACCTATTCCGACTACCGCGAGGTTGACCTTGTCAATATCAGCGCGAATCTCCGTCAATATCCCCCCGAGTTTTTTTCCTGAAAGGATAAGATCATTAGGCCATTTTATAAGTACCGGCAGGTTGCTGACCCTTCTTATGGCATGTGTACAGGAAACCGCGGCAAGCAGCGTCAGCATTGTTGCGTCCCTCGTATCCAGCTTTGGCCTCAGAAGAAGACTCATATAGATATTCCTGCCGGGCTGCGAAATCCAGACCCTGCCGAGCCTGCCCTTTCCCTTTTCCTGAGAGTCTGCAATTATTACTGTATTTGCCCACAGATCATCTTTTGTTGCCAGAGACATCGCAAGTTCATTTGTGGAGCCGACCCTGTCATAAACAAAAATATCTTTCCAGAAATTTCCTTTAACCTCTGATTTTATATATTCTTCAGAAAGCTCGGGAAATTTGACCAGCAAATACCCCCTTGAAGGCATAGCTTCAATGACAAAACCCTTCTTCCTCAAGGCAATGATCTTTTTCCAGACAGCAGCCCGGGTGATTCCCAGTTCCGCGCTTATTTTCGCGCCGGAATAGTAATCCTTATTTTTTCTAAGCAGGTCAATGATATTTTCAGGCATTCTTTTTCCTTGCTGGCTGTTGTACCGCTATTTCTAATTTATAACTGAATTCTAAAAAAAATATACTAAAATCTTCTAAAGCTGCACTGTGCACACTCAGCGCTCACTCTCATCCCCTTGCATATCCCCGAGATGCCGTGGTGACAAAGAGCAAAGTCATATTTTAAAGGATCTTCAGGGTCAATTCTTTTCAAGGCCTCTGTTATCTCCACAGCCATCTTCCAGTCCTGGGACCTCCGCTTTGTAAATCCCAGACAGCTGGAAATTCTTGCAATATGCGTGTCAAGAGGGATAATCAGTCTGTTTTTGGGTATGCCTTCCCATATGCCGAAATCAATGTCTTTGTCCCGTATCATCCACCGTAAAAACAGATTCACCCGTTTGCAGGCGCTTCCATTCACCGGAGAAGGAAGAAGCTGCCTCAACCCTGCCGGTTTAATATCTTTTCCATAAACCGGTGAGGTATTTATTTCCAAAAGGGCCGCAATAAAGCCGGAGAGACCTTCGCCGATAGTACCGGAATCGGATTTGTAGAATTTTTTGAAAATATTTTCGAGTGATCTATTTGTGAGCAATATCTTATGCAGGATAAATATCAGGGCGAGCAGATCATCGTTTTCATTGAATCTGTACTTTAGGCCTTCAAATAATTTGCCGTGTTTTTCCGGCCTGAATTCAAGAAGAAACTCATAGGGACTTGACCCCATCCTCGATAAGATTTTTTCTATTACGGGCTTAAAGAGTTCCACTTTGCCATAGGCAAGAGAGGAAGCGATAAAAGCCGAGACTTCGATGTCGCGGGGATTATTATACCTGTGGGGAAATTCAATAGGATCGTGGAGCAATCTCTCCTCAAAATCGTATTCCCGGTAAAATCCGTCAAGGATAATCTTAAGATTTCGCATAACTGTCCATAATCACATTACTGCCATTGTTGATATTCGCACTCGATCCTGATAACCCCAATTTTCATGCCGTAAAGGACGTCTATTCAATTCTTCTTTATAGAATCTGCCACTTTGGCAAAAACTCGTTCATTAATGAAATGAATCTGTCGTTGTGGTTTCTTTCCAGCAGATGTACCATCTCATGTACCACAATATATTCAAGACATTCGGCTGGCTTCTTCGCCAATTATAACCCATCTTCCGCAGTTATCTTTTAACCTATAAACCTAAAAACGGCAGTTAGCCACGGATGAACACGGATAAACACTGATAAAATAAACACCTGAAAAGATAAAACTCTTCACCAAATAGGTGATTCACTTTGTCTGTAGAAGTCTTTGATATATCTGTGTAAATCTGCGTAAATCTGTGGCCAAATGCTTTTTATAGGTTTAACCTATAAACCTAAAAACGGCAGTTAGCCACGGATGACCAAAAGTAGGCGCTTTAAGCGACACGGATAAACACTGATAAAACAAACACCTGAAAAGATAAAACT
>CAMTXX010000071.1:0-9101 GCA_947085825.1 uncultured Nitrospira sp. | reverse complement strand
GGGTTGTTTCTTGCTTTCTTCTTCCATATCGTATTCACAACCCCCTTTATCCCCCTTTTTTAAGGGGGAATTACTGAAATTTCTTCTTGTCATATCTAACTTTCCCGTGTCCAGCACTATTTGTGTCCAACGCTCAGCCCTGGACGGGAGGGGACTAAGGGGAGGGTGAAGACTATTATTGTGCTGTCAGGTCTTTCCCGCAGTGCTTGCAGAGCTTTGCCCGTATCTTGATGATCTCGGCGCAGTAAGGGCATTCCATGGTGAAGTTTTTCTTGTGTATCTTTTTGATCGATTCCTCGACTTTTTTCTGTATCACCTCATGGCTGAATTTGCAGTTTGCCATAGGTTCGACTGCACGGATGTCTCCGAGCTCACCAAGGTGCTCCGCAGCTTTAAGCCTTACACTGCCGAATCCATTTTCGTCCATAAGCAAACTCAGGATAGAATCCACGTCTTTGCTGATGAAGTAATCAGTCAGCATCTGGAAGGCTTTTTTTCTTGCCTCAAGGTCTTCTTTTTCCTGGGCTTCCTGTATTTCATCAATGATATCGCCTTTCATGGCTTGTCTGTTGCCTACCGGAATACTTGAGGACTCTCCTGAATCAGGGTGAAGCATATAGCGGTAGCCCATTTCCTGGCCATAGGTCTCGCTCATCTGTTTCCAACTGTTCTTGAAGAACTTGCAGTCATCGTTAAAACATACATACAGAAAGGGCGTACACCATCCCAGCCCGTCAGAGAAATTAAAACTCGGGACACTCCATTTATTAAGCTTCTGCCCGCAATGAGGACATGCCACCTTTTTGTCTTCCATCACCTGTTCCATTTTGCCTTCTCCTTTAGAAAAAAGGGGGTTTGAATTTGGCTCCAGAATGTGTTTTGCAAATTAAACCCCTTCTATGGTTATTAATAAACTAATTGCTTTAATTATTATAGCAGATTAGATAAAAATGTATTTACTCCAAATACCACCCCTTAATCCCCTCCTAAAATAGGCGGGGAGCTAACTCCCCTCCTTTGCGGCTCCGTCCGGCCTACTGTTGGTTAAGGAGGGGCCGGGGGGGGTGGTTTTAGTGCCATCTTGATTGCAAACTGGAATTAAAGCAAAATGATTATTTTCTTTTCAAAACGCTTTCACCAAAAAGCACATGTCTGAGCCATTTAAAGGCAAACCTCAGCAGTTCGGTTTCATCAGAGCGCATCTTTTTAAGAGTTTTTTTCTCTATATCGAAATAATTCAGGAAATTACCATTAAAGACCATATTCCTGAACTCATCTATATTATAGCTGCCCAGGAAAAAGATGTCCCGTGCTTCACCCTGGAGCAGATTAAGTGATGTGAAGTTTTCATGGTGGGTTATCTTTTTCCATTCATCGTTCATCTCTTCATAGAACCCGATATTCTGGGTGTCACGCCATTTCTTGACAGTATGCTTTTTGTTGCTGCCAAAGCCGAGGCAAAAATCCCTTTTGACCAGTTCGAATTCCGGGTCAGTGGCGTCAGAAACAGGCCCGAGCGGAAAACTTCTGCAGGACCAGGGCCTGTCGTCGTATATCATACATCCCTCATCGCTCACGAATGGACAGTTTTTCGTTTCATCAGGGAGCATTTTCATGAGTATTACCGGATGCCCGACTTCTTCGGGAAAGAGCGGAAACGTATATGTCTTGAGGAAGTCGTATGAGGGGATTTTGAGCCTTCTCTTTATCCTTAGAATATCATAGGGTGTGAGAAACAGGTTTATGTCCCTGCAACAACAGTTAAAACATTCAAGCTCTTTGCTGCAGCCGAATGAAAAAGAGTCGTCATTGTGTAATCTCTCCGCAGGTATGCTGTTAATAGTGTCGGTCATTTCCATGTTAGTAATCCGCAAGGCAGTTATTGAGGGTTATTATAACGCTGCGGGTCTTATATTTACAAATGTTGAGTTCATAAAAGTTGTTGACATATTTTTGAATAATTCATATTATTCTTTAGGCTGTAAAAATACCGCCTTGCAGAAATAATCACAGATAATTTTATGTAAAAAAGGTCTATTATAAAATGTATTCGTCAGTGAATAAGAAAAAGCATTTAAATCAGGAGTAAAGCATGGATTTGTTAAAAAAAGCGCTCTATATCCTTGCGTTATCAACAATAGTCCTTTCGGGCTGTGAGACACTCAAATCTTCCAGGCCGATCATCCCGATCAAGGAATATGAACGCATGATCGCCGGACGCCTTGATGCTGATTATATAGGGACACAGAACTGCCTTTTTGCCTGTCATTATCACGACACGATAAAACGCAGCTTCGACGCCAGCACCATGGGAGTTCAATTATCCAGGAAATCCGGTCTGCCGCTTGTGAATTGTGAATCCTGCCACGGCCCTGGAAGCCTTGCTGTAGAGGGTCTTACACCTGAGAAGGTGCAATTGGACGCAAAAGCAGGGATTCAGACCGCCTGTGACCATACGACTCTCATCGACATAAAGAATCTTCCACCACCGGCCCAGTCCCTTATATGCCTCAAGTGTCATACCGCAAATGCGACCTTCAACCTCCATAACTGGAATGCGGGTATTCATGCTGTCAGCGATGTATCATGTATGGACTGTCATAGTATTTGTGGCACCTTTAAGAAGGGCAGCCCTGACCTTACCGTAAGGCCGAGGGACACAGCAGAGATGTGTTATAAATGTCATCAGGAAATAAAGGCTGAGTTTTCCCTTCCCAGTCACCACCCTGTGCCTGAGAAAAGGATATTCTGCACGGATTGCCATGATTCGCACGGTTCCATCAATGATAAGTCACTCAGGAAAAGGACAC
The DNA here is from genome assembly GCA_947085825.1 of uncultured Nitrospira sp. Taxonomy (GTDB): domain Bacteria; phylum Nitrospirota; class Thermodesulfovibrionia; order Thermodesulfovibrionales; family UBA6898; genus JAOUFP01. Next base: position 6,291 of record CAMTXX010000071.1, on the reverse strand, counting down.
TGAAGGAGGTCTGCACCCAGTGCCATGCGGACAAGGAAGGCCCTTTCCTGTATGAGCATGCAGAAAATGCAGAGGACTGCAGGACGTGCCACAGCCCGCATGGTTCTGTGAATAATAATCTGTTAACCATGCGTGAACCTTTCCTCTGCCTTCAGTGCCATCCAGGGCATCGAACCTCGTCGGCAGCAACGAGTGAGGCGAAGGGCGCATTCTATACAAGATGCACAGACTGCCATTCCAGAATACATGGCACAGACATACCATCTGCCACAGGAAGTGGGCACTTCACACAATGAGGATGGTATTAATCATACTTCTCATTTTCTGCCTGGCCCCTGCTGCTGTTTCAGCAGAAAAAGAATATGCCCTCGATGAAACAGAGCTTGTTGAGATAAAACCCTATGAATACCCTGAGATAAAACCTGAGATTTCTCTCTACGGAGGATACCGGCATGTCAACCTGAGCGGCGCTGCAAGGGTTGAGGAGTATGAATACCTCCATAATTCCATTTCCCTGGGTGGGGAATTGAGGGCATTCTCATTTCCCCATAGACTGCATTTCGATCTGGATTTTAAAAACAGAAAGGATTATTTCGGTGATGTCAGTTATGCATATAGAGATGTCATACTTTTCAGGGGGATAAACAGGACATTGTTTCATAACCTTGAAAACATCACACTTTTGGACCTCGAGGCAGGGACTTTATCGCCGGGCGTTGCTGTGAGAGATGTTAATGAAAGGTATGGGACAAAGACAGGCATGAGCAGCGTCTTTCTCAGGTTCAAGACGCCTGATTTTCCAGCCCATCTATACATTGACGGAACATTCATTGAAAGGAGCGGCGATGTGCAGCAGAGGTTCATGGGAGGTTCGGGGTGGTGGAACAATATTGTAAGGGTATCGCAGAAGAGGAATGTTGACCAGCAAACAAAAGAGATAACAATCGGGGCGAACAGCCATCTGGGGCCTCTGGAGGTCGAGTTTTCCCACAGTGAGAAGAGATTCGAAGCAGGGGGTGATAAGGTTCTTTTTGAGGCATATGGGCCGGCAGGCTTTCCGCCCTTTTTAGTTGTAAGGCAGGCAGGGGTGTTTCCGCACAACCTGACCCCTGAGCTAAAAGGCTCATCAGATACCATTAAGATCCATACATCCTACACAGGCGCTCTTGTGGCCTCGGCAACATTTTCAAGGATAGAGAGGGAGAACAGGGACAGCGGCGCAAAGGCGGATTATTTTATCGGAGCAGGTGAGGTGACATGGGTGGCATCCACAAATCTGACTGTTTTTCTGAAATATAGACATAAAGAAGTCGATGTAGATAATCCTGACTCTGTCACGATTACAGACAGGACAAACTTGTCAAATTCATATACCTATAGTAATGTGAAGCAATCAGTTTCCTCCGTAAACGACATCTTCTCAGGAATAGTTCGATACAGGCCGATAAAAGGACTTGCGCTGAGGGGAGAATATTCTTATGAGAATACGAGGAGAAAAGACGCTGCTGATTGGACGCTGCCGGATTCTACCCAAAAGAATACAGTGGCGCTGTCAGCTGATCTGCGGGTCATCAAGGGGCTAAATCTTAAAGCAAAATATACCCATAAAGATATCAATAACCCCTCTACCAATATGCAACCAGACCATTCGGACGAAGGCAAAGTATCGATTTCATGGATCCCTCTCCCAAAAATCAATGCCCTTGTAACCTACAGCATAGCGAAAGAAAAGAGAAATGGACTTTTGTTTCTCGATGAGTTACAAAATCCTATTTCAGGACCTGAAAAACGTGATGTTACCAGGGAAAGTCTGCTGGGAAACATAACGTTTCTTGTCTTGAAAGATCTTTCCCTTACCGCAAGCTATGCCAATATGCATAATAAGGTTCAGCAGGATATAGCCTATAATATTGACGGTATATTACCTCCAGGATACGACAGTATGGTCCCGTATAAAAACACTGCACATAATTATGGCCTTGATGTCAGTTACATACCAAAGAAAAACATGACTTTTAACGCAGGGGTGAGCCATACCATAGCCAGCGGGAAGTTTTATCCCTCTGACGTGAATCTTGTCCAGCCGGTATCAATAGCCTCTTTCTCTGAACTCAAGACAAGAGAAACTGCCTATTCCGCATCCGGGGAGTATCAGTTCAATGGTGGCATTACCGCAGGTATCCAGTATCGATACAACACGTTCAAGGATCTGCTCGATAATATTTATGATGACGCGAATGACGGCAGGTCGAGCATTATATTGCTGACGATTTCAAAGAAATGGTAAGATTGCTAAAGCCTTCGGCTGAGGGATAAGAGCAAGATAGGGAGGAATTATGAAAACAGGCAAATTGTTGGGGAGCATTGTTTTGGCAGCGGTGATAATATTCAGCGCAATAAGCGGTTCTGAAGCAAGGGATTCAATCAATGTCTACACTTCACGGCATTATGGTGTAGAATCCGTATTTGAGCAATTTACAAAGGATACTGGGATCATGGTCCGTTTCACTACCGGCGGCGATGCTGCATTGAGGGAACGCATCAAGGCAGAGGGCAAGAATACGCTTGCTGATGTCTATATAGGTTCTGATGCCGGAAATCTATACCTTGCAGCAAAAGAAGGGCTGCTTCAGCCTGTAAAGAGCAAGGTGATAGAAAAAAATATTCCTGCCAACCTGAGGGACCCTGAGAACCGCTGGTTTGCCCTTACCAAGAGGGTAAGGACAATATTGTATAACCCTGCCAAGGTCAAACCGGAAGAGCTTTCAACCTATGAGGGCTTGGCTGATCCCAAATGGCGTGGCCGCCTTATTTTAAGGCCTGCTGCTCATCCTTATACGCAGGCCCTGGTTGCCGGCCTGATCGCGGCAAACGGGGAAGCCCGCGCTGAGGAGATTGTTAAAGGATGGGTTGCCAATGCGGTTAAATTTATTGACAGCGACACCAAAATACTTGAGGCAGTTGCCGCAGGCGAAGGAGACGTGGCAATTACTAATACTTATTATTTAGGCCGTCTCCTGGACGCAAAACCCCAATTTCCTGTCCGTATATTCTGGGCAAATCAGGCTAAGAATGACCGCGGTGTGCATATAAATGTCAGCGGGGCAGGAGTTACAACCCATGCCATGAATTCCAGGAATGCCATCAAATTCATTGAGTGGCTGAGCAGCCCGAAGGGACAGAAGATGTTTGCGGATTTAAACCACGAGTTTCCTGTAAATCTAAAGGTCCCTCTCCATGCCATTCTTGAGGGCTTCGGTAAATTCAGGGAAGACACTGTCAAACTCACAGAGTTTGGGCGTCTTCAGCCTGAGACAATTAAACTGCTGGAACGGGCCGGCTATAAATAATCATCCTTTATGATGTTTTTAAGAAAAATAACAATTAAAAAAAGGCTGTTTCTGCAGTTAGCCCTGGTTATCGCCTTTTTTTCTTTTTTTGTGGCTTTTGCCTTTTTTATGTACAGAGAGACAAGCGGGCTTATGAATAATATCTCTGAGTACAGGGATATTAATAATAAGGCTAAAATAGGAAAAGACCTTCAGTTGCATACTTCTCAGGTTTGGCAGTTTGTCACAGATGCCTCTCTGGTGAAAAGTAAAATGGTAATGGATGAAGAGGCCAGGGCAAGTCTGGAACTCGCGATAAAAGATGTAGACGATCTTATTTTATTAAGCAGCAACGAACCTGATCAGATTGAGACGCTGAATGCCTTGAAGAGCGATCTTGCAGTTCAGTGGGAATTGGGCAACAAGATGTTTAATGCGTATCTTGCCGACTGGGCAAAAGGCAATGTTCTCATGAATGAATTTGACAGTATATCAGAAAGAGTGATGCAGGAGACCTCAGTTGTTATTGCCAGAATAGACGGCACAGCAGAGAGGTTAGTTAATGAGATGTTCGAAAAAATAAATAGAGCGCTAAAGATAACCGCGGGCAGCGCTTTATTTTTATGTGTGTCATCTGTTGGGATTATTCTTTTGATAATAAATCTTAAGAAATCCATTATAAGACCCCTCCTGGATATAGAGAAGACAGCTATTGAAATAGCCTCGGGAAATCTGGCGGTATCTGTGGCGTTAACTGGGCATGACGAAATAGCATCGCTTGGACAGGCGATCAACCGGACGGCTTTAAATTTAAAGGACATGATATCAAAAATCAGAAATATTACCAACAGTGTCACTACAGCAACTGATAATATCGTCGTATCATCGCAAGGTGTTTTGTCAGCTACCGAGGTGCAGAAGCAGGCTGTGGAGAAAACCGCATCAGCGCTAGAGGAGATGGATGGCTCCATATCAAAGGTGGCTATGAGTTCAGAGAGCCTCTCCGACTCCGCCGGCAACACCGCCTCATCAATATCCGAGATGGCCGTATCCATTGAGACGATTGCTGAAAACTCAAATATATTCAGTGAAACTGCGCATGAAACCGCCTCATCTATAGAAGAAATGGTATCCACCATCAAAGAGATAGCCGGCAGCCTCGAGACCCTGGCAGAGTCTTCCGGGGCGATAGCTGCCTCCATTGAAGAGGTCAATGCAACCACGTTGGATATAGAGCGCAGCGCCACTGATTCCGTCAAACTTGCTGAAGTTGTGATGATTGGAGCCTCTGAGAAGGGCATAAATGCTGCAACAGCCGCCTTGAAGGGAATGGAAAATATCAAGACCAGCGTGTCTTCTCTTTCGGAAATTATAAATATGCTCGGCAAGAGGGCAACTGATATAGGGAAAATAGTAAAGGTCATAGATGATGTAGCTGATCAGACCAACCTCCTTGCTATTAATGCCGCCATCCTTGCTTCAAAGGCCGGTGAGCACGGCAAAGGTTTTGCCGTAGTCGCTGATGAGATAAAGAGTCTTGCTGAAAGGACGTCATTTTCTACCGGTGAGATAGCAGGGCTGATAAAATCAGTTCAGGATGATACAAAGGCGAGCATCAAGATGGCAGCAGAAGGCATTCAGACAGTAGATAAGGGACTGACCCTGGTAAAGGATGTCAGCGGCGCATTGCAGGAGATTGCCGGAAGTTCGAGGGAATCAACTGATATGGCAAAGGCGATCCAGAGGGCGACTGCAGAAGAAACTCAGGTAATAAAACAGATAACCAAGGCTGTTGAGAGCATGACAGTACAGACAGAGAATATCTCACGTGCGATAAAAGAACAGAGCAAGGGGAGCAAGCTGATTATCGAATCAACGGAAAAGGTAAAAGACATAGCGCATCAGGTAAAAACGTCAACGGCGGAACAAAAGACCGTGAGCAGGCAGATATCTGTAGTTATCGAAAACGTGACCCAACAGGCGGCCCAGATCGCCAATGCCACAGCAAAACAGAAAGAGAAGAGTTTAGACATCGTCCAGTCTGTGGAGAAGATCCGCAATGTGACCGATAACCTTGCAGGTTCAGCACACAGCATGAATTCGGTGATCACCTCTTTGAAGGAAGAGGCGGAGAATCTTTTGGCTGAACTTGAGAAATTCAAAGTCTAGCGGTAAAGCCCCAAACGCATCTTCCCGGATAGACGCCCGGTTCCCGGCAGAGTTTTTTTGCTGAACTTGCCAGGGCGCTTCCTGGACTTATATGACAGAAATACTGCATAAGAAGAAAATAGAGATCCTGACAGTATGCACCGGCAATATATGCCGGAGCCCTATGGCGGAGGGAATACTTCGGTTTATTTATCAGTTAAATCCATCCATAGCAGTTTCATCAGCAGGCACACATGCACTTGCCGGAAATCCTGCCGCAGAGTTCGCGGCGCTTGCAGCAAAGGAGAAAGGCATAGATATAGCGGAGCACAGCGCCAGGCTCCTTGATAATGAGATGATCAATTGCAGCGACCTGATCTTATGCATGGAGCCCTCCCACGCAGAGCGGGTGATCTCCCTTGATAGTTCAGCTTATAAAAAGGTATTTAATCTGGCTGACTTTTCAGGCGCCGTCAGGAATTGGAGCATAATCGCTGATCCTTATGGTTGCAGTCTTAGGGAATACAGAGTATGTTTTGATGAAATAAACACGTGTATACATAATTTTATTGTATCCAGCAGAAAAGAAATTCTTTTTGCTTCAAAAATTATTAAAGAGGAAATATAGATCTTCCGGCTTTTGTGTGGGTGTTATCCCCCCTCTTAAGGTAAGCTGAGCGTTGGACACAAATAGTGCTGGACACGGGAAAGTTAGATATGACAAGAAGAAATTTCAGTAATTCCCCCTTAAAAAAGGGGGATAAAGGGGGTTGTGAATACGATATGGAAGGAGAAAGCAAGAAACAACCCCCTC
>CAMTXX010000070.1:0-45867 GCA_947085825.1 uncultured Nitrospira sp. | reverse complement strand
AGGAAGAACAAATACGATGAAGGTGGGAACAAAGATAGGGGCAGGGATCGGAGTATTGGCATTCCTGGTATTCGGGATAGTGCCGGGGTTTTATTTCGGCAGCTACGGAACGTTGATGATTTTAAGCCATCTGGCAGGCGGATCAGTGGAGCCTACAACGATCGTAAGAATGCTGACGGTAGTTGGCATCATGCTCGGCATCTTCTGCGTCGGATCAGTGAGTATAGTATTGGGTTCAGTATTCGGCACAACGATGGGCTATGCAGTTGACGTAATCGGCAGTCTCGGTAAGGCAAAGGAGACAGCAGAAGTCAAAGCCCACAACTAAGGCGCAGCCGATTTCTCTTAAACAGTACCTTCCCAAAGCCTCTGCAATGCAGGGGCTTTTTTTATGTCATTTATCCTCATGAAATCTTGACCTTCCAGCCGGTCCCTTCTTTCTTATCTTCAAGGATAATCCCTCTTTCTTCAAGTTCTTTTCTTATCGCATCAGAGGCAGCCCAATCTTTTTTCTCTCTTGCCGATTGTCTCTCCTGTATCCTGGCCATGATGAATTCTTCCGTAAGCTCAGGGCACTTAAAAGACATCAGAGACCTGCTCCATTGCTCAGGGGTGCGACTGAAAATATTCAGCACTCCGCCGGCCTCTTTCAGCAGGGCACTCGTCTTTGATACCAGTTCAACAGCCTTCCTGCCCGAAGGCTTGCCGTCCAGATACTTATTGATAACACGGATCAACTCAAAGATATTCCCTATGGCAAGGGCAGTATTGAAGTCATCGTCCATCGCCTCAGCGAACTTATCACGGAATCTTGAGAGGAAATCCGCCAGTAGTTTTTCATCAGGGCCTGCCTTTTCACGTGAATGATCCTGCATGAGAAAATCACTGGTCCTTGCTGATGTTGTGTAATATCTGTCTATTGAAAGCTCGGATTCCCTCAACTGCTCGTCAGAAAATTCGATCGGGCTCCTGTAATGGGTCGAAAGGAGAAAAAACCTTATAACCTCTGCGTCGAATTTGTTCAGGATCTCCTTTATGGTGAAAAAGTTGCCGAGTGATTTTGACATCTTCTCCTTGTCCACAGTAATAAAGCCGTTATGGACCCAGTACCTGACAAACGGCTTTCCGGTGTAGGCCTCTGACTGCGCTATCTCATTTTCATGATGCGGGAATATCAGGTCTGCGCCTCCGCCGTGGATATCAAAGGTGTCGCCGAGATGTTTCCGCGACATCGCCGAGCATTCGATATGCCAGCCTGGCCTGCCCGGTCCCCAGGGACTTTCCCATGCAGGCTCACCTTCCTTGGAAGCCTTCCAGAGGGCGAAGTCCATGGGGTTCCGCTTCTTTTCGTTCACATCAACACGAGCGCCTGCAAGCATGTCATCGAGGTCCCTCTTCGAAAGCTTCCCGTAGTCCCCAAACTTCTCCACCTCAAAATATACATCGCCCTGTACTTCATAGGCATATTCTTTATCAATAAGGCCCTTCACAATATCGATAATTTCCCGGATATGCCCGGTCGCCTTCGGCTCCACATCCGCCTTCTCAACATCAAGGCTTTCCATGTCCTTGTAATATTCATCTATATACTTTTGCGCAACTTCATCCCACGTTATGCCTTCCTGTTTCGCCCTGTTGATGATCTTGTCATCAATGTCAGTAAAGTTCTTGATATACGTGACGTTAAAGCCCTTATATTTCAGGTATCTCCTCATGACATCAAAGACGATCGCGCTGCGCGCATGTCCTATATGGCAGTGGTCATAGACTGTTATACCGCATACGTACATCAGCACCTGACCGGGCGTTACCGGCACAAATTCTTCCTTTTTGCCGGTCATGGTATTATGAATCCTCATCCGTCCTCCAGTTTTATTAAGCTGTTCAGCGGCATCAAGCCTTTTTACCAGCTCGCCCAGCCTTGCCTCCAGTTCCTTCAGTTTTTCGAGCGTGGGATCAGGGAAATAGTCCATCACTTCAACCAGCCCATCATCTGTGGTCATCCGTATGATCTTCTTTTTCGTGACCCTTCCAGGTACACCAACGCAAATTGCGCTGTCAGGCACAGGCTTTAAAATCACTGAATTGGCGCCTATAATAACATTATTTCCTATCGTTATCGCTCCAAGGATCTTTGCCCCGGCGCCCACAACCACATTATTCCCGAGCGTAGGATGCCTCTTTCCCTTCTCCTTGCCTGTCCCTCCCAAGGTAACACTCTGATAGAGCAGGCAGTTCTCGCCGACTTCTGAGGTTTCACCAATTACGACTCCCATGCCGTGATCAATAAAGAACCCCGGGCCTATCTTTGCAGCCGGGTGTATCTCTATGCCTGTAAGAAATCTCCCGATATGCGATATCAGCCGCGGCAATACAGGGATCTGCCAATTCCATAGTATATGGTTTATCCTGTGGATGAATATCGCGTGGAAACCCGGATATGCCAGGACGACCTCAAGACCGTTCCTTGCAGCAGGGTCTCTCTCGAAAACAGCCTTATAATCGCGCCTTATATCCCTCCAGAAGCCCATAGTTACCGGTTATTATACATAAAAACAGCGCCCAACTGTGGTATTATTCTTTTCGATGGAGACAAAAAGCGGCAGCGATCAGTCCCACAGCTCATTAATAGCCGATCACATGGAGAATGGCTTTCTCGAAAATATCATCGACATGTTCAGGCATGACAGCGGTCTGTACCAACTCATCGGAGACCTGATACAGGACGAACGGGTCAGGGTCAGGATAGGGACCACCGCATTAATGGAAGAACTCAAAAAACTGGATGCAGAGAACATTACCATGGCTGTACACAACCTGCTGCCTATTCTTGCCCACACTGAACCTTTTATGCGAGGGGATGCTGCGAACCTCCTGGGGATTATCGGAGACAGACGCGCGTTGCCTTCTCTTGAAAACCTACTGGCAGATGAGAATGAAAATGTCAGACTAATAGCAAAAGAGGCGATAGAGGAAATCCATCAGCAAAAATAATTCGATATATTACTATGGTAAGTTTGACGGATTCGTAAAAAGTCCTTTTTCAGTCCGTCATTCCCGAAGTCCTTAATCGGGAATCCAGTCTTTTCAAGTAGTTGCAACGACTCTGGATACCCGCCTTCGCGGGTATGACGACTTTTTACGAGTCCGTCAATTTTATTCCCCGCTTTTTTATTTCCTGAATTTTAAATGGATAGCGAGCGTATTCCCTGTCTCGATATGTTCCCGACGATAGGTCGGGACAGGGTCAAGCGAGCGGATGAGGCTGAAACATATTCCTTACATTAGATTCCCTGTCCCGAAAGCTTTCGGGGCAGGGAAGATCAACTCCTCCGGCAAATTTTCAACACGATCCAGCAGTTCAATATGTTGTGGAGTATTCAATGAAGGACACAATATAGGGGCTGGAAATAAAAATAATTTAAAAAAATAATTTTTTCCTTGACATAAAGAACTATCTCGTATAAATTTAGTGGTAAATAGTGGTAGAAAGTGGGAGGAAACGTGCCAGCTTTCTCTGGAAAATATTATTACACAGTCGACCCAAAGGGCAGAGTCATCATTCCGTCTCCTTTCCGGGAAATCATTTTCACCAATTATAACACGAAACTCTTTGTTGCCAATGATGTTGTTGACAGATGTCTTCACATATATCCGCAGGAAGAATGGATCAAACTCGAAGAGAAGGTGCGCAGGCTTCCCCAGATGCTGGCTGAAGTGAAATATTTCAAGAGACGTGTAATCGCATCTGCCCTGGAAGTTGAAATGGACAAACAGGGAAGGATACTTATACCCGCAGCGCACAGGGAAGACGCCGGAATTAATTCAGACCTTGTTATTGTCGGCCAGATAGAGAAGATCGAGTTATGGGACAGAAAAGAGTGGGATGCTGTCTGCGATCCGTCGAGGATAGATACGGCGGCAGTAACAGGCAAACTCGCAGAGCTTGGTCTTTAGATGACCACAACACATCTCCCTGTGATGAGCAGCGAGGTTATTGAAGTGCTTGCCCCTGTTGAGGGCGGGACATATGTGGACGCAACTGTAGGACTTGGGGGCCATTCTGAAATGATTCTGGAGAAGATCGGACATAACGGGAAAGTCATTGGCATAGACAGGGACGACAAAGCGCTTGCCCTGACAGCAGAAAAATTACAGGACAGCAGATTGATATTGCAAAAAGGCAGCTTTTCCGATATGGAGTCAATTCTGCATTCTCAGGGGCTAAGCGATGCGGACGGCGTGCTTCTTGATCTTGGTGTTTCGATGATGCAACTGAAGGATCTTCAAAGAGGGTTTAGTTTTAATTCAAATGAAAGGCTCGACATGAGGATGGACAGCTCTCAGGAACTCTCGGCCTGGGATGTAGTAAACGGATATTCAGAAAGAGAACTGGCAAGGATATTAAAAGAATACGGAGAAGAGTACAGGGCAATGAAAATAGTCCGTTTAATTACACATGACAGACATAAAAAGAGTATCGATACCTGTGCGGAACTCGCAGAGATAATATCCAGGTCAATCGGCAGACACGGAAAGGTACATCCCGCAACAAAGACCTTTCAGGCGCTGAGAATAGAAGTGAACAGGGAACTGGATGAATTGAAAAAAGGACTGGACGCATCGCTGAGAATCCTGAAAAAAGGCGGAAGGCTTTGCGTTATTTCGTACCATTCACTCGAAGACAGATTGGTTAAGCATTTTATAAAGGAAAATGCAAAGGCAGATATAGTGAAACAGCTCCTGAAGAAACCTCTGACTCCGCTTATCGGAGAAATACGCTTGAATCCTTCTTCCCGAAGCGCAAAATTAAGAGGAGCTGAAAAACTATGATGCGCAGGGGCTACAATGATTTTTGGTCATTCATATATATGCCTGCCTGCATTATTATTCTGCTTTTCGGTCTCTTTGGCATGGTCTGGCTCAGATCAAGTGTGGTTTCCGTTTCCTATGATCTCCGCAATCTCGATGAAAAGAAGATGGAAGCGCTTAAGGAGATGAAGACGCTTCTTGCCGAAAGATCAAAAATCATCTCTGTTGCAAACATAGGATCGTCATTTCAGGGGCGGGGGAATAAAAATCATAAAAATGTCAGCAGTGATTATGTATTTCCTGACAGGGCGAAGGTCATACAGGTAAAGAGGCGTTCAGGGACCGAAACTTACAGGGCTTCTCTTGAAATAAAGAAGTAAAAAAATAAGAAGTAAAGAGCAGGGGGGTCTACTGTTTATTTCTTATATCCTTAGGTAAAGACAGGATGAAATGATGTGAACACAAAAAGAATTATTATCCTGAACATCGTCATAATTTTCGGATTTTTTATGGTATTTTTGCGCCTGACGGACCTGATGGTATTCAACCATTCTGCATACACTGAGCGTGCAAAATCCCAACAGGTCAAAGCAGAAGATATTCAGGTAAGAAGAGGCAACATCTATGACCGGCAGGGCAGGGCTTTTGCCGTTAACCTTGAACTCGAATCCCTGTACTGCGACCCTGAAGAAGTTGTTGCAGACAACGAAAAATTAAAGAGGCTTTCGGGCATCCTTGGTACGGACGCAAAGGTCATTCAGGCCAAATTCAATCAGGATAAACGGTTCATATGGATGAACAGAAAACTAAGTCCTGCCAAGACTGGAGAGATAAAGAAATTAAATATAAAGGGACTCGGATTTGTCCCCGAGGCAAAGCGGTATTACCCCAAAGGGCAGCTCGCTTCACATGTTATCGGGATGGTCGGGCGTGAGAACCAGCCGCTTGAAGGTCTGGAACTGAAATACGACAAGTATCTGCGCACAGCAGGCGGGAAAGTATATTTTGCGAGAGATGCGAGCGGAAAAAAACTTTCCTCAGGAGTGGATATGGAGGCGAAAGGGAATGATCTTTTCCTTACGATCGACGAAGGACTCCAGTATATTGTTGAAAAAGAGCTTGAAAAAGCCATGGCGAAGTGGAAGTCTGTTGCCGCATCGGCGATCATGATGGACCCTTTTACAGGAGAAATACTGGCGCTTGCAAGCAGGCCGGCATATGACCTGAACACCGGCAGCACAAACAAAAATGCGATCAGAAACAGGCTCATCACCGATATCTATGAACCCGGCTCTACCTTCAAGGTAATTGTCGGGACTGCCGCCCTTGAAGAAAAGCTGTATAATCCTGATACACTTTTTGACTGCAGCAAAGGCGGAATCGAAGTGGGAGGGAAGGTAATCCGCGATGTGCACAAACACGGGGCGCTCACCTTCAAAGAGGTGATACAGAAATCTTCCAATGTCGGATCAGTCATGATGGGCCTGAAACTCGGCAAGGAACGGGTTTACCGATATACAAAACTGTACGGGTTTGGCGAAAAGACAGGCATTGACATGCCCGGAGAGGTATCGGGATGGATAAGAAAGCCTGATAAATGGTCAGCGACTTCGATCGGGGCCATCTCGATAGGCCAGGAAGTGGCTGTCACCCCTCTTCAGGTTTTGCGGGCATATTCTGTTATAGCAAACGGTGGCTATCTTGTGCAGCCGCATCTTGTCTCGGAGATCAGGACGCCTGAAGGACAGATAACATATTCTTTCCAAGGTGAAACAAAGAGGGTCTTGTCTGAAAAAACCACAAAGGTTTTCAAAGATATTCTTAAAAGTGTTGTCGAAGAGGGAGGCACTGCCACAGCGGCCGCGATTGAAGGAAATCAGGTTGCCGGAAAAACAGGGACTGCGCAATTAACAGACCCCAGGACAGGCAGATATTCCAGGGACAGGCATATAAGTTCATTCGTCGGGTTCGTGCCTGCGGACAACCCGAAAATAGCGATGATCGTGGTTATTTATGAACCAAAAGGGCAGATATACGGCGGCATAGTGGCAGGCCCTGTCTTCAAGGACATCGCCAACCAGGCGTTATCTTATATGAATGTCCCGATAGATGAAAATTACAGAAAGGACTTATTGCTGGTTTCCAAATGATTCTGGATGAAATTATAAGAGGGGTAGAAAAATTGGAGATATCAGGCGGCACAGGGATTGATATTGCCGGACTCTCGTATGATTCAAGAAAAGTGGCCAAAGGGCATCTGTTTTTCGCACTGACCGGCGAGCATCTGGATGGCCACGATTTCATAGACAAGGCCATTGAAAGAGGAGCTGCTGCGGTTGTATATGAAAGGCCGGGAGTTTACCAGAGCGGCATCTCCGGCGCAAAGGTGACCATGATACTCGTAAAAGACGCCAGAGAGTCACTTGCACTCGCCTCTAATAATTTTTTCAAGAGACCTTCCGGTTCTTTGCAGGTTATAGGGGTAACAGGGACAAACGGGAAAACCACAACAACCTATCTGCTGAAGGCCATCCTTGAGGAATGGGGACAGAAGGTAGGTCTCATTGGTACAATACAATACATGATAAAGGACGAAGTATATGAAGCTGTTCATACAACCCCCGAATCCCTGGAGTTTCAGGCGCTCTTGCATGAAATGCTGGCATCAGGCTGCGGCTATGTTGTCACAGAGGTATCTTCGCATGCACTTGCGCAAAAAAGGGTGGATGGGACGGTTTTTAAGGGTGCGGTATTTACGAATCTTACGAGAGAGCATCTGGATTTTCATAAGACCATGGAAGATTATTTTGCCGCAAAAACAAGGCTGTTTACGGAACTCCTTGACAAAAATGCAACAGCCGTCATCAATTATGATGACCCCTGGGGAAGAAAACTTATTGGTTTGATTAAGTGTGATGTTTATGCCTATGGACTTGAACCAGGCTCAGATCTTGCGGCAACAGAGATTCAGGATTCGCCCGGAGGACTAAAATTCAGTGTGATGTTTCACGGCAGAAAATATGATATTGCTTCATCCTTGATAGGGCTGCCCAATGTATATAATATCCTTTCTGCTGTTGGAGCTTCGGTCTCTCTGGGAGTGCCGTGGGAAGTGATTCTCGAAGGAATCAGAAAGGCCGGAGCAATTACAGGGAGGTTTGAAAAAGTCGACGCAGGTCAGGAATTTCTGGCTATTGTGGATTTCGCGCATACTGAAGACGCCCTTGAAAGGTTGATCCATACAGCGCGGCGGCTCAACAGGGGGAAGATTATCACAGTTTTCGGCTGCGGCGGCGACAGAGACAGGGGGAAAAGGCCGGTGATGGGCTCTCTTGCAACAAGATTTAGTGACTTTGTGGTCATCACATCCGACAATCCGAGATCTGAGAAACCCGAAGAAATAATCAGAGAAATCGAAGCAGGCGCTGCAAGGAAAAATTATCTGGTCGAACCGGACAGAAAAGAAGCCATAAAAAAAGCGGTTTTCATGGCAGAAAAAGACGACATTGTCCTGATCGCCGGAAAAGGGCATGAGACGTATCAGGAAGCCAGGGGGAAAAGACTTCCATTTAATGACAGGGAGGTTTTGAAAGAGGCGATAAAACAGCTTATGAATACAAAGGGAAACGATGGGGAGATTAAAACTTGAAGATATAGTGCAGGCAGCCGGAGGCAGGGTGCTATGCAAAAAATCAGAGAAATTCACGGGGCTGTCGATTGATTCGAGAAATATCCGCGAAGGAGAGCTCTTTGTTGCACTGAAGGGTGATCGTTTCGACGGGCATGATTTTATCAATCAGGCCTTGATAATCGGAGACGGAGCTCTTGTCCAATTTTCTCCTGCGGAACTTCCCCAAAACAAAACACTTGTACTGGTGGAGGACTCCCTTGCTGCGCTCCAGTCCCTGGCGCGTTATCTGCGCTCCAGAATGGCAGTGCCGGTTATCGGCGTTACAGGGACAAACGGCAAGACGACTACAAAGGAACTTCTTTCATCGATCTTCGGACAGCGCCAGAAGGTGCTTAAGACAACAGGGAATCTGAACAATCACATAGGATTGCCCCTATGCCTTGCCGGAATGGACGGGGATGAGGACATCATGGTGCTTGAGATGGGGTCTAATCAAAGGGGAGACATCAAAGAGCTTTCTGATATAGCGCTGCCGGATTTTTGCGTTGTAACAAATGTGGGGCCTGCGCATCTTGAGGGATTTGGCAGCCTTGAAGCAGTCAGGGATACGGATCTCGAGATATTAGACTATGTAAAAGTCGCCTCGGTAAATGCCGACGACCCATTCCTTCTTGAAGGCATAAAAAATTACAACGGCAGGCTGATCACCTATGGCCTGAAAAATAAAGCGGAGGTTTATGCAAAAGATATTATGCTGGGGACCAGGGGCTCGGGGTTCAAGCTCTGCTTTTCGGACAAAAAGAAGATAACCGTTAATCTCCAGTTGACCGGGACAGTCAATATATATAATGCCCTTGCCGCGGCCTCCATAGCCTATGCGCTTGAGGTTGGACAGGACGATATAAAAAATGGGCTTGAATCTTTCGGCGGTGTGCCGATGAGAATGGAGATCAATGAGATGCGGGGGGTCCTTGTGATAAGCGATGCCTATAATGCCAACCCTGCTTCCATGGAGGAAGCGCTGAAGGAGCTTGTCAGATTAAAACGAAAACGCACGATAGCAGTGCTCGGCGATATGCTCGAACTCGGCGGCTATGCCGAAGCAGCACATAAAAAACTGTTCAGGATGGCCTCTGATCTGAAGATAGATATGCTGATTACGGTTGGGGCTGAGATGAGCAGGGCAAAAGAGGAATTTAAAGGGGTCTATTATCAAGCGGAAAATTCAGACAGCGCACGGACTGTTTTGTTAAGCATCTGCAAAGAAGGAGACGCGATTCTCATAAAAGGTTCCAGAGGCATGTATATGGAAAAAGTATTGCAGGAAACGGATTTTGCCGGTATCGGAGAGGGAAATAATGCTTTATAAGTTTTTATACAGCATGCATGATATATTTTCACCGCTGAATGTCTTCAGGTATATAACGTTCAGAACAGCCCTGGCTGTGCTCACTGCGATGCTGCTGTCGCTTCTCATCGGCCCCAAGGTCATAAGCTGGCTCAAGAAGATAAGCATTACACAGCAGATAAGGGACGACGGGCCGCAGACACATCTGAAGAAAACAGGGACGCCGACCATGGGCGGCATAATAATCATTGCGTGCATCCTTTTGTCAGTGCTGATGTGGGGCGACCTTGGAAATATATACATCTGGATAATGATGCTGGCGCTTGTCGGTTACGGTGGGATAGGACTGCTTGATGATTATCTGAAGGTGATCAGAAAAAATCCGAAAGGGCTTCGCGCCTGGTACAAGTTTGGCGCACAGATACTGCTGGCGCTCATAATAGGCGTGGCGCTTTACGCAAACCCGAATGACCCTTTTAATTCGGTGCTCAGTGTGCCGTTCTTCAAGCGATGGCTTTTAGAACTCGGCTGGTTTTATATACCCTTTTCTGTCCTGGTTATTGTCGGCTCATCGAATGCCGTTAACCTGACCGATGGCATCGACGGACTGGCCATTGGTCTTGTAGGCATTGCTGCGCTGGCGAATATGATCCTGGTTTATATTTCAGGCAATGCAAAATTTGCCCAGTACCTCCAGGTCCTCTATCTGCAGGGGACAGGAGAACTCACGGTCTTTTGCGGCGCGATGCTCGGGGCCTCGCTGGGATTTCTCTGGTTTAACTCATATCCGGCTGAAGTCTTTATGGGAGATGTAGGGTCATTGAGTCTCGGAGGCGCGCTTGGGACTTTGGCCATAATAACAAAGCACGAGATCGTGCTTGCGATAGTAGGAGGCATCTTTGTTATCGAGACCTTCTCGGTAGTCTTCCAGGTGGCTTCATTCAAGCTGACGGGCAAGAGGATGTTCAAAATGGCGCCGATACACCATCATTTTGAACTTAAGGGATGGCATGAATCAAAGGTAATCGTAAGGTTCTGGATTGTCGGAATAATGCTTGCGTTACTGAGTCTTGCGACTCTGAAATTGAGGTGATTATGAAAAACCGTAATGAGTTAAGACTGACACATTTAAAACATGTTTTTTTATTTTTTTCACTTTTCACTATTTACTTTTCATTTTTCACTGTCGTTTATGCAAGTGATATACAGTCAAGGTCTGCTGTTGTGATGGATTCCGCAACAGGAAGAGTGCTCTATGCAAAGAATCCTGAGTTGAGGCTGATGCCTGCAAGCACCGCGAAATTGATGACAGCTCTGGTGGTTATAGAAAAAGCGAATTTGTCGGACGTCGTTACGGTAAGCCGGCGGGCTGCCAATACCGCGCCAACAAGAGCAGGGTTTAAGGCCGGCGACAAAGTCACTATCGAAACGCTTCTGCACGCAGCCTTGATGAAATCCGCAAATGATGCCGCAGTTGCTCTTGCCGAGGCAGTAGCGGGTTCGGAAGCAGAATTCGTCCATTTGATGAACAGAAAGGCTTTGGCCATAGGAGCAAACGAAACACATTTTATTAATGCAAGCGGGCTGCCTGGTAAAGGACAGTATATAACAGCGTATGACCTGTCAAAGATAATGAGACATGCGATCAAATATCCTGTGTTGAAAGATATACTGGGAACCAGGATAACGGAGATTTCGACCAAGAGCGGGAAAACAATGTTCCTAAAGAACACCAACAAGCTGTTGTGGTCTGACGAAGACCTTTTAGGAGGCAAAACAGGCTATACGAATCAGGCAAGACACTGCTTTGTCTCAGCCGGCGAGAGGGCCAATGAGACCCTTGTAGTTGCGCTGCTCGGCAGTCCGAGAAGGGAACTGCTCTGGAAAGAGACAGAGGAGTTGATGGGGTTCGGGGCAAAGGTGCTGAATAACACGGAAGAGCCTGTGGTGTATTTGACCAGGGCAGATTATGACGCTGTAAATCTGACCAAGGCCGCATATACAAAAAAGCCGGCCTCCAAGGTAACGAAAAAGCAATACAAGAGCAAAAAGGCGAACAAACAGACTGTCGCAGGAAAGAAAGTGACTAAAAAGAAACAGATAGCCAAAGCCGGCAGTAAAGTAAAAACAAAGCAGCAGTTGGCAGGCAATAAAAAGAGTAAAAAAAATATTGCGAAAAGCAAAAAAACAAACAAGACAAATATAGTTAAAAAAGATAACGATGACAATAAAGGATAAAAAAGTATTGGTTGTCGGACTTGCGCGAAGCGGTGTTGGTGCGGCAAAGCTTTTGTCCCTGATGGGAGCGGAGGTCACAGTTACAGACAAGAGAACTGAGGCTGAACTGCTTGATATGGTTAAAGAGCTTGGGCCTTCAGTGAAGCTTGCGCTCGGAGGTCATCCTGAAGAAGTTTTTATCAGGGCCGACTTGATAGTCGTCAGCCCTGGGGTGCCGCTCGAAATTAAGCCTATCGCCTCTGCAAAGGCAAAGGGAATTCCGGTTATCGGTGAACTGGAGCTTGCATATCAAATAATACAGGGGTTAGGGGTCAGGGGTCAGGGGTTAGCAAAAGAAACAACTCCAATCCCTATTCCCCAATCCCCAATCCCTTTTCTTGCAGTGACCGGGAGCAACGGGAAATCCACTACAACGACCCTTCTGGATTATATGATGAAGAAGGGCGGCTTCAACACTATTTTTGGCGGCAATATCGGCAATGCGCTGACAGAGGAGATATACAAGATAGTTGTGAGCAATGAATTGCAAGTGACAAGTGAAGACAAAAACTCATCACTCATCACTCATAACGCATTACCGGATTTTTTTGTCGCCGAGGTTTCCAGTTTTCAACTCGAAGCGATTGACAGCTTCAGGCCCGGAATCGCCTCTATACTCAATATTACCCCTGATCATCTGGACAGATACCCTTCGATGGTTGAATACCGCGAGGCAAAGGCCAATATATTCAGGAACCAGCGAAGCGGCGACATTCTCGTATTGAATGCTGATGACCCTGTGCTGATCGATCTTTACAACCTGCGTTTTAATCCCTGGAAGCCTGATATGCCGAGGGTCTACTTTTTCAGCCGTACCAGAGAAGTCGAGGGCCTCTATTGCAAAGACGGAAAGGTATATTGCAATATCCCTGAAATATCCTGCACAGCATGCCTTATCAAGGCAGATGAAATCAGGATCAAGGGCGTTCATAATCTGGAAAATGCCATGGCTGCCTCAACCGTGGCTCTCCTTGCGAACTGTTCTCCTGAGGCGGTCATAGAGAGCCTGAAGGAGTTCGGGGGACTGGAGCACCGGCTGGAACTGGTACGAGAGCTTGACGGAGTCATATATATCAATGATTCCAAAGGCACAAATGTGGGCGCTGTAGTGAAGTCTATCGAAAGCTTTCATGGGCCGGTGGTCCTCATAGCAGGAGGCAGAGACAAAGCCGGTGACTTTTCTGTGCTTCGCGGGCCGGCATCCAGAAAAGTCAAAGCAATCGTTTTAATAGGGGAGGCTTCGGGCAAGATAAAAGATGCACTGGGAGATGTTACGGATACATTGCAGGCAAAAGATTTGGCAGAGGCTGTGGAACTGTCCCGTAAAATGGCGGAAAAAGGTGATGTAGTGCTCCTGTCACCGGCCTGCGCCAGTTTCGACATGTTCAGGGATTATGAAGACAGGGGAAGACAATTCAAAAAAATAGTCATGGAGCTCAGAGACCGCAATGCATAACCGGATACCGGAGATGAATATGTCTGTTGGCAGGAACCATGACAAGGTCCTGCTTATTGTCATGCTGCTGCTGACGGCATTTGGGGCCCTGATGATATACAGTTCAACTTCTGTGATTACCCCGCTCCATGCAAAGAAGAATATAACGGAATTTTATTATTTCAAAAGACATTTTTTTACCATGGTGCTGGCAACTTTTGCCTTGCTGATAGTTTACAGGTTTAAACCGTCCTTTTTGAAAAAAATGGCAGCGCCGCTGCTCATATTTTCATTTTTTCTCCTGCTGCTCGTATTTCTCCCATACTTCGGGGTAACGGCAGGCGGTGCGAGGAGGTGGATAAGATTATGGCCTACGACATTTCAGCCCTCGGAACTCGTAAAACTCGCCATGATAATTTTCCTTGCAAAATACATGTCATCTGCTGATTACAGCACAGAACGTTTCATCTCTTTTGTAAAACCGGTGCTTGTAATGGCCCTGTTTCAGGTTGTCTTTCTTATGCAGCCTGACTTCGGCGCAGCCATGAGCCTTGGCTTGCTGACCTTTGGGATGCTCTTCATATCAGGAATGAGACTGAGGTACCTCGCATCTGTTTTAGTGCTTGCAATTCCGGTCATCTATAAGCTTGTTATGGAGCCGTACCGCCTCAGGAGGATCACTTCTTTTATTGATCCTGAGAAAGACCCGCAGGGAAGCGGTTTTCAACTCATACAGTCTTTTATCTCTATAGGAAGCGGCGGGCTTACCGGTCTGGGGCTCGGGGAATCAAAGCAGAAATTGTCGTTCCTGCCGGCCTCGCATACTGACTTTATCTTCTGCCTTGTCGGAGAAGAGCTTGGCTTAATTGGGGCAACAGTTGTCATAACGCTTTTTATAATTTTGTTCTTAAGGGGTATTTCGATAGCAAATAAATCCAGGGACAGTTTCCATTACTATCTGGCTTACGGACTGACCATGATGATAGCGATACAGGCGCTGATTAATTTTGCTGTTGTTACAGGTATGGTCCCTACGAAAGGACTTCCTCTGCCGTTTATGAGTTACGGCGGTTCCGCCTTATTGGTGAATATGGCGGCCATAGGGTTGCTCCTGAGGATCTCAAAGGGAGATGATGAAGTCATTGCTGAGGACAACAGTAATCTCATCGCAAAAAAGATCGCGAAAAGAAATATTTATGGCCGGAAGGGGTATTCCCGTTGAAAATAATGATAGCAGGAGGCGGGACCGGAGGTCATCTTTTCCCGGGGATTGCACTGGCAGAGGAGTTCAAAAAAAGGGACAGCAGCGCCGGGATTGTCTTTGTAGGGACAGAGCATGGGATCGAGGCCAAAGTTCTCCCCAGGGAAGGATATCCGCTCAAGTTTGTCAGAGCTGAGGGGATCGTGGGAAAGACATTTTTCAAAAAGCTAAAGTCGCTAGCCAAAACATTCCTCTCGCTGCTGGATTCAAACCGGATACTCAATGAAGTCACCCCTGATATTGTGATCGGGGTTGGAGGCTATGCCTCAGGCGCTGTTGTGCTGGTCGCGCACATGAAATCCATCCCTACCATGGTACATGAACAGAATTCCGTGCCTGGCATGGCAAACAGGATATTGGGTAAATTTGTGGACCGGATCTGTGTGACATGTCAGGAGAGCCTCTCTGCCTTTTCTTCAGGAAAGACGTTTCTTACGGGCAACCCTATACGGGCAAAGATACTGAGAGGAGATCGCGAGGCTGCGCTGAGGCTCTTTTCTCTTGATAAGGAGATGTTTACGGTATTTGTTTTTGGAGGAAGTTCCGGAGCCCAGTCCATTAACAGGGCCATGGTCTCTGCCTTGAACTACCTTGGGGATTTCAGGGCAAATATCCAGTTTCTCCACCAGACAGGGGAGAAGGACTATGAAAATGTTCGCGAGGCCTACAGAAAGGCCGGCTTTAAGGGGACTGTGGCGCCTTTTATCTATCAGATGGCTGAGGCCTATGCTGTGGCCGATATCGTTATTTCACGGGCAGGCGCAACAACGCTTGCTGAAATTACGGCGCTGGGGAAACCCTCTCTTTTGGTCCCTTATCCACATTCGGCAGGACGGCATCAGGAGTTTAACGCTATAAAACTCAGAGAGATGGGGGCTGCCTTTGTGGTTTTTGACAAGGAAATGAACGGAGAAACACTCGCAAGGCATATACGGGAGATGCTCGAAAATGATTCCACAAGGAAGGAAATGCAAAGGGCAAGCAGGGGGCTCGGAAGGCCGGAGGCCGGCAGCAGGATCGTTGATATAGCGCTCAGTCTGATGAAGAACCATCCTGCGACGGGACGGAAGAAAAAAGGTGCTTGAAGATGTTTGAAAAATACCGGGTGATACATTTTGTAGGGATAGGCGGAGTAGGGATGTCCGGCATAGCAGAGGTGCTTTTTAATCTGGGCTACGAAGTCAAAGGCTCTGATCTCAAGGAGACTGAAACCACGAAAAGACTTATGTCAATGGGGATCAAAGTCTATATCGGCCACAGAGCGGAGAATGTAGAGGCCGCTCATGTTGTGGTCATATCCTCAGCAGTATCGGATGATAATCCTGAGGTGTTTGCGGCAAAGAAACTTTCAGTGCCGGTGATCCCGCGCGCGGAAATGCTTGCTGAATTGGCCCGATTGAAATACAGCATATTGGTTGCCGGGTCTCACGGCAAGACAACGACGACTTCCCTGATATCAACTGTGTTGGGCAGAGGCGGTTTTGACCCTACGATCATCATCGGCGGCAAACTCAAAGGCATAGGAAGCAATGCAAAGCTCGGAGCAGGGCAGTTTCTGGTAGCTGAGGCTGATGAAAGTGACGGGTCATTTCTGAAGCTTTCGCCCACGATCGCTGTTGTGACTAATATCGACAGGGAACATATGGATTATTTTAAAGACATGAAAAGCCTGAAAGAAGCCTTTTTGTCGTTTATCAATAAAATTCCATTTTACGGGACTGCCTTTGTCTGCTGGGAAAATGAGACGCTCAGAGAACTCATTCCTTCGATCCACAGGAGATTTCTTACCTACGGACTTTCTGATGAGGCTGATATCTATGCGGCTAATATCGAAAGAGGCTTTATGTCAACGAGCTTTGATGTGGTTTATAAAAAAAACCTGATCAACAGATTTTTCCTTCCGGCGCCGGGCATTCATAATGTACTGAACGCCCTTGCCTGCATCGGCGTAGCACTTGAACTGAAGATGGATATTCAGGCGGTCAGCGAGGCCTTGAAATCCTTCAGCGGCATACAGAGGAGGTTTGAGTTCAAGGGAGAGACACGGGGGATAAAGGTCTATGACGATTACGGCCATCATCCAACCGAGATAAGGGCTACGCTTGCAGCCGGCAGTGACAACAAAAAATATCTTAGAGATAAAGGCAGACTCTTCGTGATCTTTCAACCCCACAGATATACCCGGACTGCTGATCTTATGGATGTATTTGCAGAGTCGTTCGGCGATGCCGATGTGCTGGCGCTGCTCGATATATACCCGGCAGGGGAAAAACCGATCGATGGAATAACCTCGGATATTCTTGCCGAAAAAATCAAAAAGCAGAAACAGACTGAAGTTGTCAAAACCGACAAGGAAGGCGCTGTAAAATATGTGGTATCGGAGATGAAAAAAGGTGACATTCTCCTTACCCTCGGCGCCGGAGACGTATGGAAACTCGGGGAAAAAGCACTGGAGATGCTGAATGCTGATTAACCAAAAGGAATGGGAAGATGCATTGAAGGGGGCATACAGGGGTAATGTTGAGTTTGCTGTGCCGATGAAAAATCACACCAGCCTTGCCATAGGCGGACCTGCGGACGTAATGGCATTTCCTGCGGACCCGATCTCATTGAAGAATTTAGCGCTGATGTCACGAAGAAAAAACATGCCGGTTCTGCCCTTTGGCGGAGGAACAAATATCCTTGTCAGAGACAGCGGCATTGATGGTGTTGTAATCAATCTCAAATCATTCAGAATGATCCATATGATCCGCGAAGAGGGAAATAATGTTGAACTTTTTGTGGAAGCAGGAGCGCCTCTTCAGATGCTTGTAAATTTCTGCAAAGAAAAGGGATATGCAGGCATTGAGGGCTTAGCCGGAATACCGGGCACATTCGGAGGGGCCATATACGGCAATGCCGGCTCATACGGCTGTGAGATAAAGGATGTAATTCAATCAGTGGTGATAATGTCTTCTGACGGAAAACTGGACAGAATCTCAGTCGGAGACCTCGGATTCGGATACAGAAGATCGAATATAAAATCAACGGATATTATTCTGAACGCAAATATCCTTCTGCGCAAAGACGACAAAGACGCGGTTGCCGGGCGCATACAGGCATATCTATCAGAAAAAAAGAAGACACAACCGATCTCTGACAGGTCTGCAGGATGTGTCTTTAAGAACCCCGAAGGAGCAGCAGCAGGGAAGCTGATTGACGAAGCAGGCTGCAAGGGCATGAAGATCGGCGGTGTTGAGGTAAGCAAATTACATGCAAATTTCTTTGTGAACAGCGGCAACGGTACGGCATCTGATTATATGAATCTCATGCAGGAAGTGGCTTTGATCATAGAAAAAAAATATGGCATAACCCTGAAACCTGAAATACAGGTGATCGGTAGGGGATGAATATATGAAAGTTAAAAAGCTTAGGGAAAAGAAGATAGGTGTTCTCCTGGGCGGCAGATCTGCTGAGAGAGAAATTTCACTTAAAAGCGGAACAGCAGTATACAACACTCTTTGCAGCCTGAAATATAATGCCGTGGCGATTGATGCAGGGGGAGACCTCTGCACTCTTTTAAAAAAGCATAAGATCGATATCGCCTTTATTGCTCTGCACGGCGGACATGGTGAAAATGGAGCTGTGCAGGGGATGCTTGAAATTATGGGGATCCCGTATACAGGCTCAGGGGTGCTTGCCTCAGCCCTTGCAATGGACAAGGAAGCCTCAAAGAAAGTTTTTCTTTATCACAATATTCCGGTGCCGCCGTTCAAAATAGTTCAAAGTTCAGAGTTCAAAGTTCAGAGTTCAAAAAGTTATGCAAAACGCAGAACTCCGAACATCGAACTTAGAACAGGCTTTCCCCTGCCCTGGGTCATAAAGCCCGCTACAGAGGGTTCAAGTGTCGGAGTGGAGATAATTAAAGACAAGTCAGAGTTGAAAGGGGCGCTTAAAAGGGCATTTTCATACGGAGAAAAAGTGATTGCAGAGAAATATATCAAGGGGCAGGAGGTCCAGATCGGCATATTGAATAACAAGGTGCTCGGCGGAGTTGAAGTCAGGCCCTCTCTTGAATTTTACAATTATGAGGCCAAGTATACAGCCGGATTGACGGAATATATCTTTCCACCCCGGTTGAAGAAAAAGATATACGATACGGCAAAGGACAAAGCACTGGCAGCCCACAAGGCGCTTGGCTGCAGCGGCGCAACAAGGGTGGACCTGATAATTGATGCTGAGGGGAATCCCTTTGTGCTTGAGGTGAATACTATCCCCGGCATGACTGAGACGAGCCTTCTTCCCAAGATTGCTCAAAATGCCGGAATAGGCTTTGGTGAACTCTTGTTAAGGATAATCGGAGACATACGTTGAGAACGAACAAAAAAATTAGAAAAAACATCCCGATGAGCAGACATAAAATCGGAAGGCTTCTCTCGGCCGCAAAGTACTTTGGTTTTGTTGTGCTGCCGGTGGTCCTGATTATGACCGCGCTCTATATGGTCTCGGGTATTACAAAAACAATGTTTCAGATCAGGAGTGTCGTTATAACCGGCAATGAACACCTGACGGATGAAGAACTAAAGAGTATGGCAGGACTCAGCGCTGACGAAAATCTGCTCAGCATTTCAGGCAAAAAGATATCCCTTAAAATGATGGAATCACCCTGGATGCGTTCCGTTGTCGTCAGAAAGGAATTTCCGGACAGACTGCTCATCAATGTCAGGGAAGCTGAGCCTTTCGCGCTCCTCGATATGAAAGGCAAACTCTTTATTGTAGATGACAGGGGTGTCATGCTGGAGGAACTCAAAGATATCGCAATCCCTTTTCTGCCGGTAATATTGAGCAATCCCTACAAAGAAAAAGAGGCTTTTCTGGAAGCGATAACCCTGGTAAAGGCGATAAAAAATACCGGCCTTATATCCCGGAAAGAGCACATAGAAATAATTTCGCATAAGCCTCAGGAGATGTCGGTAAATCTCGGCGGCATTGTCGTCAAGATCGGCGAAGGAGAATATGAAGACAAGCTTGCAAGACTGCTTGACATCGAGGAAGAGATAAAGAAGAGAAATATCGCGGTCGATTATATTGACCTGAGATTTGCCAACAGAGTGCTGGTGAGTCCGGTGAACGAGGTGATCAGATAATGAGTGCGAATCTGATGGCAGGGCTCGATGTCGGGACTTCAAAGGTATGTGCTGTTGTGGCAGAACTGAGTGACAGAGGGATAAATGTCCTTGGTGTTGGCGAGGCGCCTTCAAGGGGTCTCAGGAAAGGCGTAGTTATAAATATGGACGCAACCATAGATTCCATAAAAAAGGCTGTCATTGACGCGGAAACCTCCGCAGGCATCAGGATCAAATCCGTTGTCGCAGGAATATCCGGAGTTCATATAAACGGACTGAATAGTACCGGAGCGGTGGGCATATGCGGCAAAGAGGTGCGCCCTGCTGATATGCAACGCGCGATAGATTCTGCAAAGGCCATATACATTCCGCTTGACAGGGAATTACTGCATGTCATTCCAACAGAATTTATCCTTGACGGCCAGGAAGGACTAATCGATCCCATAGGCATGGCAGGAGTCAGGCTTGAAGCAAAGGTGCATATCATAACCGGCGTTGCTTCACAAGTCCAGAATCTCATGAAATGCTGTGAAAAGGCCGGATTGGACGTTGCTGATATTGTTTTTGCCCCCATTGCGTCTGCCGCCGCCGCACTTTCAGGGGATGAGAGGGAATGCGGAGTGATCCTTGTAGATATCGGCGGCGGCACAACGGATATTGTTTTTTTGAAAGACGGTGCAATACGGCATGTATCCGTCCTCGGAGTGGGCGGAGCGCATGTGACCAATGATATCGCAGTGGGACTCAGAATAAATGTGCCTGAAGCAGAAAAGCTGAAACAGTCAGTTGGGGCCGCCTTTGAAGGCATGGTAAATAATAAAGATGAAGTACAGATAAATCAGACAGGCGGAAACACGAAAACCGTACCGGCTATGTATATTGCCGAGATCATACAGCCGAGGTGCGAAGAGATGCTCGGGATGATCAGGGAAGAGATAAAGGTATGTTATGGATATGAACTTGCAACCTGCGGCGTGGTATTTACCGGAGGAGCGTCTCTTCTGAGAGGGTTTGACAAGATGGCGGAGTCCCTGCTCGGACTGCCGGTGAGACTCGGTCAGCCGGTAAATATCAAGGGCCATATGGCTGCGGTTAGAAACCCTGCCTATTCAGCAGGAGCAGGACTGGTCACATATGGGCATGAGTCTTCACAAAACAGAGTGCGTCAGGCTGAGGTTCTTTGGGATGCTGTTGCAGGGATAAAAGGATGGGCTAAAGGTTTATTCGGAGATAAAAGTCAGGCACAGTTCAATAACAGAAAAGAAGGGGGTATGTTATGTTTGAAATCGAAGAAGTAAAGGGGCAAAACGCCAGGATTAAAGTTGTGGGTATCGGGGGCGCCGGAGGCAATGCAGTCAACAATATGATAACCTCAAATCTGCATGGAGTAGAGTTTATCGCGATTAACACTGATCTTCAGGTTCTTGAGACATCTCTTGCACCGATAAAGATCCAGATCGGCAGAGAGCTTACAAGGGGTTTGGGAGCAGGCTCCAATCCTGAAATCGGAAGGCAGGCCGCAATTGAGGACAGGGAGGCCATAATGGGATGCCTTGACGGCTGTGATATGGTTTTTATCACTGCCGGGATGGGCGGAGGAACAGGCACCGGCGCTGCGCCTGTTGTGGCCAGTATCGCCAAAGAACTGGGGGCCCTTACGGTAGGTGTTATAACTAAGCCGTTTTTCTATGAGGGCAAGAGAAGGTCCAGGAATGCTGAAGAAGGCATGAAGGAACTTTCCAATTGTGTTGATACCATGATTGTTATCCCCAATGACAGGATAAGCCTTGTCGTTGAAAAGGGCACTCCTATGCTCAAATCTTTTGCGATAGCAAACGATGTGCTGAAACACGCTGTGCAGGGGATATCGGATATTATTCTTGTCCCCGGTCTTATAAATGTGGACTTTGCGGATGTGAAGACGATCATGGAGAGTATGGGCCGCGCGGTTATGGGTTCCGGTACTGCAAAAGGGGAAGGAGGCGCTTTTGAGGCGGCAAAGAAGGCTATATCAAATCCGCTCCTCGAAGACTCCTCCATTGAAGGCGCAAAAGGGATACTGATAAACATAACAGGGGGTCTGGAACTGTCGTTGAGCGAAGTTCAGGCCGCCACCTCTCTTATCTACGATTCAGCGCATGAAGATGTCAATGTGATATTCGGAGCAGTTATTGATCCTGATGCTGACGACGAAGTCAGGGTCACGGTCATAGCCACCGGCTTTGAAGAACGGAAAGAGAAGGTCGAACTGCCTCAGATCAGAAAATGGACGCCTCACAAAGAGCTTGTGGCGCTGAAGGCCTCTGAAAGGGTGCTCGCAAAGACCGTCAATTATGCCTTTGAACCAGGTTCTATGCCCAGGGATATTTTCAATTATGAAGATGCGGTCGATCTCCCGGCCTTTTTAAGAAAGTCGCATCTGAAAGAGTTATAAAGCTCTCCTCAAACAAGAGACTTCCACCCCCCTGGAAGTCTCTTGTCCCTTCTTCTCATTCAGGGTTTTTGCGGGACATAAACAAAAAAATGGTGGACGGTAGGGGATTCGAACCCCCGACTTCCACGTTGCGAACGTGGCGCTCTCCCAACTGAGCTAACCGCCCGATGAAAAGCCTCAATTTCTGCCTTTTAGTTAACCAAATAAGGCATATTACAGTCAATGTCCTTGACACAATTTCAGCCAACCTCTTATAATTAACTCTCAAATTTTTCCTTTTTTTGCAGCATTGCGCCTGTAGCTCAGCTGGATAGAGCAACTGCCTTCTAAGCAGTAGGCCAGAGGTTCGAATCCTCTCAGGCGCGCCATTTATACGAGGTGTAAAGAATGTGCGGTATTCAGTATACAGATATTGTTGACTGGAAATGCAAATTCTGTTTAACTATATAATAGTTTTTCATATGGTGAGCGTAGTTCAATGGTTAGAGCACTGGATTGTGGTTCCAGTTGTTGGGGGTTCGAGTCCCCTCGCTCACCCCAACTAATTTTGCTCTGCAAAATTTGCAGTGAATAGTTGATAGTGAATAGCATTTAGTGAAGATAAAAAACTAAATACTATTCACTAATAACTGTAGCTAATGCGCCTGTAGCTCAGTTGGATAGAGCATCAGCCTCCGGAGCTGAGGGCCGGAGGTTCGAATCCTCTCAGGCGCGCCAAACAGATTTTCATGAAGTGGAATCTGCTGTAATGAGTAAAGCGTGATGCGTGATCAGAAAGGTTGACTGTAACGACAACTTTCTGTTTTACTATTCACTGTTCACTGTTCACTTTTCACTAATCACGGTAGTTCGTCGGGCCGTTAGCTCAGTTGGTAGAGCAGCTGACTCTTAATCAGCGGGTCGCAGGTTCGAATCCTGCACGGCTCACCAGTAAATTCAAGGGGTAGTCCCGATGAAGTATGTCGGGACTACCCCTTTTTTTTCTTTAAGTTTTTACGAGAGAAAGATGCGGGCAAGAGTTAAATCTCATTTTTCTTTCCGACTGAAAAAAGCGTCTCTTTTCCCGGGATCAAGCCCATGCTCCGTTGCCCTGTCATATTCATCAACTCTTTTTTTCAGATTTTTTGCCCATTCCCGGCCCAGCTTTTCCGTCTCTTTGCGTATGAATGTTTCTACGGTCTTCTGAATATCTATGTCGGCCGAATAATCGAAGATTACATAATTCAGATCACTGAACTTTTTCCGTAATTCCTCCTGTGCATCTTTGTCGCGGATTATCCTTGCATGATCGTACTCATATTCCAGGAGTCTGAGATAATAGTTTTTCCACAGGTTTTTTTCAGCGGGATTCAATGCTGTGTCATCGATCAAGGTGGGCAATGTTATAGTAATATCATAGGTTATGTTGATATCGTAAATCTCCACAGATACGTGCACCGCCTTGTCATCTTCATCAATACTGTGAGAATAGGCAAGTTGGCAAGACCAGCCTGAGGTCCAGTCAAACCCTGAAGGCAGCCGTTTTATATCCTTCTGACCAGCCGGACTATTTTCCACTGCTGACCGCACAATCTCTGAGAAGGTCTTGCCGAAAACAGGAAAGAATTCATACCTAAGGTCTTTCTGAAGCTCCAGCCCTTCAGGGATATAATATTTCCAGGCTCTGTAAGACAAACCGGTTTCCGGTTTTTTTCCGCCTGATGAAAGAGAATTGCCGTCCCTGTCATAATACTGAGATATCTCTGAATAGGACATGCCGTTAAACAGGAAAATACTCACAAAGGAAAGTAAAATGATGTATCGCAGCTTCATATTTGTAAATATACTATGCTTTAAAATTTAAAGCAAATACGGTTAATTTCAAGTTTAATCTGGTAAAATATCTGCGGAGATTTTTAAGCGTGATTACGGATCAATTATATAAGATAAAACTTCCTGAATTCGAAGGCCCGATGGACCTTCTTTTGCATCTCATAAATCAGAACAAGGTCGATATCTATGATATCCCGATATCCCTGATTACCGGCCAATATCTTGAATATCTGGAATTCATGAAAGAACTTGATCTTGAAGTAGCAGGGAATTTTCTTGTCATGGCTGCTACACTGATACAGATAAAATCGAAAATGATGCTGCCCCCTGATGAAGAGACCGGCCCGGAAGAGATGGAAGACCCGAGATTTGAACTGGTTCAGCGGCTGCTCGAATATCAGGCATATAAGGATGCTGCGACAATATTAAAGGAGAAGGAAGATGAGGCGCTGAAAATTTTCGGGAGGCAACCCGAGGACCTGGAAGAAGAGAAGGCCCTTGTTCCTGAGCTTTCACTTTTTGATGTCAATATCTTTGATCTGCTGACTGCGTTAAAGAAGCTTTTTGAAAATGCTCCGTCTGAAATGCTTACTATCAGCAGGGAGACACTTACAGTGAAAGACAAGATGATGCATATCGCGGATATGATGGCAAATCTGGAAAGTATGCGGTTTGAAGAACTTTTCATGGACACTTTCAGCAGAATGCAGTTGATTGTTACTTTTCTCGCCCTGCTTGAACTTCTCAGGCTTGGCCTGGCAAGAGTCTACCAGGAAAAAGAGTTCGGAAACATCTGGATAATAAATCCTCACAACCGGAAGATTTCAGGAACTGAACAGGCTGCTGTTTTATAAATTAATTCCTCCAATGAGATGTTATTCGACTACGGCCGTGAGCAAAAAGTCCGCTGTTTTCGTTATAATAAACACACATCTTTTCCAAAAGGAGCGTTTATGAAATTTTTTATTGATACGGCAAATACCGATGAGATCAAGATGGCATGGGAACTGGGGGTCATTGATGGTGTTACAACAAACCCGTCACTGATGGCAAAAGAAGGCAAGGATCCGATCCAGGTACTAAAAAACATCTGCAGCATTGTGGACGGACCGGTGAACGCAGAAGTAATCGGTTTAACGGCTGAGGTGATGATAAAAGAAGCGAAGGCCTTATCGAAAATACACAAAAATATCGTGATAAAAATACCGATGATCGAGGAAGGACTGAAGGCTATCAAAAAATTGTCGGCACAGGGCATCAGAACAAATGTAACGCTGATATTTTCAGCCACTCAGGCGCTTCTGGCTGCAAAGGCAGGCGCAAGCTATGTAAGCCCTTTTGTCGGACGGCTTGATGACATCGCCCATGACGGCATGGAAATCGTAAGCCAGATCATCGATATCTACGACAATTACCTCTTTGAAACGGAAATAATCGTTGCAAGCGTCAGACATCCGCTTCATGTGCTGGATGCTGCAAGAATGGGCGCTGATATAGCTACGATCCCGTATTCCGTGATAAAGCAGCTTGCAAAACATCCCCTGACAGATGCCGGTCTCGAAAAGTTCCTGAAGGACTGGGAGAAAGTGCCCCAGACAAAAGCAAAAAAATAGGGAAACGTATATGCCTGTTTATGAATATACATGCAATAAGTGCGGGGAGGATTTCGAAAAGCTCGTCTTTGGGGGCAAAGCGGTCGACTGCCCCAAGTGCAGTTCGCAAGACCTCAGGAAAAAGATATCTGCCTTCGGCATGAGCGGCGTTGAAAAGCCTTTTGCCGGTTCTTCTGCCGGCTGCACCTCCTGCAGTAAGAGCGCCTGCGCATCCTGCAAGTAGTGGCGAGGTGACCTCACCCGTTCTTTGACGGGTACTTCGATCCTATTCCGGCATTACGAAGGGGTTTCCCCTGAGGATTCCGGAGACCTTAAGCGGTGTGCCTTCCATAAGAAATACGGCCATGCCGCGATCCTCTTTGCTTCTGCCTGACACAACCCAGGAACTCTTCCAGGAAATATTAACATGGAGCCGATTATTTTCTATGCTGACCCACCGGGGAGTAAAGGTGAACTCTACACTATCATATCCTCTGGCGTATCCTCTGGTATTCGCCGTGATATCCTTATATCCTGCTTCAGTAGAATTCTTCTGTAAAGTAATATTGTCTTTGCCCATGAATGCTTTTTTTATCGTCTCTGCCAGGGCAAAAGCCTCCTGTGCAAGCTTTGATTCCTGAGACGCCTGTTTGACTTCTTTTTTCCCGCAAGAGACAAGCATCATGCCGACAAGCAGCAAAAGCAGTACTTTTTTCATCGTTCCTCCCTCCAGCTTCAATCTTCTGAATGCTAATAATAAAGCTTTGGCCCTTTTTTTGCAATATCCCGCATTGCCTGTATTTTGCCTTCCGGTCAGGTTACAATATAACGTGAAAATTATAACCTCCCACATAAACGCTGACTTTGATTCCCTGGCCTCGATGATCGCAGCCAAAAAACTATATCCTGAGGCGCTTCTTGTATTCCCCGGTTCACAGGAAAGGAAGGTCAGGGATTTTATAGAGGTTTTTGAGCCTGTCAAAATTAATCGCCTGAAAGATATAGATACGGCAAAAGTAGACACACTCATTATTGTTGATACAAAACAGCGCGGCAGGCTGGGGCCTTTGGCTGAATTGCTCGAAAACAAAAACCTGGCTATTCATATATATGATCATCATCCGTTTGAAAAGGAAGATATACGGGGAGAAATTGAAAAGATAGAGACTATAGGCGCCACAGCAACGCTGTTTGTCGAACTGCTGAAAAGCAAAAAACTTCATCCTACCCCTATGGAAGCTACTATTCTTGCACTTGGTATTTATGAAGAAACAGGCTCCCTGCTTTTTCCGTCTACAACAGAGAGGGACCTGCTTGCTGTTTCATACCTTCTTAAGAGAGGCGCAAACCTTAATATCGTCTCCAGTTATATCAAGACCGAACTGAATGTGGAAGAACTGGATCTCCTCAATGAACTTGTCAAATCATCTGATGAAATAGTCCTCAGCGGGATAAGAATTGTGATCGCCAGGGCAGTAAGGGATACATATATCGGAGACGCTGCTCATCTTGCTCATAGGATTATGGAGCTTGAAGATATTGATGCGGTAATTATCCTGCTGGCCATGGAAGGTAAAATATTAATAATAGCCAGAAGCAGGGCCCCGGAACTTGACGTCAGCGAGCTGATGAAGGAGTTTGGCGGCGGCGGGCATCCGGCTGCGGCCTCTGCAACCATCAGTGAGGCTTCACTTGAGATTGTTGCGGAAAAAGTAGTCGATGTATTGTCCAAATGTGTAAGACCGGGCAAGACAGCTGCTGATATATTGACCAGTCCGGTTATAACAATTCAGGCGGATAGTTCGATTAAAGAAGCAGAAGATATGATGACAAAATTCGGAGTGAATGTGCTTCCGGTTATACATGATGGAAAATATGCAGGATTGATATCAAGGGAAATCGTGGAAAAAGCGATCTTCCATGGGTTCAGAAAAAATAAGGTCATTGATTTTTCTACCTCAGAGGCCCTGACAGTTGGGTATGACACCCCTATCAGGGATATCGAGACGACGATGATCGAGCATAACCAGCGGTTCATGCCTGTATTGAAAGGAGACAGCATCATCGGCGCGATTACGAGAACAGATCTGCTGAGGGTAATGTATGAAGAATTCTTAAGAAAAAGACGTATTGACAAAGAAGATATAACCGAAATGCATACAGTGAGCAGGAATCTCTCAAAACTGCTGAAGGACAGGTTCCCGGAGAAGGTCTACAAGATACTTAAAACCGCAGGGGAAGTTGCTGAACGTATGGGAGTGAATGTCTATCTTGTCGGAGGATCGGTGAGGGATTTACTGCTTGGACAGGCAAATCTTGACATTGATCTTGTCATCGAGGGCGATGGCATTCTCTTTGCAAAAGAGCTGAGCGCAAAGCTTCATGCCAGATCAAGGCCTCATCCCCGATTCGGGACCGCTCAGGTTATTCATGAGGGCCTGAAACTTGACGTTGCCACAGCGCGCACCGAATATTATGAATCTCCTGCCGCACTGCCGAAAGTTGAAACATCTTCGATAAAAAAGGACCTTTACAGAAGGGATTTTACTATTAATACCCTTGCGATCAAACTTAATCAGAAGGATTTTGGCACGCTGATCGATTTTTTTGGGGGGCAACGCGACCTCAAGGAAAAGACCATACGTGTGCTTCATAATCTGAGTTACGTTGAAGACCCGACCAGGGCCTTCCGGGCAGTCAGGTTTGCAGAGAGGTTCGGTTTCAAGCTTAGCAAGCATACCGCGAATCTTATAAAATCGGCGATCAAAATGAATCTCTTTGAAAAGCTTTCGGGGTCACGTCTTTACGAAGAACTGCTCATTGCATTTAAAGAAACGAATCCGGTGAAGACACTGGAAAAACTTTCTGATTATGAACTGCTGAAAGTGATACACAAACATCTTGTTTTTGATGAAAAGCTTGAGGCCAGACTCTCATCTATGTATGAAACCCTTGCCTGGTATGATCTCCTGTATCTGGAGGAAAAGGCTGAGGCCGGCATACTCTATCTTATGGCGCTTCTTTCCCATCTTGACGATAATGACAGAAAAGAAGCTCTGGAGAGGCTTTCTGCGCCATCTAACCTCCGGGGAGTTATTCTGAACAGCATTTCGGGCTCAGGTGAAATACTCAGAAAACTTCCTTTGCATGATCCGGCAAACCTTTATCATTTATTGGCGGATGCAAGCATTGAAATAATCCTCTTTTCGATGGCGATCACAAAAGACGTTCACAAGAAAAAGGACATATCACATTTTCTGGTTGATTTGAAAAAGGTAAAACCCTTTTTAAAGGGCAGCGATCTTAAGAAACTCGGGATTCAGCAGGGGCCGGTTTACTCGCTTATCCTGAAAGAGCTGCTTGACGAGAAACTCAGGGGAAAGCTGAAATCAGATGAGGATGAGAGAAAATTTGTGCTGAAACGGTATCCTCCACTCCCTAAACTCAAAAATTGACGTCCTGCAGGAAATCTGGTAGTCTTAGAGAATAAATGGATAGCGAGCGATATTCCCCGTGTCCCGAAAGCCTTCGGGATTGCCACGGGGTTAGCGAGCGAATATAATAAAAAAAATATACCTTGCATTGAGATTCCCTGCGGTCTTGCCGGAGGGAGTCTTCAATAATTGGCTGGAGGACCGCATGGATAACTCTCTCAAAGAATTGATTGAGAAGGCATCATCGAGAGGCAGTAATTATATTAAAGGAGATGCTGCGCTTAAAGATCTCCCTGATAAGATGGCGGAACTTGGGGTATTTCTTCTGGAAAGAACGAAAATCTTGCCAGCCTTGCAGAATGAAAAACTAAAGGAAGAACTCATCGAGATCCAGAATAAGCTGGATGATATGCGAAAAACCGTATTTGCCAGTAAAATCCTTGTAAAGTAAGATTTTTCTCCTGGCAATGTAAATCTATGCTGCAAACGGCTTTATATTTGTAACTTATAGTATTAGTCAAACTGCCGCTCAAAAGTTTATTCCCGATTACAGAAGAAAGGGGCCCATTACTGTGAGTTCCGGTTATCACCCCAAAAACAGGAAGCTGACACCTAACAGACTGATCTCCGAAAAAAGTCCGTATCTGCTGCAGCATGCATATAATCCGGTCAACTGGTATCCCTGGGGTCAGGAGGCGTTTGAAGATGCGCAAAAAGCGAATAAACCCGTTTTTCTTTCTATCGGATATTCAACATGCCACTGGTGTCATGTCATGGAAAAAGAGTCTTTTGAGGATCATGAAGTAGCTGAACTGCTAAATGAAGTTTTTATTTCCATTAAAGTTGACCGCGAGGAAAGGCCGGATATAGATACTGTTTATATGAAGGCATGTCAGATCATGACAGGCAGTGGCGGCTGGCCTTTGACTGTTATTATGACGCCTGACAAAAAGCCCTTTTTTTCAGGAACCTATCTGCCGAGAGAAAGCCGTTTTGGACGTATTGGAATGCTGGACCTCGTGCCGCGCATAAGGAAGATGTGGGAATTCCAAAATGATGATATTGGCAAATTATCCAATGAGATCACCTCTGCGCTTCAGCATGAGGAGAAAGGCCTGTCAGGGGACGCGCTTGATGAGGCCGTACTTCAGACTGCGTATGAAGAATTAAGCCGGAGATTCGATGAAAAAAACGGAGGATTTGGGGACGCCCCAAAGTTTCCGACGCCTCATATGGCATAGATGGTTAACAGGTCTACGCTTTTCATTTTTTCGTTGTTGCGGTAAAAACAGCGCATCAAAACCTCATTATCTTTTACAATATGATTCTTTGATTTAAAATAATAAGATTTGCAAGGGATATAATGGATTCAAAATTGAAACTAAGCTCAACCGAATTCCTCCAGAACTCAGTAAAAGGGTCCATGGAGGATTATGAACTCAGGACCCCCCAGCAGGAGATGATGAGCGCCTGCGCAAAGATCATAGAAGACGGCGGGACACTCCTTGCAGAGGCAGGCACAGGAACAGGCAAGACCTTCGCCTATCTCATACCAATCATCCTTTCCGGCAAAAAAGCGATCATCGCAACAAAGACAATAAACCTCCAGGAACAGCTTGCATCAAAAGACCTGAGTTTCCTCGCCTCTTTGCATGAGTTTGAATACGCCATAGCAAAAGGCAGGGGAAACTATCTCTGCCTGAGGAGAATGAGCGCCTTCAGATCCGATGACAGGGAAGAAAACACTGAGTACAAAAAAATAGTCGGATGGGCTTCGGAGACAAACAGCGGAGACAGAGAGGAATACGGACCTGGCATAAATTCGATCTGGGAAAACATCTGCTCGGATGCGGATGCCTGCAGGGCAAAGAAATGTTCCTATTACAGAGATTGCCATTATTTCATCGCGCGCCAGAGATGGGAGAAGGCCCAGATCGTCGTATCGAACCATGCCCTTACAGCCCTCAACTCCATGATGCCTGAGGATGCAAGGATACTTCCAAAGGCCGATATTCTCGTGGTCGATGAGGGCCATAGTCTGGACAGCGTTCTTTGCGACCAGATAGGCGTAACGCTCTCAGCGCGTGGGATTGACTATATCTTCAACAAGCTTCTCAGGATCGATCATCGGGGGGTGTATAAAGGACTGCTTGCACAATCCCCTGTCCTTTTCGAGCCTGTTGAATCCCTGAAGGCCGAATTGGGACTCTTCTGGGTAAAGGTCAGGAGTGAACTCAGCAACAGGCAAATAATACAAGGCAGGTTCAGTATCAGTGACATGATGCAGAGCCTGTCTGATTCAATAAAATCCCTCATCAGCAGCATCAAAACATCAACCACAGGACTCTTTCAGGAAGATGACGAACTGGAGCTCAAGGCAGCGCTCATAAAGCTGCTCAAAGTCGCTGAAGCAATGGAGACTTTCCCTGAGGGCCTTGAGGGATTCGTGAGATGGCCTGAGATAGAAGAAAGAAAAATATCTCTCAGGATGGCTCCCATATATCCCGGTGATTTTGTAAAACAG
The DNA here is from genome assembly GCA_947085825.1 of uncultured Nitrospira sp. GTDB lineage: Bacteria > Nitrospirota > Thermodesulfovibrionia > Thermodesulfovibrionales > UBA6898 > JAOUFP01. The sequence goes on along the minus strand of CAMTXX010000070.1, from coordinate 14,202 downwards.
AGCGTTCTTCCCTTATACAAATCGGTTATCCTGACCTCTGCAACTCTTTCTGTCTCAGGTGATTTTCATGTAACTTCCAGCATCCTCGGCCTTGAGGAATCGGAAAAGTTGGCAGTCCCCTCCCCTTTTGACATCAAAAACCAGATAGCTATTGAGATAAAGCGCGGTATAAACCTCAAAAGTGAAGGCAGCATTAAACAACTCGCGGGAGTGATTGTAGAGGAGGCATCACAAACTGAAGGTGGGGTTCTTGCGCTCTTCACTTCCAGGGATGTGATGAGAAAAACCTGGGACCTGTCTCATGGAGAACTGAGAAATATCGGGCTCAATCCAATGCTCCAGGGAGAGCTGCAAAACAGGCTGATGCTCGATATAATGAGGGAGAGCGAAAACAGCGTCATCTTCGGGCTTGATTCATTCTGGGAAGGCGTTGACGTCAAAGGGGATTCACTGAAATGCCTTATCATTACAAAACTGCCCTTCGAGGTCCCGACAGAACCAATGGTCATAGCTCGGACAGAGGTGATAAAGAAGGCTGGAGGCAATCCCTTTACCGAATACTCCCTGCCGCGAGCGGTGCTTAAATTCAAGCAGGGCTTCGGCAGACTGATACGCTCGAAGACTGACACAGGACGGGTTATCATCTGCGATGAGAGGATCAAAACCATGCGCTACGGGAAGAGTTTTCTGGAGAGTGTGCAGTGAAGAAATGTACAAAATTGAGCAGTAACGTCTGATGAATACTACCAATCAAGTGTCATTTAGCTTCATTAATCTCGTTTCAAATAAGGCACGTAGCCCGCTTTTGAGTAAACTATCACCCGGACAATTCCGAAACCGATGAAATAGGCCCTTTAAACTTTACATCCTCAAACTGTTCAAAGTGCGCTTTACCGCAGTCAATCTTCATTTGCTCGCTCAGCCTTAGTTCCTGCCCCTGGCCTTTTGTCTCCGCCACGAAATAGATCTTCTTTTCGCCCTTGAATACTATTGCCCAATCGGGGTTATAGGTGCCTATGGGTGTATTTATCCTGAACCAAAAAGGGAGCTTGAAATAGAACTCAATGTCCTCACTGCTCTCACAATCTTTGGCAAACTGATTTTCCACAAATGAATCAAGAGGTATGTAGTTTTCATAAATGGTTTTGTCCCGGTTGTTCACTGCGAAGGTAAATTGATCAAGGTATATTTCCAGATCATTATCTTCAAATAATTGCATTTCATAAATCCTGTCACCGATTTTTTCATACTTGATACCGTCAACCATCAACCCACACAGTACCGCCTTAATAGCACTTACTGCGTTATCCATAAAGAGCTGCGGGTTCAGAAATACTTCGCTCAGCCTTCCTGACTTTTTGATTATTTCCAGTATAGTGTTCCGCGTCAACTCTGTCTTGGCCTGAATATAAGTCGGCATATCAGGTATTTCAAACCCGATTCCATAATCGTCAACAATGCTATCACTCAACAACAGTCCGCCGACCCCTTCCTCGGTTATTAAAACCCTTTTCCTGGTTGATTTGATAGTCGGCTTTCTGGTTTCCGGCATGTTCCTCACTGCCTTTGCAGCCAGGATAATCAACTCATCTGTTTTGTATTCAACACGGTATCGGGCATGGAATTTTATCTTCTCCCAAATCTGCAGAAATTTCGGGTCTGCCTCAAAGCCCTTCCTCAAACCGACTTTTTGCCTGTCGCCTCTGTTCTTTACCCTGCCTGTGAAATCCACTCCGCAATCTTCCTGTATTTCATTCTGCAATGCCCTGGCAAAATCTTCATAACGCTCATTGGCTATAACCGTCAGTTTGTTGATGTTGCGGTCAAATATCCGCTGTCCATTTTGATTTACGGATAAACGTAAGCCCCTGCCGATTTCCTGCCTCTTTTTTATTTCAGATCTGGTCTCGTTCAAAGTGCATATCTGAAACACATTCGGGTTGTCCCATCCCTCCCGCAATGCGGAGTGGCTGAAAATAAAGCGAAGCGGTGTATTCGGGTCAAGCAGTTTCTCTTTGTCCTGCATTATCAGTTTGTAGGTATCATTATCCGCCAGGGTTTCGCCTCCCGTGTCCTTTACTCTGCCTTTACTGTCCTGCGAAAAATATCCGTTATGTACCTCACCCCTTCGCCCCTCTCCTTGAGGAGAGGGGTTGGGGGAGAGGTCGTTATATATCTCCTCAAACCAACCGGCAAACTTGCCCTTTACCGGGTTTCCGTTCACGTCGTATTCCCGGTAGTTCCTGACCTTGTCAATGAAAAAGAGAGATAGCACTTTAATCCCTTTGGCTTTGTAAACTCTCTCTTTTTTGAGGTGTTCTTCAACGGTTTTGCGAATCATAAACTTCATTACTTCATCATTCATGCCGCCCTGCGTCTCGCCTGCTGAAAGAATTTGTCCATTTGAGAACGAGACAGTCTGATTAGATATATCAATCTCTGACACTTTCAAATCTTGATATATTTCACGTTTGCCGGAAAGTTTGTACAGGTCATGTTTATCTCTGTCAACGGTGATAGTTTTTCTTTCTATGCCTTTCGCAGTATTTACATCAATCTTCAGCTTTGCAATGATTTTATTCTTCCCGCTTGGCTGAATTTTCTCTACCTGTATAAAAGCAGCATTATTGGCATTCTCGCTTATTACAGAGTCAACCTCTATCTGTTTCACCAGTCCCAAATCATAGGCCTTTACCGGGTTGAGGGAATACACCAGGTTATAAAGGTTGGTGTGGGTAGCGGAATAGCGAAGGGTGCAAAGAGGATTAAGATTTTCAATAGCCTTTTTACGAAGGTCCGTTTCCATATTCTGCGGTTCGTCAACAATTACAATCGGATTGGCGCTCTGGATGAATTCAATGGGCTTTTTGCCTGTGAGCTTGTCATTGGGCTTGTTGATAATGTTTTCGTCTTTGGCAAAGGCATCAATGTTTATAACCAATATCTGAATGGCGTTGCCGGCAGCAAAGCCTCTTAGATTGGAAACTTTCTTGCTGTCATACACGTCATAATTGATCTGCACCTTGTCATAAAGGGTCTGGAAGTGGTCGTGGGTGATTTGCAGGTTCTTTAAAACACCTTCACGGATGGCAATTGACGGAACTACAACCACAAATTTTTTGAAGCCGTAGAGTTTGCTCAATTCATATATGGTACGCAGATACACATAGGTCTTGCCTGTACCTGTCTCCATCTCTACAGAGAAATTCATCCCCGCCTCTCCCCCAACCCCACTCAGTGAGGAGAGGGGAGAAGGGGTGAGGTTGCGCTGCTGTATTCTCTTTACATTCTCCCAAATCTGATCTTCAGTCAATGTCAGTCTGTTTCCCACACCGTTCTCAGAAAGCAATGCGCCTGTTGCAGCTAACGAAAATTCAAAATCCCCGCCGCTCAAAGGCTGCCCTTCAAATATATCAGTAACGGCCCTGATGGCCTCTATCTGGTATTCCTGATTGCTGTCAAAGTGGAGTTTCATGATAGTTTTTCAATTAATGAATTTTGCCATTTATCCGATTGTTTTTTCCCCAACCGGCATTGCCAGAGAACAATCACTTGCCATCCGGTTTTCTTTAATTGCCGGATATTCTTTTTATCCCGCTCAACATTTCCGCTTATTTTCTTTTCCCAAAACTCCTTTCTCGTTTCAGGCAGTTGTGCCTTTTTGCAGTTCTTATGCTTATGCCAAAAACAACCGTGAATAAAAATAACGGCCTTGTATTTAGGTAGAACAATATCCGGCTTACTCGGCAAAGTCTTTACGTTTTTTCTGAAACGAAAACCTTTGGAAAAGAGGAATTTTCTTACAACTATTTCGGGCTGTGTTTCATCACCCCGAATCTTTGCCATTATCGCACTTCTTTTCCCTTTTGAAAATATATCAGCCAAGATATTTGTCTAAATGTCCTTTGATGTTCATAGATTGTATGTAACTGAACCCCGGAGGAAGCGCGTTGCCTATAAGCAAAGCCAAAGAAGCTTTCGGGATGTTCACAGGGAATTTGTAGCTCTTGGGGAACGACTGTAATAAAGCGGCTTCCCGTGCCGTAATGACCCTGTCTTCCTCCGGATGTAAAAATCTGCCCTTGGAAGGATTCAGACAACCTCCGGTTATCGTCGAAGAATAATCGTTCCAACGTAAACGTCCGTATATATCTTTAAATCCGACATTTTCCTTTTTATGGCATTCCAAAGTGTATTGCTCTGGTAAGTCCTTCCAACTTCCTCCGTCTTTCGGTGTAAGCCGTATCCTTTCCATCACTTCCGGCGTGTGATTGGCCGTAATTTTGTGTAAAGGGTCTTTTGTTGCTTCTATCGGTTCCAATTTGCCGATGGCATCTTTTACCGTAACTTTTTCGCTTGTTCCTCCAGCAATGTCTATTTCTCCCAACAAGGAACCGACCATTATCAAACGCCTTCTGTTTTGAGGTACACCGTAATTATTTACATTCACGATTTTCACTTTCGGACGATATCCGAGTTTATCAAGCTCTTTTACAACATCCTTAAAGATATAATAGTTGACTAATCCAGGAACATTTTCCATCATAATTGTAAGAGGCTTCAGTTCTTTTACGAACCGTAGATATTCCACAATTAGAGCGTTCCTGTCATCACGCACATTTTGCTTCCGATTCAACCTGCGCACGGAGGAAAAACCCTGACAGGGCGGACATCCCGCTAATAGGTGCAGCGGCTCACCGTTCAATTGTTTAATTATTTCATCAGCGGAGACCCGACGGATATCCTTTTCGATAACCGTAGTTTTGGAATGATTCATCCGATATGTAAGCACGGCATGCTTGTCAACTTCAATGGCCACTTTAGCCGTAAAACCAGCTTGTACCATGCCGGCCGACAAGCCGCCGCAGCCGGAAAATAAATCTACGGAATTATACGTTCTCATTTTCATAAATCCTGAATTCTTTTATCGTCCGGGTGTCTTTGTTTTAAGAGACCAAGATAATCTTTCCATTGCCTGAGAGCTTCTTCAATTAAGGTATTCCATGTCATTACCAATATTCCCTCGCCTTCAAGCTGTTTGATTCTTTTATGTATCAGTTCGCTGTCTTTTTTAGAGTCAGCAATAAGATAGGCGTTCTCTAAGTATTTGATGGTACCACTAGTTTCTTTGTCAAGGCTGCTTCTTATATCCATAACGTAGTAGTTAATTCTGTCCAAATGATCCTTGTCTATTTCTAAACCAGGACGAATAAACTCCACAAGAAGTAAAGTTGAACCTGCTGATAATGCCAAGTCTACGCGGCCTTCAAAGACGGTATGATTAAGTTGTTTTGAACCTATGTCTTTAATCAATCTTTCGACACTGCGTTCCTTTTTAAAGCTTTCCCACTTAGGGTGAATAATCCATGAATGGTCATATATGTAATCACGTACTTTGTTTTCAAGTTGTCTGGAAGTTACTCTCTGTTTAAGCTCGCCGATACTGAGAATTTTTGTTTTTACGGATTCGGCAATATTTAAGGCTGTAAGCACATCTGCCTCAGACAACATTTCAAGCAATTTTTGTTCGTCCATGTCTTTTGCTTCCGAAATTTGAGTAATCAAATCTTTCAGCCTTCCCATTTCCCATGAAGTCAATATGTCATTACCCCACTCATGAAATCTTTTTTTGCCTAACCTATCAAAAGAGGCAATTTTCAACAATACCGATTTTACCGTTTTCCTTTCGGTCGGGGGAAACGCGTCCAGCCTATCTTTAAACCCTTCAAATTTGTCTTCCAATTCGTGTAATCTTTTATCAGACCTTTTCTTTTTCCTAATGGAACAAAGCAATTTAATTTTTTCAATTCCCCATTCTTTAATTTTTTTCCCCAAATCCGTCTGGAGATTTATTCGTTGCCTTTCAGTAGCAATAAGATCGTTAGCGCCCGTATCTATAAAATCCATTTTTATCTGGCCAGTCATATATTCAATTCCGAACTGGGAGTTTATGCCTCCTGCCAAGTCAAAGAAGAATGGTTTTTGAGCCATTTTACTTTTTGCAAAAATTGAAATCCCTCTCAGTTCTTCAGTTTCTATGGGTTCCTCATAAAAACCGATTCTCCACAATATCTCATAGCCATTGAATTTTTCTACAGCCCATCCTTTATCATCAGTTTTTTGCAGGTTGGGAATCTTCGCCTTTTCCTCAATGGATAAATCTCTCGGAAAAACGAATTCCAATTCATCACTAAAACTTTCAGGCAAGTCTTGTTTATTAACCGTTATTTTAAAGTCACCGTAACTTTGAGATAAAAGAAATCGTCTGGATAAGTCTTTTTTGAAGTTTTCCTTATCTATTGACTTGCCGTCTATGCCAATTAATGAAACCGTTGTTCCGTGATTTACTTTATTGGCAGCGGAAGGCTCTTTATAAGCAATCACCTTTATCGGCTTATCTTCCTTTCCGGAAGCATCATATTCCAGAATCTCCTGAATATTCATTCTAAAAGAGGTTGATTCGCCGTCGATTTTTGATATCGTTGTTACTTCAATTGTTTTTGCAATCCCGAATCCTGAGAATTTACCGATACCTTTTCTGCCTAAAATAGGGCGTTTCTTTTCTTCAGTCACTTCCGTACCAGTTGCCTTCCGTCTATCTCTACCTACCGTTAGGAAAAAATCCTGGCACTGCTGATAAGTCATGCCGATTCCTTTATCCTTTACAATGATGGAATCATCGTTAATTGTAATTCCAACAATTTCAGAATCGGCATCCCAAGCATTTGCAATAAATTCTGCAATAACATCAACAGGCTTTTGATACATTTTTATCCCGAGATGGTCAATAACTTTTGGCTGTATTATGAGTTTTAATTCTTTTTCCATTTCCTCTCCTTCCTACAATTTAATCATCCGCAAATGCATAGACAAAACGCGACAGATGATAATCCATCACCTCCCGAGAGCTTCCTGACCCAATATCAACCATTTTGCCGACGCCGGCAAAATGGTTTTCAGAAATATTCCCTGATTGTTTGCAAGAAATTATAGCCCTTTTAATTGCATCCTCAAATCTTCTCCATTGCGTATATCCTAAGAGAGGCTGCATTTCCCGCGCGCTCCAATATTCCGCTCCAAATTCATTTACTTTCTTCAGGTCTTCAAAAGACTTGCTTCCCATTGGCACTAAATTTTCATTTGACATGTCCCCTCCTACAATAAAGCATCAATAATATTATGGCTTATGGCTCATATCGTCTTAAAATCTATCTCCGCATCACGCATTTGCAGGACTGTATTGGTTTTGAGTTGGTCGTTGCCGGTGAACAGACTATCGAGGGTGATGACCTTTCGCGGTTTGGAGGCGATGATTTGTTCTACCAGTTTTTCATTCATCGCATCTAAGGCAATGATAAGTTCATTGTTGTTGATGCTGTAAACCTCACCCCAGCCCTCTCCTTGAGGAGAGGGAGCGTCATCACCGTCTGTTCCCCTCTCTTTCAGGAGAGGGGAGAGGGGTGAGGTAAGTTCATACCCTGCCTTGAGCATAAGCTCATACAGCATATTTTGCTTTTCAGCATCGGGCTTGAGGGGGTTGGTGAAGGCATCCATCTGCTCAAGAAGTTTTTCCTCACTGTCTATATCACTGCTTCTCCAAATTTTGAAACTGGAGGGGGAGAGCTTGAATACTTTGAATCCTACCTCACCCCTCGTGCCCCTCTCCTCAAGGAGAGGGGATGGGGGAGAGGCCAAAGCTTCGGCAATTTTCTTCAATACTTCGGGCAAACTGTTCAATATCTCCTCGTTGGTAAATCTCATTACTCTTACACTAAATTCATTTATTGCTTGTGTTCTGGCTGCATCGTATTCTTTTTGCTCTGCTTCGTTGTGATAACCCCCGTCAACCTCTATAATCAAACCGGCCTCATGACAATAGAAGTCCGCAATAAACTGTCCGATAGGGTGCTGCCTTCTGAATTTACAATTCTCTATTTGCTTATTTCTGAGAGCCTGCCAAAGCAATTCTTCAGCCTTTGTCTGAGCCTTGCGAAGGGTTCCGGCTTTCTCAAATAATGACGGTGCCGCGCCTTTGAATAAGCTTTCACCTTTCTCCTTGCTCCCCTCTCTTTCAGGAGAGGGGGCGGGGGTGAGGCGTTTTATCACCCTCCGAATCCGTTCTTTACCTATATCGGCTATGGTTTTATATCCTGCTTTGTAAGCCTCGCTGCTTTCATCACAAGGCTCAGGCATTTGCACCAGAATAAATTTTCGGTTGCCACTGTCCTCTTTGTTAAGCTCTAAAACGGCGTGGGCTGTGGTGCCCGAACCAGCGAAGAAGTCAAGGATGATGTCGTCTTTATGTTGGCTTTCACAATATTTAATCAGTTGAGAAATAAGCTGTGGTGGTTTGGGATTATCAAATAATCCTTCAATCCCGAGCAATTCGTCTAATTCTGATGTTGCACTATCAGTAGAGCCATGTTCAAAAAGCAAGTTTGGATTAGCTGATGTCGTGTCTTTATCTTCAACATCATATATTTTAAGCTTTACAATTCCGTTGTCTATAAAAAATCTGCCTTTCTTCTCAAGCTCTCTTGCTGTATCTTCACCAATTTGCCATCTTTTGCCTTCTCTCGGCCTTTGCCCTAATATCTCAAACTGCATTGTTTTTCTTTCATAATCACCTATATTCTTCTTTTCAATAACAGTAGTCCTATAATTTCCAAGCTCATCTGAAAGTGGATAGTTTCTGTTTGCTTTTGGCACTACTCGATAATTGAGTCCATCTTTAACTTTTTGATAACAAATAACATATTCAGTTAAGGAGCTAACTTTCGCACCTTCAACATTAGTTGTCGTTCCTTTCTTTTTCCATATAAAACTTGCCACAAAATTCTCCTCCCCAAAAATCTCATTCATAACCATCCGAAGGTTATGAACCTCGTTATCGTCAATATGAACGAAGATGACGCCGTCATCACGCAGAAGGTTTTTGGCAAGGAACAGGCGGGGATACATCATGCTGAGCCAATTGCTGTGATAATGTCCGCTGTCTTTGCTGTTCTTGCGGAACAGGCCCTCTTTCATCAGGAAGCCTTCTTCATCCTTATCACCGATGCGTTTCAGGTAATCTTCCTTTTTCTCGCTGAATTTGTCGGGGTAAATAAAGCTGTCGCTGCCTGTGTTGTAAGGCGGGTCAATGATGATGCACTTCACCTTGCCGTAATATGCCTTTTGCAGAACTTTGAGGACTTCCAGATTTTCGCCTTCGATAAAGAGGTGTTCAGTTGTGTCGAAGTTGACGGATTCTTCCAGCGCGGGTTTCAAGCTGGCGGTGGTTGGCTGCTGCAATATCTTAAAGGCGTCAGACTTGCCCGCCCAATTCAATACATAACGTTCATTGGCAAAGTTGATATCATCACCAAAGGCAGCCTTCAGTTTTTCCCAATCCAGTTGGCCCTCTGCAAAAAGTTCAGGAAAAAGCTCTTTCAGCCTTTGCAGCCTGGCCTGCTTAATATCTGTTGATTCTCCGTCCATTTGCTTCCTTCTCCTCTATAACCACACGAGATTGCGTTATCACAGCCTAATCAGCCCCCGTCAAAAAATCTATTAATGATAAACCGTTATGCCTGTTAAAGACAATAACTTATTGCAACTCAAACACAGAGCCAGAAATAGGTGCCTTAAGCAATAGAAAATTGAACTCCCAATAAATCCCCTTTCCCTTACAAAGGAGAGGATTTGTTAATCATCATTAGATTAGCACTTCTTTCTTTCGATAAAGACAGAGCAATTTGATATAATCTGCTATCCGGTTTTTTATCTCAAGGATAATGGAGCAGCTTCATGAAAAGCATTTTCAATATCAACGACATCTCCGGCCTGTCTGAGGCCGAGGCGGCTGAAAGGCTGAAGCAGGAAGGCCATAACGAACTGCCCTCTTCAAAAAAGCGGGACATCTTTTCGATCGCAATCAACATTGTACGGGAGCCGATGTTTCTGCTCCTCATCGCCTGCGGCATAATCTATCTCATCCTCGGCAACATCCGGGAAGCCATGATGCTCCTTGGCTTCGTCTTCGCTATCATAGGGATCACCCTCTACCAGGAACGTAAAACAGAGCGCTCACTGGAGGCCCTTCGCGACCTCTCCAGCCCGCGCGCAATGGTGATACGCGATGGAAAACAGAGGCGCATTGCCGGACGTGAAGTAGTACGCGGTGATATCCTTATTCTTGTAGAAGGTGACCGTGTGCCTGCGGATGCGATACTTATCTCCAGCATTAATATCTCTGCTGACGAGTCCCTGCTGACAGGAGAATCCATCCCTGTGCGCAAGGCTGCCGCTGCTGACGACCTCGAGATGGGACGTCCGGGCGGGGATAATCTGCCTTATATTTATTCAGGCACCCTTATCGTCAGGGGGCAGGGGATAGCAAAGGTCAAAGCAACCGGCATGGCCACCGAATTGGGCAGGATAGGGAAGTCCTTGCAGGCGATGGAGACTGAAGATACCCTCCTCCGGAAAGAGACGAAAAGACTTGTTAACAGACTTGCAATCGCAGGGGCCTTGCTCTGCGCGCTCGTCGTGTTCCTCTACGGCCTGACAAGGGCCGACTGGCTAAATGGTTTTCTTGCCGGTATCACCCTCGCCATGGCAATACTGCCGGAGGAATTCCTTGTTGTGCTGACCATCTTCATCGCCCTCGGAGCATGGAGGATGTCGAAAAAACAGATACTGACACGCCGCGTGAATGTAGTTGAAACCCTCGGCGCCTGCACAGTCCTCTGCGTTGACAAGACAGGCACACTGACGATGAACAGCATGACCGTCAAAAAGATCTTTGCAGGAGGCGGTTTCTGCGATATTAACCTCCGGGATCAGGGGGCCTTGCCTGAAGACTGCCACGAGATCGTGGAGTTCGGTATTCTGGCAAGCAAGACAGACCCCTTTGATCCAATGGAAAAGGCGCTGCGGCAGCTCGGCATCTATTCCCTCTCCAACACCGAACACCTGCATGATGACTGGAAACTGATGCACGAATATCCCCTGTCTCAGAATCTGCTTGCGCTCTCCCATGTCTGGAAATCTCCTGACGGCGAAGAGTACATTATCGCAAGCAAGGGAGCGCCCGAGGCGATCTTCGACCTCTGTCATCTCACTGAGGTAGAAAAGGAGAAGCTCTATTTCCATATCAATACAATGGCAGAGGAAGGGCTGAGAGTGCTCGGTATTGCAAAAGCAAGGTTCAAGTCTGCGGATCTCCCTGAGGGACATCACGACTTTACCTTCAAATTCCTGGGACTTATCGGTCTCGCTGATCCTGTCAGGCCTACTGTTGCGGCTGCTATAAAGGAATGTTACACCGCCGGAATACGGGTGATAATGATTACCGGAGACTATCCGGGTACGGCACAGAATATCGCAAAACAGATCGGTCTTGATTCCATTGTCGAATTAATCACAGGGTCTGAACTTAACAGTATGGATGATGCCGAACTTGAGAAACGCATAAAAAACATAAATATATTTGCGCGGATTATGCCTGAGCAGAAGCTTAGGATCGTCAATGCCCTTAAGGCGACTGGAGAAATAGTGGCCATGACAGGCGACGGGGTCAATGACGCGCCAGCGTTAAAATCCGCACATATCGGAATAGCAATGGGCGAACGCGGCACAGATGTCGCAAGAGAGGCTGCGGCGCTCGTGCTTCTCAACGATGATTTCTCGTCTATCGTCAATGCGGTCAGAATGGGCAGGAGGATATATGACAACCTGAAAAAGGCGATGGCCTATATCATTGCGATACATGTGCCAATAATCGGGCTTTCGCTGCTGCCGGTAATCTTCGGCTGGCCGCTTATACTCCTGCCGGTGCATATCGTATTTCTGGAGCTGATCATAGACCCTGCCTGTTCGATCATCTTCGAGGCTGAAAATGAAGAAAAAGACATCATGCTGCGCAGCCCCAGGGACCCGAAGGAACCGTTATTCGGCCTCAAGTTAATCGGCCTCAGCCTGCTGCAAGGCGTAAGCGTCATGGTCATTGTCATCTCTGTCTTCGCGATCTCCCTATATCGCGGACAGGGAGAGGCTGACGCAAGGACCCTCATGATCACCACCCTCATCATAGCAAACCTCGGCCTCATATTCGCCAACCGCTCATGGTCCCGCACCATCCTGTCCACCCTTCGCTCTCCGAATCCTGCGTTATGGTGGATATCCGGAGGTACGCTTCTGTTTCTGGGTTTGATACTGTACACGCCTTTTCTGCAGCAACTCTTCCATTTTTCGAAACTGCATCCCTCTGACCTGGCGATCTGTTTTTCAGCCGGCGTAATCAGTATTTTGTGGTTTGAACTGCTCAAGATATTCAACGGCCATAAACCTAAAAAAAGCATTTAGCCGCAGCTTTACGCGGATTCACACAGATATATCAAAGACTTATGCAAACAGAGTGAATCACCTTTTTGCGCTTAAAGCGCCTACTTTTGGTCATCCGTGGCCAACTGAGGTTTTTAGGATAAAAGCCGGCCATACAGAACTGAATACCAGTCAGGGGACAGAAGCACAACTATCGTCCAGGGTTTATTGAGTGTTCACAGGAAAAGATCATACGGCGGCAGCCCGTCAAATTTTGCTTTAACAGAATTATTTTATTTCATAAAGGCTGTCAAGGGGACTTTTCGGAGCGTTCGACATGTCTCTTATGACATGGGTATAAATCATCGTAGTCTCAACGCTCTTATGTCCGAGAAGGGACTGGATCTCCCTGATGTTAACGCCCTTCATCAGTAAGTGCGTCGCGAAGCTGTGGCGGAGGGTATGGACAGTAGCGTGCTTCACAATGCCCGCCTTTTTAACTGCCTTCGCTATGGCTGTCTGGATGCCCTTGTCGCTGACATGATGGCGTCTGACCTTGCCGCTCCGGGGGTCCACAGACAGATTGGCCGACGGAAAAACATATTGCCATTTCCATTCTTTTGCAGCCTTCGGATATTTTCTGGAAAGGGCAGTCGGGAGATATACTTCACCATGCCCAGCCGACAAGTCCTTGTCGTGCAGGGCCTTGACCTTCTCTATGTGGAGCCGGAGCGGCTCTTTGACCGCGTCGGAAAGAATGGTCGATCTGTCCTTGTCCCCTTTGCCGGTCCGCACAACGAGCAGATTGCCCTCAAAGTCGATATCCAGAATTCTCAGACGGGCCAGTTCCATGATGCGCAAGCCTGAACCGTATAGAAGCTGTGCCATCAAAAGCGAAGTTCCTGAAAGGTGCCTGAAGAGCGCCTTCACCTCTTCGATCCAAAGCACTACCGGCAGTTTCTTCCCCCGCTTGGCCCACACCATGCCTGAGATGTCGCCAAGTTCCTGTCCCAGCACATCCCGGAAAAGAAACACAAGGGCGCAGAGCGCCTGGTTCTGTGTTGAAGATGCAACCCGTTTAGTGATTGCAAGATGGCTCAGGAAATTCTGAACAGTCTCAGGTGTAAGGTCTGCGACCAGGTCGCCTTTTGCAGTCTCTCTCATATAAGTAAAGAAACGTTCAGCCCAGTCAAGATAAGCAAGTTCAGTATTGTAGGCAAAGTGCTTGAGTCTGATCAGTCTCTTCATCTCCGCAAGGAACTTTGATCTGTCAGCAAGGCTTGCTTTCGGTCCGGGAGCCCCTTGTACAGAGTTCAGGACTTCGTCGCCTTTGAAATGATTAAGATAGAGGCGCACCGCCTCGCCTGCCTGTTTGACCTGCCAATCCTTAATATCTTCCTTTGCTTCGAGGGAGTCCAGAAACTCCGTGACTGTTAGCCCGATGTCCTGTTGTCCTTTCCTGTTGCTGAAGGCAAGGAACTTGCTGACCCACACTGCGAGAAAAAGCACATGTTTTTCTTGAGCTAATTTGTTTAAAAGAAGAAATTCTTGGAACTCAGGCAAAACCCCTTTTGCAGTCATTTGCAAAATCCCCCTTGCTATACGAAGTTCGCTTTTGCCGGTATTATCCGATCATATGTAAACTCAAGTCAAGTTATTTTTTTATTATTCTTTAATTTTAAAGATTTTTTTATTGACTCTCTGTAAGGCCGTGTGATAGATTTCCCTGTAAAGAGGAAGCTCTTATAGTAATATGTTAGGAGTCAAATGAAAACAATTAAGACAATAAGGCATAATCCTAAAACTGAACGGGAACTGTGGTTGTCTGTCTGCTCTCTTGCTGAAAGCGATAAACATATTAAAATACGACTTGCAGAGACGGATGAGTTTCATTTT
>CAMTXX010000069.1:0-12363 GCA_947085825.1 uncultured Nitrospira sp. | reverse complement strand
GTGTCTGATGAAAATCAGAGCATAGAGGACGTAAGAGTTACCGGCAACTTCTCGAACAGCGGCGTTTACAGGGAAAGAGAAAACGGAAATGTTGCACTTTATGCTGAGTGGAACGGCCCATCTAAAGATAGAACTCTGACATATTCATTTAAGGTTAATAGAAAGGAAGTCGTAAAAAAGAACTTTCCTAAAAAGGAATTAGCATTTTCTAAAGAAGAATTCAAAGAATACCTAAAGGCAACGAGCCTCGGCCCGACTGACGGCAAAGTTAAAGAGCTTGCAGATCAAATCACAAAAGGCAGAAAGACCAATCTCGAAAAATCAAAGGCAATCTATGACTGGATTGTGAATAACATGCACCGGGACCCTAATATTAAGGGCTGCGGCTTTGGTGAAGTTGAAAAACTTATTGTATCTTTAGGCGGCAAGTGCGGGGATATTCATTCAGTTTTTGTAGCCCTCTCAAGAAGCGCCGGCGTGCCGGCGAGGGAAATATTCGGGATTCGCATGGCAAAGGGAAAAGAGGGAGATATTACAAAGTCGCAGCACTGCTGGGCGGAATTCTATATGCCAGGCTATGGATGGGTTCCTGTTGACCCTTCTGATGTAAGAAAGGCAATGCTCGAAAAGAAGATAAACAACCTGAAAGATGTTGAAGACCTTGTGGAATACTTCTTCGGGGCAGTTGAGGAGAACAGGATTGCATATCAGACAGGAAGGGATTTAACGCTTAATCCGACGCAGAAAGATGGAAAGCTGAATTATTTTATGTATCCTTACGCAGAGGCAGATGGAAAGACTTTGAACGAAGATTTGTTCGGATTCAATCTTGGTTATAAGATAAGTTTCAAAGAACTTCAAGAGGAGGTTTTGCTATGAAGTATGGAGCAAGAAATAAGATCGTGGCAACTGTAAAGTCGGTAAAGAAGGGCGATGTCATGTCTCTGGTTAAGTATGATGTTAATATGCCTGCTGAAATGGCGTCTGTGCTGACTACGGAGTCAGTTGATGACCTGGACTTAAAGCCGGGTGATACAGTGCAGCTTGTTATCAAGGCTATTTATGTCTTGCCGGTGAAGGAAGATAAATGACACAACAGGTTGTTAACCCATCAGAGGTAAAAAAGCTGGCAGAACAATTATACCGAGAAAACAAATTTCTATGCTCTGAAGCGATTCTTTTTGTAATCAATAATCAGCTTGGGAATCCTTTGCCGGTGGATATTGTAAAGCTGGCTTCAGGATTTCCAAGAGGTATCGGGGGAGCAGGATGCACATGCGGCGCTGTAAACGGCGGGGTTATGGCCTTGGGGCTGGTTCTGGGCAGGATTGAAGCCGGGAGCAAATGTCCCGAAGTTATAACAGCGAGCAAGGAACTTCATGACTGGTTCAAGGGAAAACACAAGAGCCTCTGTTGCAGGGTGCTGGTAAAAAAGTTTGAGTTCAACAGTCCTGAACGTCGTGAACATTGCATCAACATAACAGGCAATACGGCTGAAAAAACAGCAGAACTGCTTAATGAATATACTTTGAAGGAGGAAAAAAATGTTAAATCGTCGTGATTTTTTAAAAGCAGGCGCGGCCGCATTAGCAGCCGGCGCAGTGGGCGTAAACTTTTCAACCTTAGCCGGGGCGTCGGTTAAAAAAACTACCATAAAGGTAGGATACATGCCCATTGTTGACCACCTTACCTTGATAGCGCATTCAAGGAGTCAGTTTAATAATGTGGACTTGCAGCCTGTTAAATTCTCAAACTGGGCGGAGATGTCAGAGGCGATGAGGGCAGGCGCACTTGAGGCGATATTTTCCCTGACGCCCATGAGCCTGAGATTAAAACAAGGCGGAGTGCCGATGAAGGCAGTGCTTCTGGGGCATAGAAACGGAAGCGTTATTGCTGTAAAAACAGGAGATGATATAAAAAAGTTGGAAGACCTAAAAGGCAGAACAATCGCCATACCAACAAGGTTTTCGACCCATTACATACTTCTTAGAAAGATACTTTCAGACAGGGGCATATCCCTTGATCAGGTAAAGCTCATTGAGATGCCTCCGCCCGAGACTGTTCAGGCATTGAGCATTGGAAAGATAGACGCCTTCATCTTCGCGGAGCCCTTCGGCACACAGGCGGAGATGCAGAAGGTCGGCAGGGTCTTAATCCTTACAAAGGACATATGGAAAGACCATATATGCTGCATCCTGAGCGTCAGGGAGGATATAATCAAAAACTCGCCTGAGGCTGTTCAGGAGCTCGTAAACAATCTTGTTGATACTGGAAGATTCATAGAGAAAAACCCAAAAGAGGCGGCAGCGCTTTCGACAAAATATCTTGGCCAGAAACCGGAGGTCATTGAGTATGTGCTGAACACCCCAAAAGACAGGGTGACCTATGATAATCTCATCCCGACTATTGAGGACTTCAGGGCAACGCAGGACTATATGCTGAAGTTCGGGATTACGAACAAAGAGGTTGACCTGAATGAATATGTGGATGTGAGCTTTGCCCGGAAGGCGTATAAGATTTGAGAACGCCAAAAATCAAAGGTGAAAAATACCTGTTCCCGGTTGTTGTGCTGATAATCTTCCTGTTGTTCTGGCAAGGGATAAGTGTTTCAGGCAGATACACAGAAGACCAACTGCCCGGCCCTGTCAGTGTATTGAAAGGATTTGTAGAGATATGGAAGCAGGGAGTGGTTTTTGAGCATATAATCGCGAGCTTTAAGAGGCTTGGCATAGCCTATGCACTTGGCGTTTCTGCAGCCATACCTCTTGGACTGATATTTGGATGGTATGGGCGGCTCTATTTAGCCATTGAACCCTTTATTCATGTGCTGAGGCCCATATCTCCGATAGCATGGTTTCCCCTGGCTGTGCTTTGGTTCAAGATCGGAGACCCTCCCGCCATATTCATCATCTTCCTTTCTGTATTCTTCCCTGTCCTGCTTTCAACCATTGCAGCGGTGCGCAATGTCCCCTCCGCATACATTAAAACAGCCAGAAATTTCGGCAGCACGGAAATGGATATTTTGCTCAAGGTGGTCATTCCTGCTTCTTTTCCATATATAACAGTAGGGCTGCATATTGCGTTAGGGCTGGGATGGATAAACCTTGTGGCAGGCGAGATGCTCGGCGCACAGTCCGGGCTTGGCTTCCTGATAATTGATTCAAGGAATTTTCTGAGAACGGATTTAATCATCTGCGGAATGCTCCTTGTGGGGTTCTTCGGACTTCTCCTTGACCGCATAATGAGGCTTCTTGAAAAAAGGGTACATAAGACGTGGGGCTTTCAGCCGGGAGTTGATTGATGGGAAATATAAAGATACAGATCAAGGGCGTTGAAAAAACCTTCACCAGTATAAAGGGAGATAAATATCAGGCATTAGCAAAGATAAGCATGGATATTTATGATG
The DNA here is from genome assembly GCA_947085825.1 of uncultured Nitrospira sp. GTDB lineage: Bacteria > Nitrospirota > Thermodesulfovibrionia > Thermodesulfovibrionales > UBA6898 > JAOUFP01. The sequence continues at coordinate 8,957 of CAMTXX010000069.1, read as the reverse complement.
GCGAGTTTGTCTGCCTTCTCGGTCCGAGCGGCTGCGGAAAGACCACACTCCTGAATCTTATTGCAGGGTTTGAAATGCCGTCCAGCGGCGAGGTCCTAATTGACGGCAAGGCTGTTGAACGCCCTGACCCGCGGCATATTACCCTTTTTCAAAATCCAAACCTCTTTCCGTGGAGGACTGTGCTTGGAAATGTCAGGTATGGACTTGAGATGAACGGCATGTCAAAAGACGAGAGAAATAAGACGGCATTGGAATATATAAGGATAGTCGGGCTTGAAAGATTCATAAATAATCATCCCCACGAGCTGTCAGGAGGTATGCAGCAGCGTGCTGCCATTGCCAGGGCATTGGCGGTTGATCCTGACATCATCTTTATGGACGAGCCGTTTGGGGCATTGGATGCAATGACCAGGATGAATATGCAGGAGGAGGTAAGCCGTATATGGCAGGAGAGGAATAAAACCATTGTCTTTGTGACCCATGACATAAATGAGTCCGTTTATCTGGCTGACAGGGTTGTGGTTATGACGCCTCATCCGGGGCGGATAAAAAATATTATCCCTGTAAATTTAGACAGGCCGAGAGATCGCACTGGTTACAGGTTTGACGAAATCAGAAACCAGATATATAATGAATTTTATTATGCAAAAGAGGAGGAACTATGCTTATTGACGCAAGAGGGCAGGGCTGTCCAAAACCTGTCATGATGGCAGAGGAAGCGCTGGCAAAATTATCTGAGGGAATTGTCGAAGTACTTGTTGACAATGAGGCGTCTGCCGACAATATCGCATGGTTTGCGAAAAATAATTCTTATTATTCCGAAACAGTGAGAGAAGGCAATGCCTGGAAGGTAAATATTGTAAAAGGCTATGCCTGCGCCAACCCTGCTGCCAAAGACGAGACGGAAGCATCCGAAAAGGACTTGCTCGTCATCATAGGCACTGATACCATGGGCAAGGAAGAGGACCTCGGCAGAATTTTAATGAAGGCCTATTTCGAGACGATGAAGGCATATAAGGAAGTCCCTCATACGATGTTTTTTTTGAACGCAGGGGTAAGACTGACAACAGTAAACGAGGAAATCCTCCCGATCCTGAAAGAGATCGAAGCAATGGGAGTCGAAGTCTATTCCTGCGGCACATGTCTCAAGCATTACGGGCTTGAGGCAGAACTGAAGGTCGGTCATAGGGGGACAACAAATCATATTGTTGAGGGAATGAAGGATTTTAAAAAAACAGTCTGGATAGGGTAGCAAGATACAACTTCGCACCGATCGGTAAGCCTGCTGCTCGCGGCAGGGCGATTTATTGTTGAATTTCCTATCCTGGCGCTTTTCTGTTAAACTTTCAGATGCAGATTATACGGGTAGAAAACCTCACCAGAAAGTTTGGCAATATCCTGGCGGTGGATAATGTTTCCTTTGAAGTTGAGGAAGGGACGATCTTCGGGTTTCTTGGGCCGAACGGCGCAGGGAAAACAACGACCATCAATATCCTCTGTACGCTCCTGTCTCCGACCTCAGGGAATACCTTCATTAATGGCCATGACTGCAATCTTGAATCTTCTGAGGTGAGGAAATCCATAGGCATTGTCTTTCAGGACAGTTCGCTGGACAAGGACCTTACCGCAAGGGAAAATCTCATCTTCCATGCCTATTTATACAACGTTGATAAAGCCGTGCGAAAGCAGCGCGTTGAAGATGCCCTGCAGTTCGTTGACCTCAGGGAAAGGGGAGATGACCTCGTAAAAAAGTTCTCAGGCGGCATGAAAAGACGGCTTGAAGTGGCAAGAGGGCTCATTCACAGGCCCAAGGTGCTCTTTCTTGATGAACCCACGCTCGGGCTTGACCCGCAAAGCAGAGCGAATTTATGGGAGTTCATCACCGAACTGCCTAAAAAACATAACGTGACGATTTTCATGACTACACATTATATGGAGGAGGCAGAGGTCTGCGACAAAATCGCGATCATTGACAGAGGAAAAATTATAAAATCAGGGACGCCTGCAGAACTAAAGAAGGTGATCGGAGGAGATGTTATCTATCTGAAAACAACTGACAACAAAAAGGCGATGCAGGATATAAAAAATCTTTTAAACGTAGAGGCATCGGAAAGGGACGGAGAGATTTTCATATCCGCGCTCAGGGGGGATGTCTGCATCCCGAAGATCATTCGGGAGATAGGAGATAGTGTCCTGTCTGTCAGGATGCAGAGGCCCACACTGAACGATGTTTTTCTCAAGCTCACCGGCAAAGAGATACGAGACGAGGCTCTATCCTCAGGTGATGATATTAAATCCTCTGTACGTTCCTACAGGAGACGGCATGATAGAAGTTAACGTGGTTTACGTCATCGTTGCACGGGAATATAAAAAATTTATCCGGGAAAAAAGCAGGCTTTTTTCTGCGCTAGCGAGACCGCTTCTCTGGCTCTTGCTCGTCGGCGGAGGGATGTCGAGACTGGTGCCGGCAGAAGGAGGAGTTACTTACATGCAGTTCATCTTTCCGGGCATTCTCGGGATGACGATCCTCTTCAGTTCCATATTCTCCTCGATTTCGATTATCTGGGACAAGGAGTTCGGCTTTATGAAGGAAATCCTTGTTGCGCCTGTCTCCCGGTTCTCTGTTGTTGTCGGCAAGGCCATGAGCGGCATGTTCCTTTCTACGACGCAGGCTGTCATTATACTGGCATTGTTCCCATTTATCGGTCTCAAGCTTGGCTTATTGCAGATTGTTGGAATTCTTCTCGTCTGCGCAGCGCTCTCTTTTACGATTGCTGCCTTCGGTATCCTGCTTGCGTCTTTTTATGACAGTTACGAAAGCTTCAGCGTTATTATGAACTTTATCGTTATGCCGATGTTCTTTCTCTCCGGCGCGATGTATCCGGTGAAGCTTTTGCCTGTGGTATTGCAGGTTCTGGCGAAGCTTAACCCGCTTACCTATGGGATAGATGCCCTGAAGAATATCATCTTTCCCTTGGAGACAGGAAGGATGGCCGCTGATTTTTCGCTATTTATGGATGTGACGATTATTCTCATCGCTGCAGTGATATTTGTGCTGATCGCAGGAAAGACCTTTGAGAGAAAAGCGTAAGGAAACAAGTCAGGATTGGAACTGGCGGCATGCGGAATAATATTGCGTCAACGTCTACGATTTGCTATCATAACGCTATCAATAAGTAGGTAATGTCAAAAGTTTTATGAAAAAAGAGGAGAAGACATGAAAATACAGAAATTCACCACAGAGGACACAGAGGACACAGAGGAAAAGAGCTTTAGATTTTTAAAAAGCTCTGTAACCCCATGATTTTATTCTGTTATCTCTGTGTTCTCTGTGGTTAATTTTTGACAATACGAATAAGTAAGCAAGGAGGTAAGTTATGGCTCAATTACTCGTGAGGGGTCTCGAACCCGAAATTATCGAACGCCTTAAAGCACGGGCAAAAAGTCACAACAGGTCGCTTCAGGGTGAGGCAAAGTCAATTCTTGAAGAGTCTGCAAAAATGACAATGGAAGAGGCTATGGAAAGAGCGTTATACTGGCGCAAAAAATTCAAAGGAAAAACATTCAGCGACAGCGCTGAATTAATCAGAGAGGATCGTGATCGTTGAAGCGCATCGTAGTTGACGCGTCTGTTTGTCTCAAGTGGTTTGTGTCAGAGATTTACGACAATCACGCACTTAAACTCCTTAGCGGAAATATGGAATTGCATGCCCCTGACCTGATTTATTCGGAAATAGGCAACATCCTGTGGAAAAAATGGAAAAGGGGTGAAATTGACGCAGAAGATATCTATACGCTCATAGGTGATTTCAAGGCCGTTGATCTCAATATTTATAGAACTGACAAGTTAATGAATATGGCATGGGATATAGCCAGAAAATATGACAGAAGTTTTTACGACAGCCTGTATATAGCGCTTGCAGTAAAGCATGAATGTCGGGTTGTCACTGCCGACCTTAAACTTTTCAACGCGCTCAAAGCAACAGGATTGCGAAAACATATCCTCTGGATTGAGGATATTCCCTGATGAGCATAAGAGACCTCGTAAGCAATACCGGCAAGCGTCAATATAACCAATAATCACCAGCCACTGAGCACTAAGCGCTGTCTTTGAAGTTGCAAAAACGAGACTGAAAAGTAATGAACAACCCTGTCCCGAAAGCTTTCGGGACAGGGTATCAAAGAATCCGATATTTGTTTTGTTGTCATTGTTATTCCCGCTTGTCGTCCCGAACGCTTTCGGGATAGCAAGACTACAGGGAATACGAGTTTAAAGGGCATAAGATTGATTATGCGGTGATTGAAAAGGGGCTGAAAAAACTCAGCAAGCAGTCCCGGAAACATATTGCAGAGCAGCAATGTGGTACAGACGGATGCGTAAGCCAGTAGGCAGGTTGATAAGGAGAATCCATGGAAGAATTTAGTTTAGGAGACAGGGAGTTTATTGAGTTGAATAACCTTTTGAAGATTAAAGGGTTATGCGCCAGCGGGGGGATGGCCAAGGCTGTGATTGCTGAAGGTCTGGTCAAGGTCGATGGCAATGTGGAATTGCGCAAGCGGTGTAAGATACGCTCCGGGCAGGTTGTTGAATTTGACGGCCACAGAATTGTTGTTCAGGTGTAAGCTGGAAAAACTTCTTGACAATACATGCAAACATTGTTATATTTGCATATAAGGTCAGTGAATATGGAGGTTAAGATGCTTGCTGTAGATAATAAGATAGAAATCTTGAAGATTATCGCCCACCCTGTGAGGATAAAGATACTTGAAGAACTTATGAAGGGCGTAAAGTGCGTCAGCGACTTTGAGGAGTTTCTCGATATAAGCCAGCCGAATGTCTCCCAGCATTTGTCCCTCCTCAGAAGATACAGGATAATTGATTACTTTGTTGACGGCAGGCTCAGGTGTTACTTTCTCAGAGATCCCATGGTTCCTGATCTTATAGAAGTAATCAGAAGAGACTATGAAGAGGAAATCCCGGCCCCTGCATGTTGTCCTATGACGAAAAAGGGGAAATATCCGGGAGACAGGAGGAATTGATGAACGCCGAAGGAAGGAGGATACAGTGCAAAAGGAAATAGTAATGTTTCTCTCGACAACGCCTTACAGCTTTGAAAACACACACACCATTGTTAAGCTTGCAGATGCTGCCTTAAGAAAGGGCCAGAAGGTCAGGCTGGTTGCCTCAGGTGACGGGGTCTTCTCCATAGTAAAGGGACAGGTACCTCAGTCACTATCAGCCCTGGAAGAACTCGTGGGCAGAGGCCTCAAAGTCGATATATGAACCGGCTGCATGAAGACCCGCGGTCTTGCGGGTGAGGATTCTGTTGAAGGCGGAGAAATGAGTTCTCTTAAAGGACTCTTCAACGTTATCAAGACAAAACCTGTATTTCTCAACTTAGGTGTATAGGAGGACCCATGGGCAGTATATGCATAATTTTAAGAAGACCGCCATACGGCACTGTTGATGCTTCCGAGGCAATCCGTCATTCCCTGGGAGGCGTTACTGAAGACATGTCAGTAAAACTGATACTTGTCGACGGAGGGGTAAACACTGCAAAAAAGGGCCAGAACACGGAGTCAACCGAATATCTCAATATGGAATCCGGCATTATTGATTGCATTGATATGGGTGCGGATGTATATGCGGACAAATCGTCCATGGAAGAGGAGCACCTTAAGAGCAATGATATTGCAGAAGGTGTCAGAATCTTAAACAGCTCTGAGATTGCCGATATTATCAGCAATTCGGATACAACAATGATTTTTTAAGGGGGGAGTATGCTCGTAATTATTAAAAGCGCCCCTGACACACCCGAGGGAAGGCGTGGCGTAAAACTTGCCCGTGACATGGCTGCTGATATCGTTCTCTTGCAGAACGGCGTTTATTTTATCCAGGAGCAGAGATTGGAAGATTTAGGATTTTATCAGATAGCCTATGTACTCGAAGATGACAGACGATTAAGAGGACTGAAGGCCGATGAGGCGAATAAGAACATTAAAGACATCAGCTATGAAGGTATGGTTGACCTCATGGCCGAAAGCGACAAAGTAACAGGCATGTTTTAAAAAATCAGGTTTAGGTTGAGGCTGAGATTGAGATTTTTCTTAATCTGAACCTTAGCCTTAACCTTAAATGTAGGGGAGGAACAGATGGCAAGAATAGTTGTTTTAGGAGGTTCATTCGGCGGGCTTACCGCGGCCTTTGAGTTGAAAAGGCTGCTTGGCAAAGAGGCTGATATAACGCTTATTAGTGATGAAGACAGGTTTGTATTTTTGCCTTCACTGCCATGGCTGATCATGGGCTGGAGGAAGCCGGAAGATATTACCCTTAAGGTCAGTGAAATACTTAAACCCAAAGGGATAAGTTTTATTCATGAGGCTGCAAAGCAGGTTGATCCTGAGGCATCGAAGGTTTCTGTTTCAACACAAACAGTGCCTTATGATTTTCTTGTTATCTCTACCGGTCCTCATCTTGCATTTGATGAAATACCCGGCTTGGGGCCTGACAAAGGATACACTGACTGCACATTCACACTCGATCATGCTGTAAGAACAGGACAGACCTGGAGAAAGATCATTGAATATCCAGGGCCGGTCGTTATCGGTTCAGCGCAGATGGTGAGCTGTTTTGGCCCATCATATGAGCTCGCCTTTGAAATGCATGCAGAGTTGAAAAGGCTGAAGATGCGCCATAAAGTGCCGATACTCTATCTCACTTCAGAGCCTTACCTCGGGCATATGGGTGTCGGCGGTCTTGGAAATTCGAAGCGCTTCTTTGAAGACGAGTTTGCAGAAAAGGACATCAAGTCTGTTGTCAGCCAGTCTATTGAGGAAGTGGCTCCCGGAGAGATCAAGCTGAAGGACGGGACAAAGATACCATTCAGGCTTGCGATGATTGCCCCTCCATTTAAAGGAGTTCCCGCTGTTGCGCCTCTGGGAAATCCAAGGGGATTCATCCCTGTTGATAAGAACTACAGGCATACAAAACACAAGAACATCTTTGCGATCGGTGTTGCAATGGCAATCGCTCCGCCTGAACAGACGCCGGTGCCTGTCGGTGTTCCCAAAACAGGTTTCATGACCGTGAAGATGGCAAAGACGGCTGCTGCAACGATCTATTCGGACATCAAGGGAACAACACCTCCTCCAATGGATGAATTGAGCGTGGTTTGCCTGATGGACATGGGGAACACAGCAGCTTTCATGAAGGCCTCGCCTGTTCTCCCTCCCCGGCAGGAGTCGTACATGAAAAAGGGAATATGGGCAAAATGGATGAAGGTCGGCTTTGAGAAGTATTTCCTCTGGAAGATGAAGAGGGGACTGAGCAATCTGCCATGAAAAAAGAAATTTTAGAATTTCATGCTGAATTCTGCAAGACTTTTTCTCATCCTAAAAGGCTTGAGATACTCAACCTCCTTATTTTAAAAGAGCTGACTGCCGGAGAAATCACTGAAAAACTCTCTCTAACAAAGACAAGCATATATCAGCATCTGAGGTTAATGAAGAAGATGCGGATTCTCAAGATACGAAGAGAGGGCACAAATGTTTATTATATGTTGGCCAACAAAAAAATCGCCGGGGCATACCGTCGTATGCAGGATGTCCTGGTACAACTCATGAAAGGGTCCTTTTTCATGGAAAAAGAGGCCCTTGCAGTAATGAAAGGAGATGTATAACGATGACAAAGATAACGAAAAACGTGTCGGTGATGTGTTTTCATGACGAACTCTGTCAGGTCTTTAATGCCCTCATGACAGCATTGAGCCTGCTCAGGGAAGGCTCAAAGGTAACCATATTTTTTGGCTCAAGGGGCATCAATGCGGTACATAAACAGAAGGTAAATGAATTGAAATGTATGTCTGACGCGCCAAAAGAAGTTGGTGACGCGGTCATGAAAAAAATGGATGAAATGAATCTCCCGTCTGTGGAGGATCTTTTCATTATGCTGATGGCTGAAGGTGCAACAGTACTGGCCTGTCCCTTGAACATATCCTTGTTCGAGATGACGCCCGGTGATCTTGTAGACGGCGTAAAGCCTGCTGACCCTGCTAAGTATTACAAGGAGGTTGTGGTTCAGGCAGATATGAATCTGACTTTTTAAAAACATTATTGTATGCAAATATCATCGTGCCTGCATATATAGGAGCGACTCTATGAAAAAAGCAATCATGAGACTTGTTGAATTTTCTGTTAACAAGCCTAAAACTGTTGTATTGCTCACACTTGTTTTAACCGCCTTTTTTGCCATTCAGTTCCCGAAGATACAAATTGATACTGACCCTGAAAATATGCTCAGGGAAAACGAGCCGATAAGGGTATTTCATCAGCAGGTCAAAAAGGACTTTGGCATAGAAGAGCTTATTGTTCTTGGAATTGTGAGAGATGATGGAATTTTTCATAAGGACAGTCTTGAGAGGATAAAGAGGATTACTGATGAAGTATTAAAGATTAAAGGCGTTATTGCTGATGATGTGATAAGCCTTACAGTCACAAACAATGTGGTGGCAAAAGAAGGGACATTAAATGTTAGACCTCCAATGACAAATGTTCCTGATACATCAGAGGATATAGAAAGGCTCAAAAAAGAAGTCCTTGATAATCCCCTTTTTAAAGACAGACTTGTATCATCAGACGGACGTGGCGCTGTTATATACATCCCTATTGAAAGTAAGGACATTGCCCATGAAGTGGGTGAAAAGATAAAGGCTGTCTATCAAAAAGAAAAAGGCCCTGAGAAATACTACATGGCAGGACTTCCTATTGCAGAGGATACCTTTGGATATGAGATGTTTCTTCAAATGGGTCTATTTGCGCCGATGGCTGGCGGTCTTTTGATGGTTGTTCTGTTTGTTATATTCAGGAGGGTTTCCTTCACTATCTCGCCGATGATGCTTGCTATGCTCTCGGTGGCGTGGACAATGGGGGCAATGATTGGGCTTGGTTTTACTGTGCAT
>CAMTXX010000068.1:0-36935 GCA_947085825.1 uncultured Nitrospira sp. | reverse complement strand
ACGCTGTTGGGACATTCCGATGTCAGGACAACAATGATTTACACACACTGCATACCGAGTAAGACCGTGAAAGAAGCCAAAAGCCCTCTGGATTTTGAACTCCCGAAAGTTTGACAGGCTACCGCCGTTACTGTCCAGCCTGCTGCTGAACTGCATGCTTTTGTGACATGATCTTTTCCTGTGAACACTCAATAAAACCTGGACGATAGTTGCGCTTCTTATCCCTTGGGAGTAAGTGTAATTAAATTTCAGGGGGCTGTAAATAAAAATATGAAACTATAGCTCAGGGAACTCATTTTTCGGGGAATGAATCAGCTTGAAAACCGGTCATTAAACCTAAAAACGGCAGTTAGCCACGGATGAACACGGATAAACACTGATAAAACAAACTCTTGAAAAGATAAAACTCTTCACCAAATAGGTGATTTACTTTGTCTGTAGAAGTCTTTGATATATCTGTGTAAATCTGCGTAAATCTGTGGCCAAATGCTTTTTATAGGTTAAAGGCATCTCAGCAGTTTCCTGTCAACTAATGTGGGTCAGAAACCAGCCACCGCAATGCGGGCGAAGTTTACGACAGCGGATGGAAACACACCTATAATTATGACTGCGGCAACTGTTATTGCCAGGGCTAATCCCAATCCCGGAGATGTCGAAAGCCGGACGGTTTCCTTAGGTTCCTTCATATACATATACATAACGATCCTGAGATAAAAATATGCAGATATTGCGCTGAATATGACAGCCACGATCACCAGCCAGGCATATCCGGCATCAATGGCGCTCATAAAGACATAGAACTTGCCCATAAACCCGGCTGTCGGAGGGATACCTGTCAGGGAGAACATGAATATCAGCATCAGGGCAGCGGCCATCGGGTGAGTCTTTGAAAGACCCTGATAATCAGATATGTTGTCTCCTTTAAAACCCTCTGTCCTGAGCATGATCACAACAGCAAACGCGCCTATGTTCATGAAACCGTAAATCAGCATGTAGGTCAACACGCTCGCCATGCCGTCCTGAGTGCCTGCTATGATTCCCAGGAGTATATATCCCGCATGTGCGATCGAGGAGTATGCGAGCATCCTCTTTATGTTCGTCTGGGAAAGGGCGATGATATTGCCGACGCCCATCGTGAGTATGGCGATAGGGATGAGGATAGCCGCCCATTCCACCTGAACAGAACCGAAAGCGCCCATGAATACCCGCCCAAGCACAGCAAAGCCGGCTGCCTTGGGTCCGACCGACATGAATGCCGTGACAGACGTTGGAGCGCCTTCATAGGCATCAGGGGCCCACATATGGAAAGGAACCGCTGCTATCTTAAAAGAAAAGGCGGCTGCAAAGAGCGCCATCGAAAGCAGCAGCACAGGATTCGAGGCGAGTCCGTGCTCGACGATATAGGCGGATATGGCGCTGATGTCCGTAGTCCCTGTAAGGCCGTAAATCATGGCTGTGCCGTATAGCAGGAAGGCAGAGGCAAAGGCGCCCAGGAGAAAATACTTCATGGCCGCCTCGTTTGATTTAATGTCATATCGTATAAACCCGGCGAGCACATAGGTGCTTAAGGCCATAAGCTCAAGTCCAAGATAAAGGACGATAAGATCGCCCGCTGATGCCATAAGCATCATGCCGAGGGTAGCAAAAAGTATCAGGCTGTAGTATTCCCCGAAATTCACCTTCTCCACCTCAATGTATTTCACAGAGATCAGTACAGTGAGTATCACATTTATGATAAATATGAGCTTGAAGAAAGTGCTGTAGCCGTCGGAAACGTACAGACCTTTGAAGGTCGTCCCCATGGAACCGGCAAGCAGATACGCCACAAAGCCAATGCTTACGATGCTCATCAAAGCTATGGTCGCTTTCCTCTTGATGAAAAGGTCTGCCATAAGGATAACAAGTGCCAAAATGGTCAGCGCTATTTCAGGCATAACAGGGCCAAGGTCAGACATCACAAACTGCATCAGAAATCCTCCGATCTGCTCATTTCAATAACTCCATAACATCACCGGCAGTGGCTATCGCCTGTCCGCTCCCTGTATGTACACGTTCCAGAAGATGCTCCACTGAGGCGCGCATATAATCAAGGAAGGCGTCAGGATAAACGCCTATCCAGAATATCAGTATGACCATCGGCAATAGCGTTACGATTTCCCTGGCGTCAAGGTCGGAAAGTCCGCTCACCTTCGGATTCGTCTCCATGAAAAATACCCTCTGGTAAAGCCAGAGCATGTATCCTGCCCCTATTATAATGCCTGTTGCCGCGAGTACCCCTGCCAACTGGCTGGCGGCAAAAGCGCCGAGGATGATCAGGAATTCGCCGACAAAACCGTTTGTTGCAGGCAGGCCGATTGAGGCAAAGGTGAAAATTAAAAACATCGCAGCATAGATCGGCATGACCGAGGCAACGCCGCCGTAATCAGCGATCTGCCGCGTATGCGTCCTGTCGTAAATCGCTCCGACACTCAGGAAGAGCGCGCCGGTGACAATGCCGTGGTTGATCATCTGGAGTATGCCGCCTTCCATGCCCTGTGTATTAAGAGTAAAAATGCCAAGTGTCACAAAACCCATATGGCTGACAGAACTGTACGCAATGAGCCTTTTGAGGTCTGTCTGCGCAAGGCATATCAGCCCGCCGTATATGATGGCTATTACGGAAAGGCCGATCATGACAGGCGTCATCGCCATTGACGCCTCTGGGAGTATCGGCAGCGAGAATCTTAAAAACCCGTATGCGCCCATTTTGATCAGCACAGCGGCAAGCACTACACTGCCTGCGGTAGGAGCCTCTGTATGGGCGTCAGGAAGCCAGGTGTGTACCGGGAACATTGGGACTTTCACAGCAAAGGCTGCAAAAAACGCCCAGAAAAGCAGAAGCTGCATCTGAAACGGATATGATTGCGTCATGAGTTCGAGTATGTCAAATGTCCTGCCGGAATAAAAATACAGCACGATGATGCCGACGAGCATCAGCACGCTCCCGACAAGTGTATAGAGGAAGAACTTTACCGCTGCATAGATCCTGTTGGGCCCTCCCCATACGCCAATGAGCAGATACATAGGGATGAGCATAGCCTCCCAGAAAATATAAAAGAGTATGAAGTCTAGGGAGCAAAAAACACCTATCATCGCCCCTTCCAGAAACAGCAGCGATATGAAAAATTCTTTCAGCTTTATTTTTATCGAATTCCAGGAGATGAGAATGCACAATATGGTGATCAGCGTCGAAAGCAGAACAAAGAGCACGCTTATGCCGTCGAGGCCAACGGAATAATTGACATTCCATGCAGGTATCCAGGCATGTTTTTCAGTAAACTGCATCAGGTGCGTTGTCTTGTCGAAGTTCGTAAGCAACAGCAAAGAGACAAGGAATGTTATGATGCTTATGCCAAGGCTCACCCATTTAATAAGGTCTTCCTTGCCCCTGTTTATCAGAAGAATCAGCGCCGCCCCTGCAATCGGCAGGAATATAAGGGCGCTGAGTATAGGAAATCCTACGCTGTTTGTCATTGCCTGTTCCATTCTCTCCTTACCTGACCAGCATCAGGATCACTAAAATCAGCGCTCCCGCAGCCATAATTGCCGCATAATGTTGTAACAGACCTGTCTGCATCTTCCGCAGAAGTTTGCTGAACAGCCCGATTGTTGCTGGGACGCCGTTTACAACAGCCTCAATGATCCTCATATCAGTAATGCCTATGAGTATGTTCCTCGCTATCCATGTCGTGGGCCTCACCAGTATGAAGCTGTAAAGTTCGTCTATATAATATTTATTGAAAAGAAATTTATGCGCGCCGCTGAACTGCTGCGCAAGCTTCACCGGAATGTCTGTCCTCAGCAGATAAAAGTACGCTGCAAGACCAATGCCGGAGAAACCGGCCACAATCGAGATCGCCATGACCAGCCATTCCTCGGCATGGGTGCCATGCACTTCAGGATGCCCCAAAACAGGCGTCATGAACTCGGTGAAATGGGCGCCGCCTCCGAGCACATGCGGTATGCCGACCCACCCTGCAGCAACCGCTCCGAAGCAGAGCAACATCAGCGGAATAGTCATACTTTTCGGAGATTCGTGCAGATGGTGCTCCTGTTCGTGTGTGCCGCGGAATTTTCCATGGAAGGTCAGGAATATGAGCCTGAAAGAATAAAGCGCAGTAAGGAAAGCCACGATAGTGCCTATTATCCAGACGAACTTGCCTACCGGACTCGGACTGGAATATGCAAGCCAGAGTATCTCGTCCTTGCTGAAGAAGCCGGCAAGTCCGGGGACTCCGGCGATGCTCAGGGAGGCAAGCAGCATCGTCCAATATGTCACAGGCATATATTTTTTCAGTCCGCCCATTTTCTGAAGATTGAGTTCTCCTGCCATGGCGTGCATTACACTTCCCGCGCAGAGGAAAAGCAGCGCCTTGAAGAAGGCATGGGTGAACAGGTGGAAAACACCTGCAGTGTATGCGCCCACCCCGCAGGCAAGGAACATATAGCCAAGCTGACTGATAGTAGAATAGGCGATGATCCTCTTTATGTCGTTTTGCACCAGGCCGATGGTTGCGGCAAAAATCGAGGTTATAGCTCCGGTCAGGGCGACGACCATTAGCGCTGTCTCGGAAAGACTGAATATAGGACTGCAGCGGGCAACAAGGAATACACCGGCAGTGACCATAGTCGCGGCATGGATGAGCGCGCTGACCGGAGTCGGGCCTTCCATCGCATCAGGCAGCCATACATGAAGCGGCATCTGTGCTGACTTGCCGATGGCGCCGCAGAAAAGGAGGAGGGCTATTATTGTCATCAGGTGGACTTCAAAGCCGAGAAAATTTATGCTATGTCCTGCAAAAGAAGCTGCCTGTCCGAAGACCGGCGCGTAATCAACGCTGCCGAAGGTGAGGAATATCAAAATAATACCAAGGCCGAAGCCGAAGTCACCGAACCTGTTTACGATAAAGGCCTTTTTGCCTGCATCGGCAGCTGACTTTTTATCAAAGTAATAGCCGATCAGGAAATAAGAACAGAGGCCGACACCCTCCCAACCGAGATAAAGCTGCATAAAATTATTCGCCATGACGAGCATGAGCATTGAAAAAGTGAAGAGACTGAGGTACGCAAAGAACCGGTAATAGCCTTTGTCATTGCGCATGTAACCGATAGAGTAGATATGGATGAGTGTGCTGCAGGTGGTGACTACGATAAGCATCACTGCCGTAAGCTCGTCTATGAGGAACCCGATTGACACCTTGAAGGCGCCTGAGGTGATCCAGGTATAGAGGTCCTCGTTGATGGTCTTTCCTCCGAGAACTTCAATAAGCGTCATGACTGAAACGATCCAGGAGCCGCCTACGGCAAGGGTCGAGACCCAGTGCGCCTTGTCCTTTATAAAGTTCCTGCCAAAGAGGATGTTTATTAAAAATGCAGCAAGCGGTAAAAATGGTATTAAGAGATAATTCTGCATGCTTACTCCATTCCGCCTGTTGTCATTTCCGCTTGTCGGGAATCCTTCCCCAAAGGCTTCCGGGAAATCACAAAAAAAGATTCTGGACAAGCCAGAATGACAGAAACGAATCCATTAATTTTTAATTTTGCATTTTGCATTTTAAATTTAGTTTTCATCCCTTCATCTCATTCATCTCATCAACATGTACTGTCTGTTTGTTCCTGAAGAACGATATAATTATCGCAAGTCCGATGGCAGCCTCTGCAGCCGCTACAGTAATGACAAAGGTGACGAGTATCTGTCCCCTCATGTCCTGGAGGTAGTGGCTGAATGCGATAAGGCTTATATTAACTGCATTGAGCATAAGCTCGACGGACATGAACATGATGATGACATTTCTCCTGGTGAGGAACCCGAACATGCCGATCACGAAGACCGCGGCGCTCAGCATCAAATACCAATTTAAAGGCACCATAGCTTGCTCCGTAAGAATTTAAAGTTCTTGAATCTTGAATCTTGAATCTTGAATCTTCTTTTCATCAGCTCCTCAGCTTTCTTTTTGCAAGGACTATCGAGCCTATTACTGCAACGAGCAGCACCAGCGAAGCTATCTCAAAGGGAAACAGAAATTCCGTGTATAAAAGCTGTCCCAGTGCCTTTGTATGCGTCGCCTCCTGAATAAAAGCTATTGAATATTTGCCGGAAGGCGCAAGCACCATGGACTTAAGCGCAATACTGACCAGCACAAAAAATGCGGATGCTATGGCAAAGGCCGCTGGCCAGGAACCGATGAACCGGTCTATCTTCAACTCTTCCTTGAGGTTAAGCAAAAGGACAACAAAAAGGAAGAGCACCAATATGGCCCCTGCGTACACAATGACCTGTATCGCAGCTATGAACTCCGCGTTTAAAAACAGATAAAGGCCTGCTATATGAAAAAACAGAAGGAGCATCCACATGACGCTGTGCACGGGGTTTCTCCTCGTGATCACAAGTATCGAAAGAAAGACTATCACAACGGCATAGTATCCGAAAAACAGTTTAGGCAGCATACCGCCCCTTTTCCACTGTCATGCCGGCTCTTGCCCTCGCTTGTCGGGGGTCAGTCCAACATCCTTCTTCGGAAGGATTCCGGACAAGCCGGAATGACAGAACACCGGAATGACAGAACAATGGTCGTAGTTCAATTTTTTCAAAATTTAAACTCTTCACTTTTCACCCTTCACTTTCTTAAACATTGCCTGGCCTTCATGCGCGATGAAGTCCTCTGACTTCGGCCTCCAGAAATCCCTGTAATAGCGTTCGCCTTTGTCTTTTGTGAAATATTTGTCCCAGTTTTCAAGCAGCTTTTCCTTTGTCATATAGAACTCCTCCCTGGTGTAGCCGGAGTATTCGTAATGCTCGCTCAGGGATATGGCGCCGAACGGACACGCCTCAACACAAAAACCGCAGTAGACACACCTGAGCACCTCTATTTCATACCTGTCCACAACCTTGTTGTGGTCTTCCCCTTCGGTCGTATAGATGTGTATGCACTGCGACGGGCAATAGGCCCCGCACAGTCCGCAGCCTACGCATTTCATCTTGCCGTTTGAGTATTTTGCAAGGGCGTGCAGCCCTCTGAACCCAGGCATCACCGGCCGCTTCACAAGAGGATAGCGACGAGTTACAGGAGGTGTGAACAACGTCTTTAAGGTCAGTGCCATGCCTTTGAGAATCTCTACTAAAAATATAGGTTTTATAAGCTTGGGTACTTTCATAGTATCCCCTTACTCCAGATTTTTACCAGCCCGGTTATCACGATGTTTGCAAGCGCAAGCGGTATCAGCAGCTTCCAGCCTATCGCCATAAGCTGGTCATACCGGTACCTCGGCAGTGTGGCCCTGACCCAATAGTAGAGGAACATAAAGGCATAGACCTTTACAAGAAACACGCCAAGCCCCAGCGCCTTCCAGGCAAACTCGGGGAGATTGGCTGTAATAAAAATCGGCAGACCCCATCCACCCAGGAAGCAGATTGAGGCTATCGACGCCATCACAAGCATGCCGGTGTATTCGCCGAGAAAGAAAAGGGCGAACCTGAAACCGCTATATTCAGTGAAATAGCCTGCAACGAGTTCACTTTCAGCCTCAGGCATGTCAAAGGGCAGCCTGTTCGTCTCGGCAAAGGCCGCTACCGTAAAAACAAAGAACCCGATAAACTGGGGTATGACAAACATGCCCGTAGGATACGCCTGCTGCGCCCTTACAATGTCCGAGAGGTTCAGTGAGCCGGCCATGATCATGACGCCGACAAGGCTCAGACCCATCGCGATCTCATAGCTGATGACCTGTGAAGCAGCCCGCATTCCGCCGAGGAATGAGTATTTAGAACCCGAGGACCAGCCGGACATCACAATGCCGTATGCGGCAAGCGACGACATGGCAAAAAGGAAAAGCATACCGATATTAATGTCCGCGATGACAAAGCCGTCAAAAAACGGAATCACAGAAAGAGACGTCAGGGCGGAAATAAAGAAGATGACCGGCGCAAGATAGAAAATCGGCTTGTCCGATTGTGACGGTATGATATCTTCCTTGAAGAAGAGCTTGATGCCGTCCGCAAACGGCTGGAAAAGGCCGTAGGGCCCAACTTCCCTTGGCCCGAGCCGCACCTGCATATGCGCGATCACCTTCCGCTCCCAGTAGGTTGCGTAGGCGACATGAAGAAGCCCGATAGCGACGACAATGGCGATCTTAATCAATATCCAGCCAATATGCAGTATAAAGTCTATTGAAGCCGGAGAGAGAATGGTCTCAAAGATACCGTTCATGTCCTCACCTCGGAATCGAGTCGTACCGACTTCTCCACCTGAATTTCAATACCGTCCAGACAAGGG
Source organism: uncultured Nitrospira sp. (assembly GCA_947085825.1). GTDB lineage: Bacteria > Nitrospirota > Thermodesulfovibrionia > Thermodesulfovibrionales > UBA6898 > JAOUFP01. The sequence continues at coordinate 28,623 of CAMTXX010000068.1, read as the reverse complement.
CTCTTCAGTATTGGTTCGATCTCATACTCCATCAGACTGTAAGCCCCTTTGCCTTCAAAGTTGTTTGTCAACATCACGGTCGGAAAATCCGCTGTCTTGTCTATGGCTACCGGAAGCTCCAGTGAGCCGGTCTTTGTCGTTATCCTGGCGACATCACCTTCATCCAGCAAAAGCGCTGCAGCAGTTTCAGCGCTTATTCTTGCAACAGCCCGGGGATATATCTTCACCAGCGCCGGAGCCTTTGTGCTGAGAGTCCCGGAATGAAACAACGGCCTTTCAATGCCCAGGTACAGCTTGCCTTCAGAACAAGCTACATTGCCTTTGGACATCCGTATCTCTTCCATAACGTCCCTCAGGGGTTCGCCCTTGTATGGATATATAGCATGCCCATCCTCTATGTCTTCATAAGTAAGGTTTCTGTGAAGAGGCGAGACGCCGGAGATTTCGTGGAATACGCTTTCTGCATCAGAATAGTTGAGCTTGCCTCCCATGTTCTTTGCGACCTCTGCGATGATCTTCCAGTCTTCCATGCCTTCCCTGTGCACAGCTTTTCTCACACGCTGTATCCTTCTTTCCATATTCGTGAATGTTCCGTCTTTCTCAGCCCAGCTCAATGACGGCAGCACAACATCTGCGAGCTGGGCGGTCTCATTAAGGAATATGTCCTGTACAACAAGGAACTCCAGGTTCTTGAGCGCCGCCTCTACCGCGCCGGAATTTGGCAGGTTAAAGGCAGGATTCTCACCCATCACATAGAGGGCTTTCAGGGAACCGTTTGATGCAGCGTCCATCATCTCGAATATCGTAAGCCCCGCCTTCTCATTTATTTCTGTATCCCAGAGGTTCTCATATCTCTTTCTGAATTCTGTATAGGCGACAGGCCTGTATCCAGGCAAAAGATCAGGGGCACAGCCCATATCAAGCATCCCCTGCTCATTTGAACGCTCTGAAAGAAGATATATCCTGCCATTGAAAAGATAATTGATCGCAGAAAGCAAAAGCAGTTTGTAGCTTGCCCCGCTGCTCTGGACAATCTCCTTGCCTATAAGCAGGGCTGGAGTAGCTGAAGCTGCAAGTATATCAACAAACCGTGCCAGTTCCTCTGCCGGCACTCCGCACTTCTTTTCTACATCGTCCAGGGAAGTATTGATATCTTTTATCATGGCCTCGAGCTTCGGGTTAGCGCCGGAGAGACCTTTTTTATCCCTGAGAATATTAACTATCCCCTCAAGCAGCGCCTCTTCCGTATACAGGAAAGGCCCCACCTTGACCGGGCTGAAGTATTTAAGCCCTTTAATCTCTCCAATCGTAAGGATGTTCCCACCCCTGCGCGCACATGCCCTGACCTGAAGACCGAGGATCGGGTTTACGGTCGTCGGATCACCTCCGGCCACAAGCACAGTGTCTGAATTTGCAAGACCGGAAATGATATTTGCGGTAGAGCCTTGTCCGAAGATATTTTCGATGAACGCCTGTGCGCCTGCAAATCCCATACGTGCGGCGCTGTCTATGTTGTTCGTGCCGATAGTGGCCCGCATGAATTTCTGAAACACGTAATTGTCTTCGTTCGTGCATCGTGCAGAGGCGATGCCTGCGATCGCATCACTGCCGGATTTGGCCTTTACATCACTAAGCTTGTTCGCCACAAGACTGATCGCCTCTTCCCATGTGGCCTCTCTGAAAAGTTCGGAGTTCGGAGTTCGGAGTTCGGAGTCTTTCGGGGCTATTCTTATGAGGGGTGTTGTGAGTCTTTCCTTGCTGCCCACGAATTCATAACCGAACCTCCCCCGTGAGCAGAGCATCCCGTTGTTGACCGCAGAGCCTATCTTAGGCACAACCCTCAGGATAACATCGTCACGCACCTGGGCAACAACCGTACAGCCTACAGCACAATAAGGACAGACAGTCTCGATCTCATCCTTTACCTGCCACGGCCGGTAGCTGTGTCTGTGGAGCCTGGACATAATCGCTCCAACAGGGCATACCGAGACGCAATTGCCGCAGTATTCACAGTCGTATCTGCCGCCTGAGAACGGCTCTACATGTGAATGACCGCCCCTGTTTATGACATCGATCGCTGAGGCGCCCTGTACGCCTTCACACATCCTTACACACCGCGTGCAGACGATGCATCTTTCCATGTTGCGCACGATGACCGGGTCTTCAAGGCTTTCAGTCACCTTTCTCTTCTTTTCCTTATACCTGCCTTTTGCCGGTCCGTATTTTTCAACAAGGTCCTGGAGCTCGCACTCGCCTGCCTTGTCACAGTACGGACAGTCAAGAGGATGATTGATGAGAAGGAATTCGAGTATGCCCCTTCTTACTTCGGCTATCCCCTCTGTCTCTGTTTTGACAACCATGCCGTCGGTGACCATGAGCGTACAGGCTGTCTGGAGTCTCGGCATCTTCTCGACCTCTACAAGACAGAGCCTGCAGCCGCCGTATTTTTCGAGCTGTTCATGCCAGCAGAGGGTCGGGATCTTTATGCCGGCAGACCGTGCAGCCTCAAGGACAGTGACAGGTTTCTCTAATTTAATTTCTTTGCCGTTTATGGTAATTGTAATCATAATTTGCTCGTAATCCGTAACGCGTAATCCGTAATCTGTAATTGACTTTTACGCATCACGCATTTCGCATTTCGCTCTTTTAATATGCTCCTCAAACTCCGGCCTGAAATGTTTTATGAAGTTCTGCACTACCGAGGCGGCGCCGTCGCCAAGCGGGCAGAATGTCTTGCCCATGATATTACCTGAGATCGCAAGTAAAAGGTCTATATCGCCTTCAGTTCCTTCGCCGTTTTCTATTCTGCCGAGGATGCTCCTGAGCCATCCGGTCCCCTCACGGCAGGGCGTGCATTTGCCGCAGGACTCATGCTCAAAGAATTTAAGAGCCCTGTGACATACCTTTACCAGGCAGACGGTCTCATCCATAACAATGACCGCGCCTGAACCGAGCATGCTGCCGTGCTTGGGCATATTGACGAAGTCCATTGCACAGTCTATCTTGTCAGGCGGAAGCACCGGCGTTGATATGCCTCCGGGGATGACCGCCTTCAGATTCTTTCCACCCTTCACCCCGCCGCAATGTGTATGGATTATGTCGCAGAGGCTTGTCCCCATAGGAAGCTCATATACGCCGGGTTTCTCCACATGTCCGCTGACGCAGTAGAGCTTCGGACCAGGACAGTCCGGCGTGCCGATCTTTGCATAGACCTCTCCGCCTGCCTCTATAATATAAGGGATATTCGACAATGTTTCGACATTATTGACTACAGTTGGTTTCGACCATACACCGACATTGACAGGGAAAGGAGGCTTGATCCTCGGCTGGCCCTTGTCTCCTTCGAGGGATTCTATCAGCGCTGTCTCCTCGCCGCATATATAGGCCCCTGCGCCCTGATGGACCGCAAGGTGGAACTTAACGCCCTTGCCTGCGATATTGTCGCCAAGCATTCCATTTTCATATGCCTGGACGATCGCCCTGTTAAGTATATGCTTTGCCTCAGGATATTCGCCCCTGAGATATATAAACCCATACTCCGCGCTCAGGGCATAACCTGAGATTGCCATCCCTTCTATCAGAAGATGGGGATTCCTCTCCAGCAATGGCCTGTCCTTGAATGTTCCAGGCTCTCCCTCGTCAGCATTGCAGAGCAGATATTTCGGAAACTTCAGGTCTGCCGAGGCAAAGGTCCATTTCATGGCAACAGGAAAGCCGGCCCCGCCGCGTCCGCGCAGTCCGGCCTTTTTGACCTCTTCGACAATCTCCTTCGGCTGCATTGCAAGGGCCTTCGGAAGACTCCTGTACCCGCCGGCCTTCATATATTCGTTTATGTCTGCCGAATTTGGGTTGTCTATGTTTTTTAAGAGTACTTTTTCCATAATCCTAATTTTTTTTCATGATAATCTATATTAGTGTCTGTTCATAAACGCAGGTTTTGTCATCCTCCGGCTTGACCGGGGGATCCATCTCGAAAGCATTCGGGATTGAAAACACTGGATTCCCCGATCAAGTCGGGGAATGACATTAATGTGAAAATGTAGTTTATAAATAAACACTATTTATATTTCTCCAGTATCTCTTCTATGTATTTTTCAGTAAGATTTTCATAAAAATCATCGTTCACGAGCATCGCCGGCGCAGTGCCGCATGCGCCGATACATTCCATGATCACCAGCGAAAATCTGCCGTCTTGTGTCATCCCGCCAGGCTCAAGGCCGTACTTGTTCTTCAGAAAATCAACAAGCTTCTCAGCCCCGAGTATCATGCAGGAGACATTCGTGCAAAGCTGCACAACATGTCTTCCCATAGGCTTATGCCTGTACATTGCATAGAATGTTGCGACGCCCCTTACTGTTGCCTTGGGAACACCCAGTGCCTCAGAAACCGCTTCATAGGCCTCGGAACTCAGAAAGCCGAATTCCCTCTGTGCGATATAAATAGCCGGTAAAAGCGCACCGCTTGCTGTTGGATATTTGACCCTGATCTCTTCCAGTTCTTTTATCGCTGCTTCACTGAACATAGTTGTTTTCTTATCCTTGACCTTAACCTTAACCTATTTTTTTGCTACCGGTCACATTCACCAAGTACGATATCAATCGTCCCGATATTCGCTATAACGTCTGCTATCATCCCACCCTCACACAGCCTCGGGAGTACCGAAGCATGCACATAAGACGGGGCCCTAACCCTCATCCTGTAAGGCTTGCCGGTGCCGTCGCTCACAAAATAGAACCCCAGCTCTCCTTTAGGCGCCTCAGTGCCCATATAGATCTCCCCTTCTGCAATAGTCGGGCCTTTTGTAATCAGTATAAACTGGTGGATAAGGTGTTCCATGTCCTTCAGCACCAGATCTTTCGGAGGGAGAGTAAACTTTGGCGCGTCAACCATAACAGGCCCTGAAGGAAGCTGTTCAATGCACTGCTTGATGATCCTGTTTGCCTGCCTCATCTCTTCCATCCTGACAAGGTACCTGTCATAGCAGTCGCCTTTCTTGCCTATCGGAACATCGAACTCGACTTTATCATATGCGTCGTAAGGGGCATACTTTCTAACATCATAATCAACCCCTGAACCCCTCAGCATACCGCCGGTAAGACCCCAGTTTACCGCCTCTTCCGCTGAAATAATGCCTATGTCTACAGTCCTGGACTTCCAGACCCTGTTTTCAGTAACCAGGGTCTCATAGTCGTCCATCTTCGAAGGGAAGTCCAGCACAAACGCATACAACCGATCAAGGAACTCCTGTGAGATATCATTTCGCACTCCGCCGACTCTCGGATAGCTGACCGTGAGCCTCGCCCCGCAGAGCATCTCGAAGAGGTCCATTATCACTTCTCTTTCCCTGAAAGCATAAAGGAAGGGAGTCGTTGCTCCGATATCAAGCACATGCGTTCCAAGCCAGATGATATGGCTCGAGATTCTTCCCATCTCAGCCACGATCGTCCTGATAAACTTAGCCCTTTCCGGGGCCTCGAGGCCGAAGAGCTTCTCAACAGCGTTTACATACCCGACGTTATTGTTCATTGAGGATATATAATCAAGCCGGTCACTAAGGGGAAGCGCGGAAAAGTAGGTCATATTTTCCCCCAACTTCTCAATCCCCCTGTGGAGATACCCGACATAAGGTGTGCATTTAGTGACATTTTCGCCCTGGAGATTAAGCACGAGTCTCAGAACACCATGGGTTGCAGGATGCTGCGGCCCCATGCTTATTGAAAGCTCTCTTGTCTCGAATGGTTTTTCTATATCTTCCATATTTTCACGATGCAGGATTCACGATGCAGGATGCAGGAAAGTTTTTTTATCCTGTATCTTGTATCTTGTATCTTGTATCTTGCATCCTTAAGATTATCCATGCCACTCATAATCTTTAAAACGCTTTGCTCTTTCAAGCACATCTTCAAACCCGCTCCATTCCTTTGCAGGCCCTTTGAGAGGATAGTCCTTTCGTAACGGATGTCCTTCCCAATCCTCAGGCATGAGTATTCTTCTGAGATCAGGATGACCGTTAAACGTAATGCCATAGAGGTCGAAGGCCTCGCGTTCATGCCAGTTTGCTCCGGTCCACACGGAAGTAACAGAATCTATCGCGGGATCTTCCGCTGACACCTCGGCTCTTAAGCGTAACGCCTGACGGTGTTTGATCGAATAGAGCTGATAGACAACCTCAAAACGTTTGTCCTTTTTTCCAAGGTAGTCCACGCCAAAGACGTCTATGAGATAATCAAAATAAAGCTCAGGGGCGTCATGAAGATATCGCGCTATATCCCTTATCCTGTTTTTCCTGAGGATAACAGATACCTGTCCCCTGAATTCCTTTATCTCAAGGACTTCCTCCGGAAAAATTTCCTTTATTTTTTCTGCAATATTTAATGGTTCCATATCTTCTTTTTCAAGGGTTTTGGGGTTAGGGATTTGCAAAGAATTTTTAAATCGTCAAGCTCCAATCCCCAGCCACTAATCCCTAAGCCCTGCCTTTTCATCTCCACCTGCTCCACCTGAACTGCTCCCTGTGAATTTTTTCCTGCAGCTTTATGATCCCGTCAAGAAGCGCCTCAGGTCTTGGAGGGCAACCCGGTATATAGACATCCACAGGGACAAAAGAATCGCATCCCTGAACAACGCTGTACGTATTGAAGATACCACCGCTGCATGCGCAACTGCCCATGGAAAGCACATAACGGGGTTCAGGCATCTGGTCATAAACCCTTCTGACGATATCCGACATTTTTTTTGTCACCGTGCCGGCAACGATCATGAAATCCGCCTGTCTCGGAGACCCCCTGAAGATGATGCCCATCCTGTCCAGGTCATAATGTGACGATCCCGTCGTCATCATTTCAATGGCGCAACAGGCAAGCCCGAAGGTCACCGGCCACAGAGATGAACTCCTTCCCCAGTTTACCAGCTTGTCCATCGAGGTGATGATGATGTTGGGCGCCAGTATTTTGGTGCCTTCCTCAACTTCAACAAGCGACAAAGAGGGAATGGTTATCAGTCCCATACAAAAGCCTCCTTTTTCCAGGCGTAGATATATCCCACCAGAAGTATGACGATAAAAATTACCATAGCTATGAAGGCATACAGTCCGATATCATCGAACACAATTGCCCAGGGATAGAGAAAGACGAGTTCAACATCGAAGATGACGAAGAGCATGGCGGCAATATAGAATTTAATGGAAAAACGATAACGGGGCTCTCCCACCGGCGGGTTTCCTGATTCATACGGCATAAGTTTTTCCGCATAAGGTCTTTTCATCCTGAAGAGTTCACCGATCAATAGCGCGCCTATTCCAAAGGCCGTGGCGACCATGAGAAATAATAAAATCGGCAGATATTCTGACGGCATATACGTTCCAGGCATGACGCTATAATTTATATCTAAAACCACCTCCGGATGTCAAGCAAAAAAATTAAACCTGTAGTTTTAGCTTTTATCTTGCATTAATTTTTCAAATGATTTAAATTTCTCTTATGCTGGTTAAAAAATCTTTGCACTCATTGACAGGGAAATTGATTTTGACCATCGGCAGCCTGATGATTGCCGGCAGCGCTGTCTTCTGGTTTTTCCTCTTCAAACATCAGGAAAGAGAACTTATACAGAACTCGGTAAAATACGGCTATTCCTTTGTTGACTATGTAAAAAAAAGTACGCGTTATGGCATGCTCACCTTTCAGGAGCTCTTAATACAGCAGACCATCGAGGCGATAGGTTCGGCAGAAGGAGTTTCGCGCGTGCGTATTTTCGATAGTAAAGGGAAGATCGCCTATTCCTCTGATAAAGAAGACATCGGCACGCTTGTCGACAGGAATTCCCCTATCTGTACAAGCTGTCACGCAGCAAATTCACACACGAAAGACACGCCGGGCTGGTCTATCAGGAAAGAAAAGGATTTTCGGGTACTGAATATCGTACAGCCGATCTACAATGAACCTGCCTGTTACACTTCCACATGTCACGTGCATAAAAAGGAGCAGAAAGTCCTCGGACTCATAGAGGCGAACCTCTCCCTCGCCGTTCTGGACAAAAGCATAAAGCAGCAGGGGATAGCGATAACCATCTATGTCCTTGCCTTTTTGTTTGTCATCTCGATTGTGCTCTGCACAATCCTCTGGAACCTTGTTTCAACACCTGTAAGCCTGCTGGCAAAGGGCATGGAAAGGGTGGCCGGCGGCGACCTTGATTACACCATCAACGTCAAGGGAAAAGATGAGATAGCGGAACTTGCAAGCGCCTTCAACGCAATGACCTCTGACCTGAAAAAAACAAAGAATGAATTGATGGACTGGGGCAATACCCTTGAGAAAAAGGTCCAGGAAAAGACCGAAGCGATACAGAGAGCCCAGGCGCAGCTCATCCATTCCGAGAAACTGGCCTCCTTGGGCAGGATGGCGGCAGGAGTTGCGCATGAGATCAACAGCCCCCTGACTGGAATCGTCACATTCGGGCATCTCCTGCTGAAGAAATTCCCGCCCGGCACACAGGAGCGGGAGGACATAGAGGTGATCATAGACCAGGCCAACAGGTGTTCGACCATAATCAAGGGTCTGCTCGGTTTTGCCCGGGCCTCAGCAGCAGAAAAGGCGCTGACGAACATTAACGACGTGCTGCATAGCTCCATAAATATCGTGCGCAACAAGGCTGATTTCTTCGATATAAAACTAATCACGGATTTTGACCCTGCGCTCCTGCGCGTCAAGGCTGACTCTTCACAGTTGCAGCAGGTTTTCCTGAATATGATCATGAACGCCGCCGATGCCATGGATGGAAAGGGTACCCTGACCCTCATTACACGGAATATCTCTGAAGACAACCGGGACTTTGCAGAGGTGATCTTCAGAGACACCGGCCCCGGCATTCCTGAAGAAAACCTCGAAAAGCTCTTCGAGCCCTTCTTCACGACAAAGCCTGTCGGAAAAGGCACAGGTCTGGGACTTGCGGTAAGCCATGGCATTATACAGGAGCACGGCGGGAAGATTACCGTTAAAACCAGTCTCAACGAAGGGAGCAGCTTCCATGTAAAGCTCCCGGCACAAAGGGAGGACACATGAGCAAGGGCAAAATTCTTGTTATAGATGACGAGGACATTGTAAGGACAAGCTGCAGCCGGACACTCGTTCCTGAGGGATATGAAGTAAGTCTTGCAAAAAATGGGGTGGAAGGCCTGAAGATGGCCGGTGAAGACAGGTTTGACCTTGTTCTTACAGACCTGAAAATGCCTGATATAGACGGCATCGAGGTGCTCAGAATCCTCAAGGGGAAATGGCCTGAAACCCAAGTCATCATAGTCACAGGGTACCAGACGGTTGACACTGCGGTAAAAGCGATCAAGCTCGGGGCTTACGACTATATCGAAAAACCCTTCACTCCTGATGCCCTTATTTCTGCTGTTTCAGGAGCTTTGACCGGCAAGCAAAAATGATTACAGACCTTACACGCAGCACAGGACAATCATGAACAAAGGCAGAGCGCTAATCTTAGACGACGAAGAGATTGTCAGAACAAGCTGCCAACGCGTCCTTGAGCCTGCGGGCTATTTTGTCAAAACAGCCGCTAGTGGCAAAAATGGATTTACCCTGCTAAAAACTCGACTGAAGGAGAATGTTGCATTTAGCATGACTACTCAAATTCAGCAAACTTATGCGCTTACAGAGACGGTTGATTCAGAAATCATCGCCGAAGAGGCAAAAAAGATATTCAATGATAACTCAGGCCAAGTACTGAGTATTTTGCTTAATTCTGTATTAATGGCTCAAACAGTTAGACACGGTTCAGTCTTAAAGGTCATCTTCGCCTTTAAGATTTTTCAGGAGTATTTTCTGGCCTCTTACATTGTGCGAGAAAATCTTTCAGACAATGGATATCCGTTCTTTTGTTCTGAAATAAGAGCAGACAAAGAAACTGAGGTCTGCAGTAAGGAGGATGCCTATGAAAACGCTTGAAGAAATAAAGACGATTTTAGGAGATCATAAGGCTGAGGTGACTCAGAAATATAAGGTTAGCGAAATCGGCATATTCGGCTCATTTGTCCGTGGCGAACAGGGAAGGCGAAGCGATATCGATATTCTTGTGGATTTTCATGAAATCCCGGATTTTTTTAAATTTATTGAACTTGAAATTTACCTTGAGAAACTTTTAAGGAAAAAGGTTGATCTGGTGGATAAGCAAGGGATAAGGCCGGAGTTGAAAGCCCGTATTTTAAAAGAGGTTATCTATCTGTGAAACGGGATTACGTTTTATATGTGAAGGATATTGTTGAGGCAATAGAAAGCATTGAGCAGTTTGTTGGCGAGATGAAGTTTGATGATTTCGTCAACGATGACAAGACAAAAAGCGCCGTTATCTGGAAAATAGGCATTATCGGAGAAGCAACAAAAAATATTCCCGTTGAGATAAGGTCAAAATATAAGACCCTTCCCTGGAAACAGATGGCAAAAATGCGAGATAAAATCAGTCATTTCTATTTTGGCATCAGATATGATATTGTCTGGAAGGTTGTCAAGGAAAATCTTTCTGCGATAAAACCCTCAATGAAGATGGTTTTGAATGATCTTAAAAAAGAGGAAAGCCTTGACGATAGTGAATAAAAGAGTATCTGTGTATAAAATCGATTTTTTAGCTGTTAGTTTGTCATTCCGGCGGCTCCGTCTCCCGAAAGCTTTCGGGACGGGATTGCGGGAATGACAGCCTTTTTTGATTCTTGCAATTTATACACAGACTCTAATTTAGAGAGGCATTTTTATTGCATAAACAAATTCAGATGAACATGTATGGATTCAATAAAACATAACCAGGAGGGCATTTCATGGAAAAGAAGGGCAAAATACTGGTCCTTGATGATGATCCGGTCGTAACACTCAGCTGCAAAAGGATCCTCGGCGCTGAAGGCTTTACTATAATCACCACTGACAAAGGTGAAGACGCGATAAAGAAGATCTCCAACGAGGAGTTCGATCTCCTTATCTCCGACGTGAGACTTCCCGATACAAACGGCATCAGCGTCCTCAGGCAGTCAAAGATCATACAGCCCAAACTGGACGTCGTGATCATAACAGGCTACCCAACCCTTGAAGACGCCAAAGAATCGGTCAAGTTCGGCGCGTTTGAGTTCATCGAAAAACCCTTCACCCCTGATTTCATGCTCAATGTAGCCAACAAAATTTTCGACAACAAGGGCTGGATATTACGAAAGGCCTTTATAGACGAATTCAGAAACGACATCGTCTCCCTCAGGGATGCCGCAAATCCGGTCATCTTCTACAAGGAAGGCACATGGGCAAGACCTTTAAAGGACGGCTTATGGGAGATCGGCTGCGATGTACGGTATTGGTTATTGAGCGGACATTTGATGTACATTGATCTGCCTGAAAACCTCAAAGAAGTTGCCGCAGGCGAGAGTTTTGCAAAAATTCTCTCAGGCGGGGGGCAGACAGAGGACCTCTTATCGCCGATGTCCGGCAGGGTAATGGAACTCAACCATCAGGCAAATACCGCGATGAGCGCCCTTGTACGCGACAACCTGAGCGAGGGATGGCTTCTCTGGCTTGCGCGGGTGCAACCCATGAATATTTAGTTTAACCGTGATAGTTCACCGCAGAGGCACAAAGGACGCAGAGAAAGGCAGAAATATATAAACTACCATTTCTCAGCCTTTTGGGAGACAGATAATGGATCACAATGAATTAACTAAACCTCAGCGAACTTTGCGTCTCTGCGGTGAATATTTAGTTTAATTATAGAAACAGGAGGACTTTTATGTCAGGAGAACCCAGAATCTTGGTCGTTGATGACGAGCTCGTTGTAATAAAAAGCGCACAAAGAGTTCTAAGCAGCGAAGGATATGAGGTAGAAGGCGCACTTGGAGGCAGAGAGGCGATACTCAAACTGGAACAGGGCAATTACGATCTTGTCTTTACTGACCTGAAGATGCCTGAAGTCGACGGCATAACCCTGATACGGTGGATAAAAAAGGCAAAGCCTTCCATAGGCGTCCTCATCATCACTGGCTATCCTTCGCAGGACACAATAAAAGAAGCCATAGAACTCGGCATCCTAGATTACATACCAAAGCCTTTTACCCCTTCGGTGCTGCTTGACGTCACGCAGAGGGCCGTCCAGTGGATAAAGGGAGTGCAGCCCGAGGAGCAAAAAGTCTCTGAGGAATTTCCGCCTGCAATGGCAGCAGAACTCGACAGGGTCGTGGAACAGTTTAAAAGCAGGCCCGGCTGCCTCATTCCTGTGCTTCAGCGCGCGCAGGAGATTGTAGGCTACCTGCCGCCGGTGGTACAAAAAAGACTGGCAAAAGGGCTGAACATACCTGAGGCGGAAGTGCACAGCGTTGTCTCGTTCTATTCATTCTTTACCATGAAACCAAGGGGCGACCATAACATCAGGGTATGCATCGGAACAGCCTGCTATGTAAAAGGGATAGAGAAAGTCGTACACAAGATCAGTGAGACCCTGAAAATCGATATTGGAGATACGACGGAGAACAGGAAGTTCTCGCTCGAGGGAGTAAGATGCCTCGGCGCCTGCGGGCTCGCTCCGGTCATGATGATAGACCAGGAAACATACGGCGCCTTAACCGCCTCAAAGGTGTTGTCGATAATAGGGGAATATGACCCAACCTCTGTTGGGGAGAGTGCTTCACTTCAGGAAGAAGAAATGGCTGAACAGGAGGGATAACATGGCAAGATTAACAATAGACGACCTGCTGAAAATAAAAGAAAAACATAAAGCCGAGTTTCAGTTGCGGGAAGGCGGATATCGCGCTAAGGTCACGGTACACATGGGAACGTGCGGCATAGCCGCAGGGGCAAGGGCTGTCATGACAGCTGTTATGGACGAGATAAGCAATACCAATACAGCCGATGTCATCGTCACGACCTCGGGCTGCGCCGGGCTCTGCGCGCGCGAGCCTTTGGCAACGGTCGAGATCATGGACCAGCCGCCTGTCAGATACTGCGATCTCAATGAACAGAAGATGCGGGAGATCTTCCATGAGCATGTCATGGGAGGAAAGCCCATCGAAAAATATGTGCTGGTGTCAGGTTGTGAAACAACATATTAAATAGTGTCAGTGATTAGTGTCAGTGTCAGTATATTAAAACCAAACACTGAAAACTGACACTGACACTTTTAAAATAGGAGGCTATTAATGGAAAAGGTTCGTGCGAATTTGATGTTATGTGCAGGCACCGGCTGCGTGGCCAGCGGGGCCATGAAGACAAGAACCGCCCTCCAGGAAGAACTGAAAAAAAGAGGGCTTGAAGAAGAGATAAAGCTGGTGCTGACAGGCTGTAACGGCTACTGCGCCGAAGGGCCTGTCATGGTCGTATATCCGGAGGAGATTTTCTACCAGAAGGTCACTGTTGAAGAAATTCCCGCGCTGGTCGAGGAACATTTCCTTAAAGGCAGGCCTTACCAGAAGCTGATGTTCAAGGAGCCGGAAAAGAAGGTGGCATTGCCTTTGATGAAAGACATCCCGTTTTTCAAGTATCAGGTGCTGAGGGTACTGAGAAACAAGGGACTCATTGACCCTGAAAAAATAGAGGAATACATAGCCAGAGACGGGTATCAAGCAGTTGCAAAAGCCCTCACTCAGATGACACCCGAAGACATCATAAAGGTCGTAAAGGATTCCGGGGTGAGAGGAAGAGGTGGGGCAGGTTTTCCAACAGGTCTGAAATGGGAATTCGCATCAAAATCCCGGTCTGACGTGAAATACATGCTATGTAACGGTGACGAAGGAGACCCGGGCGCTTTCATGGACAGGTCTGTTATGGAGTCAGACCCGCATTCGGTAATTGAGGGCCTGATCATAGGCGCCAGGGCGATAGGGTCCAATCACGGATATATATACGTCAGGGCTGAATATCCTCTGGCGGTCAAACGGCTGCAGCTTGCCATAGACCAGGCAACAGAGGCAGGCCTGCTTGGCAAAAACATCCTTGATACGGGATTTGACTTTGAATTGGATATTTATCTTGGGGCAGGCGCTTTTGTCTGCGGAGAGGAAACGGCCCTTATGCGCTCGATTGAGGGCAAACGGGGGATGCCGCGTCCCAGACCGCCATTTCCGGCTCAAAAAGGACTCTGGGACAAGCCTTCTGTCCTGAACAATGTTGAGACACTGGCCCAGATAGCGCCGATCATACTCAATGGCGCTGAATGGTACAGTAGCCTCGGGACCGAAAAAAGCACCGGCACCAAGGTCTTCGCCCTCACCGGCGCAATCAACAATGTCGGACTCGTCGAGGTCCCGATGGGCATACCGCTCAGAAAAATAATATATGACATCGGCGGCGGACCCAAGAAGGGAAGAAAATTCAAGGCAGTCCAGCTCGGTGGTCCTTCAGGAGGGTGCATCCCTGAAAGTCTCCTTGATATACCTGTAACCTACGAAGATATTGTTGCAACAGGGGCGATTGTCGGCTCAGGCGGTATGGTTGTTATGGATGACAACACCTGCATGGTAGGAACAGCCAAATTTTTTCTTGAATTCACCGCAGACGAATCCTGCGGTAAATGCCCTCCCTGCAGGGTCGGCACAAAAATACTGCTCGACATGCTCACCGACATAACCGAAGGAAAAGGGACTGAAAAAGACATGGAGACTCTCGAGGATCTCTCACGGGACATTATCGCCACCTCGCTCTGCGGTCTCGGCCAGACAGCTCCAAACCCGGTACTGACCACCCTGAGATACTTCAAGGATGAATACGAATCCCATATAATAGACAAGTGGTGCAGGGCCGGGGTATGCAAAGACCTCTCCACTTTCTGGATAGACGAGAAGCTTTGCAAGGGCTGCGGAGCCTGTCTGAGGGCATGCCCTTCAAAGGCGGTCGTTGGAGAAAAGAAAGCGCCCCACAAGATCATCCAGGAACTCTGCGTCCACTGCAGGACCTGCTACGACACATGCAAATTCAAATCCATCAATATTCTGCCCGCCGGCTTTGAAGGCGATCCTGCGGAGTTTCTTGCGGCTGCTGCAGCGAAAAAAGAAGGAGGGAATGTATAAATGATCGACCTGACCATAAATGACAAGAAAATTTCTGTTGAAGAAGGCGTCACCATACTGAAGGCCGCGCAGCAAAACGGCATAAAAATACCGAACCTCTGTTTCGATAAAAGACTGAGGCCGTATGGAGGCTGCAGGCTCTGTGTTGTTGAGGTCGAGGGCCAGCCAAGGCTCTTTGCCTCCTGCTCGACACCGGTGGCCCCTGGCATGATAGTCAAAACAGAAACTCCCAAACTCAGAAAAGCCCGGCAGACCGTGCTGGAACTCCTGCTGGTGCATCATCCACTTGACTGTCCTGTATGCGACAAGGCAGGGGAATGCGATCTGCAGGATCTGGCTTATGAATATGGAAAGCCGGAAGGCCGTTTCATCCGCCACAGAAAAGCGTCCCCGCCTGATGTGCGGGGACCTTTGGTAGAGCTCACTGCAAACCGGTGCATACTCTGCGGCAAATGCGTCAGAATATGCTCAGAACATCAGGGACGGGGCGCGCTGGGTCTGATCGGAAGGGGATTCCCTACGGTTGTCCAGCCGGCCTTCGGCGAGATACTTGAGTGCGATTACTGCGGACAGTGTATCGACATCTGCCCGACAGGGGCGCTGTTGAGCAAACCCTTCAAATTCAAGGCACGCGCCTGGTTTCTCGAAGAAAAAGACACGATATGCCCCTTCTGCGGCTGCGGTTGCACTCTGACACTGGGAATGCAGGAAGGGAAACTGCTCAGGTCACGCGCAAAGGAAGACAGCGGCAGAAGCAGCGGCAACCTCTGCGGCAGGGGACGGTTCGGCTTTGATTATATCTATAGCGAAAACCGGCTTAAGACGCCGCTCATAAGAAAAGACGGCGAACTTGTCCCTGCAACATGGGACGAGGCCCTGACGCATATCAGCGATAGTTTGAAATATGTTATAAAATCTTACGGCAAAGAAGCCGTCGGAGCGATAGGTTCCCACCGGTGCACAAATGAAGACAATTATATGCTGCGCAAATTCATGGTGAATGTCGTAGGCTCCTACAATATCGATTCATCCGCAGCCTTCGGTTACGCAAAGGTCCGGAAGGCCCTTGATACGGTGTTTGGGACAAAGGCTCATCCTATAGATATGAAATCCCCGCTCGGCAAGGATGCAATTCTTATTATTGAATCAGATATCAGCATTACCCATCCTGTATTCGGCCTGAACATCATGCAGGCAAAGAGAGAGGGCGCAAGGCTCATCGTGGCTGATTCAAGGGAGACAAAGCTCACAAGACACAGTTCATCTCACCTGAAAATGAAGCCGGGGACCTCGGTGGCTTTTCTCAACGGACTGATGAAGATAATCATTGACAGGGGACTCTTCAACAGGGAGATCGTATCAAAAACTCCCGGTTTTTCGCTGCTCGAAAAAAGCCTCGATAATTATACACCTGAGAAGGCGGCTGCCATTACAGGAATTCCGGTGGAACTGCTCACAGAAACCGCCGAAACACTCGCAAAGGCAAAAGACAGGATGCTTTCCTTCACCGTCAGCTTAAACGAAAACACAAAAGGGACAGACCTTGTTTTTGCAGCCTCGAACCTGATAATACTTCTGGGTGAAGAAACAGATGCGCTTCAGATACCCGCGGAATATGCAAATACCTACGGCCTTTATAAAACAGGGACAAGGCCTGATTCAGGGACTTCAACCGGCAAAAATATCTTTGAGATGCTGTATGACACCGGGAATATCCACGCGCTTTATATTATGGGCGAAGACCCGTTATCGACCTTTCCCTTCAACTCAAAGATCATGCGGGCGCTGAAATCCCTTGAGTTCCTTGTTGTTCAGGACATAGCCCTGACCGAAACAGCAAAGTTTGCGCATGTTGTATTGCCTGCTTCAGGCTGGGCGGAAAAAGACGGCACATATACTAATGCCGAGGGTATAACACAAAAATTACAACGGATGGTCGAGGCCCCCGGGCAGGCCCTTCCCGACTGGCAGATACTGAGAAATCTTTCTTTATCCATGGGGACCGACATCAGCACCAGAAATATTGAAAACATAGCTGAAGAGATAAAAATTTCTATCAGGGAAGAACAAACAAAATCTGACAGGAGAATTTTCACGCCGGTCTCTTATACCCCGGGTGAAGCTGCTGACCAGGAGTATCCTTTGTCCCTCATAACACGGGATGTCCTCCAGCATTCCGGCAGTATGTCGACAAGGTCAAAGGCGCTCAATCTCGTTGTCTCTGAACCTTTCCTTGAAATAAGTGACGAAGATGCAAAAAAATTCGGCATATCCGACAACAGCCATGTGAAGGTATCCTCAAGGAGGGGCGCTATCTATCTCAAGGCAAAGGTATCTGAAGCAGTAAGAAACGGGTCAGTATTTACATCGGTGCATTTTCCCCATGGCCGCGTCAATGCGCTGACCTGTTATCCGGAAACCGGCGCGGCAGGCGCCGACGCAGTAAAGATAGAGCCTGCAAAGGGATAACGGCGATTTGTGAATACATTACCATCAATAATGCTGTTAAGCGACATAAGGGACTTGCTTAAGGCTGTAGTCCTTGCAAGAAGAGAAGACCTGGGCATGGAGATCGAAAGGGCCTATTGCGCCGACCTCATGAGCGATGTGCTTGCATTTTCCATCAGCAATTCCCTGTTGATCACCGGCCTGACAAACACGCAGGTCATACGCACCGCAGAGGTTGCCGCCATCAAGGCGATCGTTTTCATACAGAACAAAAGACCTGACATACAGACGATAGCGCTGGCCGAAGAAAAAAAAATACCCCTTCTCGCAACAGGTTTTTCGATGTTCGATGTGTGCGGACTTCTCTCCGAAAAAGGACTCCGGAGCTGCTCCGGCCTGGAGTTCTGAAGATGAACAGCGCTGAAGGGGTCTTTTTTCTTACCGGCAAGGATTTCAAGAACGCAGGGGCTGCCTCGAGCAACCTGAAGGGCATCCTCGAAGGCCTGGGGATCCCGGCAGCCATCATCCGGAGGGTTGCCATAGCAGCCTTTGAGTCTGAGATGAACACGATCATATATGCAGTGGCCGGGATGATGAACTACAGTATAACCCCGGAAATGATAAAGATCCGGGTGCAGGACATGGGACCCGGCATAGAAAACATCGAACTCGCGATGACAGAAGGCTACTCCACAGCCCCTGATTATATCAGGGAAATGGGCTTTGGTTCCGGGATGGGGTTGCCGAATATCAAAAGGAACTCTGATACCCTCACCGTAAACTCAGTAGCAGGAGAAGGGACAACAGTGGAATTTACGATAAACCTGGCGCCTGCCAATTAAAGGAGCAGACCATGAAACTGCAGGAAATCATAGACAGTCTTTCCCTTAAAGTTGAAACCCCCTCAGCAGATCTCAGCAGAGAGGTGAAAGGGGCCTATGTCAGCGATATGCTCTCTGATGTAATGGGAAATTCAAAGGAGGGTTTTCTCTGGATAACCATCCAGGTCCATCTCAATATCGTGGCCGTGGCTTCTCTGAAAGAACTGGCCGGCATCATACTTGTCAACAACAGAGGCCCTGCTGAAGACACGCTGAAAAAGGCTATTGAAGAGAACATCCCTGTCATGACGACCCCTCTGCCTGCCTTTGATCTTGCCGGGAGGCTTTACAGTCTCGGCCTGAGATGCCGGTAGAATTCAGGGCAGACCTCCATATTCATACCTGCCTGTCCCCCTGCTCCGAGCTTTCGATGACCCCTCTGAGGATAGTCGAAAGGGCCGCTTCACTCGGCATAAATATCATAGCTGTATGTGATCATAACACAGCAGAACACGTTGAAGTGACTTCAATGATCGCCAAAAAAAAAGGCATCAGGGTGATTTCCGGCATCGAGATAAACTCTGCTGAAGAAGTCCATGTTCTCGGCCTGTTTGAAAGTGTAACAGACGCCTTCAACATGCAGGCTGTCGTGTACGAGAATCTCCAGTCAGGGGAAAACGCTGAAGAGGCCTTCGGCATGCAGGTATTGGTAAATGAGAGCGACGAGGTGCTCGGGTTTAACAAGAGACTTTTGATAGGGGCTACAGATATTTCCGTCAACAGGATAGTGGAGTTAATACACGGCTTCAACGGCCTTGCCATAGCAAGCCATATTGACCGTGAGGGATTCGGGATTATCGGCCAGCTCGGCTTTATACCGGAGGGGGTAGAGTTTGACGCACTGGAGATATCGTACAGGACAAACAGAGCGAAAGCGCATGAAATGTTCGGGCAATACAGGCATATCCCCTGGATCACCTCATCGGATGCCCACAGACTTGAAGACATAGGCAGAAAGACAACGGAATTTATAATGGAACATTCTACATTTGAAGAACTGAAGCTCGCGCTCAAGGGTATTGAAGGGCGAAAGGTGATATTCTGACGTTAAGAGTGGACGTCCGGCATATCCCTTCAAACCTTTTTTATCGCTTCGATACCAACTCGGGCATTCTTGCAAAGGTAACTATTTTTATGATATATTGTAGTCATATTAAACATTGCGGAGGCTATTATGATTTCTGTAGGAATAAAAGAATTAAAAACCAGACTCAGCAGTTACGTGGACAAAGTACGCCATGGTGAAGAAATCGTAATAACAGAGCATGGCAAGGAAGTGGCTCTGGTCATTCCCATTTCAAAAGAAAGAAGCGCTATAAAATCGCTGATAGACTCAGGCAAGGCCAAATGGTCAGGCGGAAAACCTGAAGGGTTGGAAGATGTAAGAATTAAAGGCAAAGCTCTTTCAAAAACCGTACTTGAGGAGCGCCGGTGATCCTTTATCTTGATACGAGCAGTCTCGTGAAGTTATACGTTAGTGAAACCCATACGTCTTTAGTCAAAAAATGGGTCGCGGAAGCCGAAATAGTTGCAACCTGCCGCATAGCGTATCCTGAAACAATGTCGGCAATAAACAGACGTTTCAGGCAAGGCGATTTATCTGAAAAGGACTTTGATCTGCTCATAGCCAAATTCTCCAAAGAATGGGGGCATTTTGCCGGAATAGATTTTGATGAGGTCGAGGCCGGACGTCTCGTAAACTTATACGGCTTGCGCGGTTTTGATGCTGTTCATCTCTCTGCTGCGAAGCTGCTGAAAGTCAGTCAGAACAACATTTCATTGTCATTTTCATCCTTTGATGAGAAGCTGAATCATGCCGCCTCCGCCGAAGGGTTCTCGATACTCTCTCCGGCGCAAATCACATTATAATCTTACACGCCCACTCCACCGGCGAAATCAGCCAATGTCCAATTAGACGTTGCTGAGGATAAGGCTTGACATGAAAATTGTCCAGTCCCTTTTGTTCATGCCGTTGAATTTGCCGTGGTATACACAAGCGTTTGTTGAAAAAACTATGATCAACCGGAGATGGTTTGAACTTTAATCAATGTCCCAGCTTTTTTTAAGACATCTTTATTGAGGCTTACAAGAATGGAATTTGTAAGCTTGGCAGTGGCAATAATAACACTGTCGCCGAGTTGTATTTTGTATTGTCTGCGAATCTCTGCTGCCATACGCGCTAATTGGGTATCAAGAGATATAATTGTAAACTCCTGAAGAAATCGCTGTATTGTAGCAATTTCGTCCTGTGTGAGCAGCGGGAAAGATAAAATTTCAACCTCGGTTATCACGGAAATCAAAAATTTCTTGTTGTTTTTTCTCCATTCAAGAAGTTGCTCTGCAACTTTTTTGTCGTCATTGAGATAGCCGATAAGAACATTGGTGTCTAACGTAAACACAGGCCGATTTACCTATTCCACTCCTTACGAAGTTTTCGCTGGCACACAACCGCGTTAATTTTCTTGTGCTTCAACAGGCCTTTGGCTTGTTCCCATGGGTCAGATATGTTTTGAATCAGCTTTAACATCTCCTTTGAGGAAATTTTCTTGTCCCTGACTAACTCTTCTATCTGTTCTCTCACTAAAGTAACCATGAATTAATTATATCAGAAATGAGCGCTAATGAGAAAAAACATTAACTCGTCACCGCCTTCAACGTCCACTCAATCAGCGAAATACCCATGTAGACAGCCAATGTCCAATTAGACGTTGCTGAGGATAAGGCTTGACATGAAGATTGTCCAGTCCCTTTTGTTCATGGCATTGAATTTGCCGTGGCGGAGGTAAGTAGTGGTTAATGTGCTTTCGGCACAAGTTTAATCTGCAAATCACAACCTAACGCCTGCGCGACTTTCTTAATCATGGAGATTGATGCCTTACCGTAATACGGAGATTCTAACCTTGATATAGCGCTGGCTTTTGTGCCAATTTTTTCTGCAAGTTCTGCCTGCGTCATCTTTGACTTGACCCTTGCTTTTATAAGCTCTTCTGCCATTTGAAATTCAGCTTTCAAATCCTGATATTCCTTTTTGACAGCAGGGTCTTTCAGCCACTCAGCTTTTACTTTTTTGAAGTCTTTTAACTTAGCCATGTAATACCTCCTGCATTCTCTTGACCGCAATATCAATTTCTCTTCTTGGTGTTTTATTGCTCTTTTTAATAAATCCATGCAACAGAATAATTTGCTGACCGGAAATGGTGCAATAAAATACCCTTGCTATTCCGTCTTTCCCTTTTGCCCGAATTTCAAACAATTTTCTATGTCCTTCAATATGCTTTACATACGGCTCTTTTACATGTTGCGGCCCTTGTGTTGTAAGCATATCAACAATTCTTAGAATTCGGGCTTTGACATCTGCGGGGATAAAGAGCATCCATTCTTCAAGTCGTTCATCATAAAGAACCGTCCACATAATTTAATATAACAAATTTGTTAATATTTTAATAGCGCTGATTCCATTTTTGACAAGCGTGGTATTTAGCCCCTAACCGCCTTCCATCCCCATTCAACCAGCGAAATGCCCATTGCTCATAAAATATCAAACGGCAGAGCAACCTTGAGCCAGCCGTAGATTCTGTCTTTTGTTAGCCCGCCGTTTTCGTAAGAATAACCGAGGCGTTTTTGGAAATTGAGTTCAGGGGTAAGCTCAAGATATCCGAATTTAAAGAGCGAAGAAAGTGTCAGTCTTACAGAGCTGATCTTTTCGGGCCGGTACCTTTCTACGGCTCGATGATCTTTGGCGCTTCTCCAAATCTAAATCGCGTAAAGTCAGCGGCATTCAGTGTCAATAAGGAGTCAGCTCCTGATTTTAAAGCCGCTTTGAAAATAAGCGCATCATAAACTATGCCACCCGAAAACCCACCAGCTTTCAATTGGCGTAAGGTCTCGATATAATCCTCAGTGTCCAACGGCACAACTGTGGCAGTCTTTTCTATATTCTCATTAATAAGCCGCCAAGCCATATCCGGAGATATACGGGGACTCACAGGCAGAGTTGTCAAGACAGCATAAAGTTCTGCAAGGGTATGAGAGGAGATAGTCATAATCACTTCACCGGTTTTGGCCCGTTTCAGCCACGAAACAGCCCTCTCATGCACTGGATGCGCCTTGACAAGCGCAGCAACAATGACGCTTGTGTCAAACAGTATTGTCATCAGATTAAACCTGATGACAATTTCTGTAAACGTTTCTCCCGTTGCATGCGAATACTGCCGGAGATGTCCCCAATTGCCTTTCCTGCAAAGATCAGCACCCCGTCTTCATCCTGCAATGGAGTCGCCTGGTCAGCCTGCTTTAGCACGATTTCGCTGTCATGCTCGGCGATTTCTATTTCAGTGCCGGGCTGAAAACCAAATCTATCCCTCAATTCCTTTGGCACCACCACCCTGCCGAATCTGTCAATAGTTGTTCTCATGGGAAACCTCCATTTATTGGCATTTTAACATGCCAAATGGCAATTTACAATGCCATAAAGTTAAAGCGGTCTGTTATTTTTCCCGCGCATATTGATCACAAAGCATTGAACGGTAGAGCAACCTTGAGTCCGTCGTAGATTCTGTCTTTTGCAATCCCACCGTTTTCGGAAGAATAGCCAAGTCGCTTCTGGAAATTGATCTCAGGGGTAAGCTCCAGATATCCGAGTTTGAAGAGGGCAGAAAGTGTCAGCCTTGTTGTTGTATATTCCGATGAACAGATATGCGCCCAAGGGCTCTCAGGTGCGGATAGATTACAGGGCCATTGTGCAGTGTTTCACCTGAAACCTTATCCACATAACTGCTGTAAGTATCCATGGTGAGATATCCGGTCAGTCCGAATTTCTTGTCAGTCTGTGCGTCCTCATCTGCAACGCCGCTCACGCAAACAGCTAATAGGCAGACTATCAACCCAAGAACTGTTATTGTTGTCTTCATCTTCTGTTCACCCCGCCACAGCCTTCCACGCCCATTCGACAAGCGAAATGCCCATGTAGCAGACAAGCGTCCAATAGATACTGCCGATTGCGAGACTCGTAAAGAATATTATCCAGTCTCTTTTCGCAAGGCCGTTGTATCGGTAGTTTTCATGCCTCATATATAAGACTACGATAAATGGGTCTACGATAAACGAAAGAATGACTACTGCAAACGGGTCACTTTTTTTCAATGCCCACGATATGAGTCTTACAGCTTTTATCGTCCCCTTATATTTCTTCGCCTCCTTTATTGCCTCTATTCCCAGCCAGTCCCGCTTTGACCAGTCGTATAAGCGTAAAAGCAGATAAGAATCCACAAAAGTCAGAAATACCATAACTATCCCGCCGTTTACTGGTCCCATCTTCCAGATCACGGCTGGATAAAGAACATAATCAAAGCCGTAGATAAGTAGCGACTGGGTCAGAACACCGATGCAGAATACTGGTAGATTTTCTCTGAGTGAACACGGTTTTAATTCCGTGATTTCTTCTTTTAAAGTCTTTTCTTTCATGGGCTATCAAAGCGCAGTAATTTTATTCTCTCAAACCCGAATGTCTCCATCGTTTTTGGAGAATATGTCGCAAAATCCAGTAACTCCTCGCCAATTTTTTTAACTGCTTGTTCGGCGTATTTTATGAGTAGAGACAGTTCTTTTTCGGGCAAGTTGCATTCCGGGAATTTATATAACACTATGTGATAGTCAGCCGGATCAGATTTCACATTTGTCGCAAACTTCCTTATGTCCAACGGCCAAAGTCTACAGTCTATAGGTCTTGATTTATAAATGCCGCATCTCATGTCATTCCTATCAAAAAAAATACAGCCATGGCCATCGGGATGGATTTTCAGTATGAGAATATTGTTGCCAGTGTGAGAATTTTTTCTTTTTTCGGAAAATGCCTCAATATTAAGGCCGGTTGCGCTGCTAATTTGCATAAGGTCATATGTGGTCAAGAAAGGTGGCTCTATCATGCCATCTTCCTTGACCACATGGCAGCAGTCAGACCCGGAACACATTCTGCAGGCATCTATGCTTCCATTTTTTAAAGATGGTTTTTTCATTCAGCAAATCAGGGCACTACCCTGAACCCCCTTTTGAGTTTTCTTGTCTTTATCTTTTCATGCCGGAGTTGCGACTTGATATGTTTCACGATCTCCCTTGTTTCATACTCCCCGCCGCAGCTGAAAACGTCGCAGGCAGCATAGCCGTGTTCCGGCCAGGTGTGGATCGAGATATGTGAGGCTGAAAGAAGCAGATAGCCGGTGATGCCGTGGGGCGAGAACTTGTAGAAATGCTTATTCAGCACGGTAATGCCGGAATCGGCAATTGCCTTTGAAAGAAGCTTTCTCATGAAAGAAAGAGAATCCAACTGTTCTTTCTCGCAGCCGAAGAACTCAAGCAGGTAATGTACGCCGTCAGGCGGGCTGTTGTGAATGCCCTGTGACTTCATTATTGTTTTAACTGTCCCATCCAAGTCTGTGTTGTTCTTTCTCTAACAGAGATATTTTGCAGTTAATAATACTTCTTGAGAGTACCGTATTAAACACCGATTTTCACAGAGGCTTAAGCGTCATATTTTTTGTTGACCTCCAATCTCAAACCCATCAATAATCGCCATATATTACTGTATATTCCCGCTACTCAGCGCCAACTATTATAGAACAAATATGACGCTTAATATGAACCAATTGCGCTCATAAGTTGTCACGATAACCTCTGCACTCACATCACATACCCGTAATAATTCACTATTTTACTTAATTTCAGCATTTTCCACTTGCTTTTTACTCAATCTTACTGTATTATTCACAGCAATATAAGCGTCATAATAAAACTATGAAACTAATCGATTTCTTCACCAAAAATATCACCCCGCGGCAGAAGCAATACGAAGCCCTCCGTGCAGTGGCGTTTGATGAAGGCGCTATTAAGGATATTGCCAGGAAATTCGGCTATACTCCACAGACTCTGCGAACATTAATACATCAACTAACCAAAGGCAGGTTTCAGCTCTTCCCTTCGGTGAAGAAGGGACCAATAACGCGGCGCATCTCGCCAGAGACCGTGAAATTGATCATTCAGTTGCGTCGTCAGAAGATGCTGAATTCACGGGAGATCGCGGAGGCGCTGAGCCGGTCGAACATATTAATCGGAGTAAGGACCGTGGAGAGAGTGCTCATGGACGCGGGGTTTCCCAAGCTCCGCCGCAGGACCGATAAAGAGCGGGGTATCAGCAAAATGGGGACGATTATCCCGCAGCGTTCTGAAAATCTCCCCGAAAACCTCACGGAACCCTTTCGGTGTGATTGTCAGGTGGCCGGCATTTTTTTCTTTCTTCCCTATATCATCGAGAGCGGAATCATCGACATCGTTCAGCAGTGCGCCCTGCCGGAGTCCAGCGACATCGGAAAGGTTCAGGCGACGTTGTCCTTTCTGACGCTGAAATTGATCGGCAATGAACGACTTAGCCATATCAAACAGTATGATACGGATATCGGATTTGGACTTTTCGCGGGTTTGAATGCCTTGCCGAAACCCACTTATATGTGTTCCTATTCCTGCCGAACGGAAGCATCCGCGGTTTTCGGTTTTCAACAAAAAATCATCGGTCGTATGCGGAGCGGTTATCCTGAGTTATATCACGGCAAGACCATTAACCTGGATTTCCACTCAATCCCACACTTTGGAGAAGAGTCGGAAATGGAAAGGGTGTGGTGCGGCACTCGGGGTAAAACGCTAAAGGGAGCCAATTGTTTTTTTGCTCAAGACGGTGAAAGCGATTCGCTCTTGTACACCCGCGCGGACATCAAGCGTTCCGAGTCATCGGAGGAAATCAAGCGGTTCGTCGATTACTGGATTGGAATCAAGGGAGTAGTGGAGGAAACCCTGGTCTTTGACTCGAAACTGACCAAGTATGAAATACTCGGTGAACTGGCTGCGGCAAATATCAAGTTCGTTACGCTACGGACGCGAAGCAAGAAGCTTATCGAAGAAGCCCTGAAAATTCCCGATAAGGACTGGCGGAAGGTCTATCTGCCGATCCCGAAAAGAAAGTACAAACACGTCACGGTTCATGAAAGCACGGTAACGCTGATTGAGGGACAAAAGCCTTTCAGGCAGTTGATCGTAAAAGACCACGGCCGGGCCGAGCCGACGTTCATCATCAGCAACAACGAAGAGATAAAGAGCTTGGCCTTGTTGATCATCTATGCGAAAAGATGGCATATCGAGAATAAGCTCGCCGACATTGTGAATTTCTTCAATGCGAACGCGTTGTCTTCTCCCATCATGGTTCGCATCCATTTCGATTTACTTTGGACCCTGATTGCGGATACGTTGTACCATCTCTTTGCCAAGGTGTAGATCGTCAACACATTTGACCCCTTTTCCGCAAATAGAAATGACCCCCTTTTTTAGTTAACCTTCTTGAGCTTATTTTTCAATCTGTAGCTGCTGCCGGTGATATAGAAGATACTCGCATGATGCACCAGTCTGTCTATAATGGCGGATGCAACCACGTTATCATCAAACACCTTACCCCATTCATCGAAGTTGTAATTGCTTGTAAGGATAATGGAGCCTTTTTCATATCTCATCGAGATAAGCTGAAACAGAAGGTTTGCCTGTTCCCTTGTTATCGGCATATAGCCAAGCTCATCTATTATCAACAGATGGAGTCTTGAGTATGCCATTAGTTTTTCCACAAGGCTTCCGTCCTTTTTTGAGAGTATCAGGTCTTCTATAAGCTGCTGCGCTGTCGCAAAAAGGACCCTGTACCGTGCAATACACGCCTTCATTGCAAGGCCCACCGAAAGATGTGTCTTGCCAACGCCGGGAGGGCCAAGGAATAACACATTGCCTTTTTGTTCTATAAAGTCCAGGCTGCTTAGTCTTATCACCTCCTTTTCTTTTAATCCCGGTTGACAGGAGAAGTCAAACTCCTCCAGCGTTTTCAGATACGGCAAGCGGCTTTTAGCGATCTTTGCCTTTACTGAGCTGTCCGTCTTTCTTTTGACCTCTTCTTCCAAAAGCAGGGCAAGGTATTCCTCATATTGAAGATTGCCCGCAGTCGCCCGTTCAGACAAATCCCTGTACGCCGGAATCATTCCCTTGAGTTTTAAAGCTCTCATATGTCCCTCTATCTGTCTGTAAAGCTCACTCATGACGTCACCTCCACCTTGTAAGCGGAAAGCGGTCTCCTTATGTCCACAGATGGGGGAATATGTAGTTCATTGAGAATCTCCAGAGAACGATCCTGATGCCCTCTGCACTCAAGAAGCCTCCTAACGCTGTTTTTATGGTAGGCGCCGATCTCCATGCACTCGGCCAATACCGATGACACATCTGTAATACTGTAAAGCATGGTGTATTTCATGATCTCTTCAATATGCCAGTACAGGTTGGCGGTTACCGCTGTTTTGAGCCCCTCTGCATATGTCTGTCCGGTTTCCTGAAAGGTCTCTATAAACTTTCTGAGCGATTCGGCGCGGTGCGACTCTTTTTTCTTCATATAGGCTTCGTTTCTGTCTTCATGCTCCGGATGCACAGGGCGTATCCCCTTATTAAACAAGCGTGCCTTATGTTCTGCGATCAGACTTCCGCCCATGTTATAGACTTTGATGGTTTTTCCAAATTCAGCTTCTACTCTTACCGTCTGCAAACAATAGCCCATTGCTACAGGGTATAAGGCCCCCTCCCAGCTTATATATCCGTCATTGCTTACTGTCCTTACCGGCTTGTTGTGAAGCATTGCAGGTTCTACCAATGGGATTGTCTTGAGAGCATCCTTTTCTCTTTGAAACCTTTCATCAGGGGATTCCTTGAGGTCGCTGTGTCCCGAAAGCGTTCGGGATCATTATATTTGGCCGTGAATTCCTCAAGCAATCCGTCAAATTCAACCAAATCGTTTACCGCAAGTCCCCTCAGTAGATGTT
This sequence comes from uncultured Nitrospira sp., assembly GCA_947085825.1. GTDB lineage: Bacteria > Nitrospirota > Thermodesulfovibrionia > Thermodesulfovibrionales > UBA6898 > JAOUFP01. Next base: position 379 of record CAMTXX010000068.1, on the reverse strand, counting down.
CCTGTAAGTAATAAAAAGGCCTCTCTGCTTTCCCTTTTGTCCGAGCACGGTAATTCCGGCAGGCATTGGGCTGTATGCCATACATCCCGCAGAATCTTAAGAACTCATCGTTATACCGTACCATGCCGTTCTTCTTATGTGTGATAACCATCTGCTTGGGATTGTCTATTACCAACTCCTCTGTCAGCCCTCCAAAAAACTCTATCGCTGCCGCTATTGCCCTTATGATATCCGCGGCGCTGACGGACAGGGAACTGACATAATACTTTTTACGGCTATAGCTCAAAACGACTTCATGGATATAGATTTTCACGCTCTTGCCGTCTAAAGGCAACTCCCACTCTTTCCAGTCATATTGCATCTGTTTGCCGGCAGCGGT
>CAMTXX010000067.1:0-22189 GCA_947085825.1 uncultured Nitrospira sp. | reverse complement strand
TGGTTTAAAAAAGCTCAAATATGGCGATTCTACGAATCCACTTTTTATGAGAAAGATGCTTTTTTAAGCAAATCATGTAAAATATGAAAACCAGACATTTTCATTTTGCCGAAAACCGGACATTTTCATTTTGCTCTGACACTCGAAACTCAGCCACTTGACATTAATAAACAATTTATTTATAATCCGCTCATGATTCAGACATTTGCCTCTGCTGAAACAGAACGCTTCTTTGCCACCGGAAAATCTCGCCGCCTGCCGCAGGACATACTGAAGCGTGCAGCGATGCGCTTGACACAGTTGGATGGGGCCACATGCTTCGAAGATTTACGTTTTCCGCCTTTCAACAGACTGGAGGCGCTGGCGCATGATCGCGCCGGTCAATGGAGCATCCGCATCAACGACCAATGGCGAGTCTGTTTCCGTTTTGAAAATGGAGAGGCTTATGATGTTGAAATCGTTGACTATCACTAAAGGAGATACAAACATGGTTAAGAATGGTTTGCCTGCAATTCATCCAGGAGAATTCCTGACAGAAATCTTGGGAGAAATGAGTATATCTCAAGCTGAGTTCGCCCGCACAATCGGAGTATCGCCCATGCGGATTTCGCATGTTATCAAGGGAGATCGTCCGGTAACAGCGGAACTGGCATTGCTGTTCGGTCGTGCGTTCAACCAGTCACCGCAATACTGGCTCAATCTTCAGGCGTCTTATGACCTGAAAATTGCAAAGGCAAGCATCGGTAAACGCCTTGCTGGTATACATGCCCTCGCGCATGCCTAATTTCCAGCCGAGCAATGCACGAGAGTAATTCCGGCTACAGCCGTTAAAGGGCATTTTGGGGACGTTGTGTCCCGAATGTCATTATTGTTGAGAAATAGAGCATTGTTGAACGTGGCAGGTCTTGTCAGTCTGTTGACTCTTGACATTATAGTCCTAAACGAAATAAACTTTTATCATGTGCTACGGGCAAGGTTCGCCGCGACCGGGGGACACGTGAAAACGAAAACTGTTTATTCTCATAGATTATATTCGGAAAGACGAGTTCTTGTTAGCCGCAGCAGGCTAAAGCTAAGAAGGAGAAGACGTGATGCCTACAATTTCGATGTTTTATGGGATTCTTATCAGGATGTTCTTTCGAGATACCGAAAAACATCACGTGCCACATATACATGCTGATTACCAAGGGAAAGTTGCAGTGTAGTCAATTCTTGACGGTACGCTTCTGGCTGGTGAACTGCCACAGAACAAACATAAGCTGGTCGTCGCGTGAATAGAAATTCATCTCGAAGATTTGCTTGCCGACTGGAAGCTGGCTGCAAACGGCAAGCAACCTTTTCCGATCAAAGGACTTGACCAATGAGAATAGCAGAAATCTCCCCACAACCCAATTGGGTGTTGTCCATCGTTGCAGACGATGGGCGCATTGGCAATTTTGATGTCAGTCCCTATTTGAAGTATGAGGCGTTTGAAGCCCTTCAAGATCACACCGAATTTCTGAAGGTTTTCAATGGCGGATATTTTGTCGAATGGGATTGTGGTGCTGATTTATCAGCCGACACCATTGAGTCTCAATGGCGAGTAGTTGGCAAAGCAACTCCGCAGAGAACTACCTAACAAATCGCTCGTAGCGCCAAGGTAAATTGGGAGCTGGAACAATCCTACGAAATTTGGGATGCTTTGCGGAACGTTGCCAATTTAACCAACTTGAGGGATGACAGAGGACAATGATTTCAACCAGTCGTTTTGAACAAGCCTCTTTCTGAATTGCTTGGACTTATTATCAATCGTCCTTCTGAAATAGCAGATTTTTACGAAAAAACATGGGATCAGCAACATGAGGGATAATAATGCACTTAATTTTTGTTTGATAAAGTGCTCCACTTGTGTTACATTATATCAAAATAAAGAGGAGGATAAAATTATGCCGGCAAAGAATCCGAGAATAAATATAGTTGTTGAACGTCCGCTCTATGCTGCTATTCATGATATGGCGGAAGACAGCGGCATATCTATGGCGATGGTGGTGCGGGATTTGATCAGGGAGGCATTGGAACTGAAAGAAGACACAGCCCTTGCAGTCTTTGCCGATGATCGCATGAAGTCATTTGACAGGAAAAAGGCGTTATCCCACGATGAAGTGTGGAGCTGAATGTCTTTCACCCTCAAATACCATCCAGCCGTCAGGACTGATGATATTCAGGCTTTAAATGCAGATATAAAATTGCGTATCAGGACTGCGATAGAAGCGCGATTATCCATTGCTCCTCATGAGTATGGAGAGCCGCTCAGAAAAACACTGAAGGGATACTGGAAGCTGCGCGTCGGCGATTACAGGGTGGTTTATTTAATAAAGGATCAAAATGTGCTGATCATCGGCATCCGGCATAGAAAAGAAGTCTACAAGTTAATGGAGAGACGTATTAATTCAGAATCCTCTGAAAATTCATAAACGTCTGCCTGTTAACTATTGACTCCGCCTGCCTCCTGTTGTAAGGACCTGAATTGAGCCTAATGCCTCTTTTGGCCTTTTGCCTGCGCCTGCTGTATCTTGACCCTTCTGCCCATCATGATTACATCATCCACTGAACGGATTACGCGGTCGGCAAGTTCTGCAGGCACTTCAACAAAGGTGAATTTATCGAAAACATCTATCTTGCCGATCTTGCTTTGAGGAATGTTGGCCTCTGCTGCGATGGATTTTATTATGTCAGGCACTTTCACCTTGTCTTTTCTGCCGATCGTCATGAACAGGCGGACTACGCCGCCACTGGTCTTTTCCCTCTCCCGTATCTCCGCTATAGGCTGTTCTCTAGGCTCGCCATAGGCCATATGAAAGGCTGCTGCCGCAATGTCGGCAAAACTGAACTGTTCTGATAAATCCTTGATGAAGGCGCTGTATGCAGCATGCTTGTTTGCAGAGATTATTTCAGAGATATCTTTAGTGATATTTTTTTCTTTTGCCTTGAGGACTTCCTGTGGAGAGGGCAGTTTTTTCCGGTCTATTGTTGTCTTGGCCGTTCTTTCGATCAGCCGGAGATGGTTATATTCCCTCGGGGTTACCAGGGTTATCGCGATCCCGGATTTCCCCGCCCTTCCTGTTCTGCCTATCCTGTGTATGTAGCTGTCAGGATTTTGCGGAATGCTGTAGTTGATTACATGGGTGACATTTTTTATGTCGAGTCCCCTTGCCGCCACATCTGTTGCCACAAGTATATCAATCATTCCTTTTTTGAATTTTCCCATGACCTCATCCCGCCTGGCCTGAGTGTAATCTCCGTGAAGCGCGCTTGCATTATACCCCATCTGTTCCAGCTTCATTGCAACGTCATCTACGTCCCTCTTGGTATGACAGAAGACAATCGCCAGCTTCGGGTCCTCTACGTCAATGAGTCTTGAAAGCGCGTTTATCTTGTCCGCGTCCCGCACCTCATAGAAAACCTGTTTGATTTCTGTTACTATGAAGTCCTTGGTATTAATCCGGATTTTTTCCGGGTTTCTCATGTATCTTTTTGCGATGTTCATTATGGGCTGGGGCATAGTTGCTGAAAACAGGAGCGTCTGCCGCTCAGGCGGAGTTGTCTTAAGTATGGACTCGATGTCATCAATAAACCCCATGTCGAGCATCTCATCAGCCTCATCAAGGACAACTATCTTAATATCAGAAAGTAATAGGGTCTTTCTTTTTATATGGTCAATGACGCGTCCGGGGGTCCCGACAACAACATCCACTCCTTTTTTTAGCGCCCTTATCTGCGTCTCTATGGACATGCCACCGTAGACCGGAAGCACAACGACATTTTTTTTGGCCCCTATCTTGATCATCTCCTGCGCTACCTGAACTGCAAGCTCACGCGTTGGTTCAAGAATTATCGCAAAGGGCTTTTTGCCCTTACTGTGTAATTCAACAATAGGAATGCCAAATGCCGCTGTTTTCCCTGTTCCTGTCTGGGCCTGTCCGACGAGGTCCGCGCCTCCCATGACCATGGGTATTGCGGAGACCTGGATGGGCGTTGGTTCTTCATATCCCATTACTGATATTGATTTAAGCGTCTCTTTGCTGAGTGAGAAATCTTCAAATTTCATAATCTATTGACCTTCCTTAATTCTTTTGCGTTAGAGGAAATCCCCGGGACTTTCTGAAAGAAGGCCCTGAGGATACGGCAATCCGCACTTTTCAATGTTATATTTTACACGTAATCAATGGTTTTAGCCATGAAAAGAAATAAACCAGGCTGTCTTGTGGTTGAGGCTTGCCGGTCAATATCCGTCCAATCTCTTCCCGGCCAAACCGCTCCTCTTTATCAAAATCCGGCAACTTGCCTGTGGTTGCTACAACCCTCTGCCGGGGTCCTCTGGCGGTTCGGACGGATTCTGCCGGCGTCCAATAGCCGTATTCCTCTCCATCAACTTTCTTGCCATAACGCCGCAGGTACATGTCAAAAAGCATGAACTATTTGCGCGTCATCCGCAAGGGGCTTTTCTTCACTACATCTGCTTTTCAGAATCTGGCAATACCACCGTCCCCATCAGCGCAGATTTCCAAAGCGCTTACATATCTTTTTGATGAATATTAAAAGATAACTGCGGAAGATGGGCTAAATGCTTTTTTTAGATTTAACAATTTCAAACAGAAGCCGCTTCGCAGTTTTTAAAAACAGCTTCCCAATGCGCCTTGAATTTCTGAAATTCCCCGGCTTCGATGGAGGCCCTCATATTTTTGAAAAAAGTCTGATAAAAATGCAGATTATGCAGGGTATTTAACCGCATGGCAAGGATTTCCTTTAAAACAAAAAGGTGTCTTAAATATCCTCTCGAATAATTCCTGCAGGTATAGCAGGTGCAGTCAGGGTCAAGCGGGCTGCTGTCATATTTAAAATCCTTTTTTTTGATGCTCGTTTTCCCTTCACTGGTAAACAGGGTTCCGTGCCGCGCATTCCGTGTCGGCATTATGCAGTCGAACATATCAAACCCGGCATCAACAGCTTTGAGCATATCGCCGAAGTCGCCTATGCCCATGAGGTATCTCGGTTTATCCGCCGGCAGAAGGGGGCCGTTAAAATAAATGATTTCATGCATTTCTTCTTTTGGTTCTCCGACGCTGACTCCTCCAACTGCGTAGCCGTCAAAACCGATATCCAGAATATCCTCTGTGCTTCTTTTTCTTAAGTCCTTGAACATGCCGCCCTGCACAATGCCGAAAAGCGCCTGGCCGGGATTTTGATTCTCCTTGCATTTTCTTGCCCATGAAGTCGTAAGTTCAACCGACTTTGAGGCATATTCGCGGGTAGAAGGGTAAGGTATGCATTCGTCAAACACCATGGCGATGTCAGAACCGAGAATGCGCTGTATCTTCATGGCTTCGAGGGGACCTATAAAATGAAGCGAACCGTCGATATGCGATCTGAAATGAACTCCGTTTTCTTTAATATCCCTGAACGCGGAAAGGCTGAAGACCTGAAAGCCGCCGCTGTCTGTGAGTATGGGCCTGTCCCAGTTCATGAACTTATGCAGTCCGCCAAAATGAGACATAACGTCCATGCCGGGTCTCAGATAGAGATGATAGGTATTGCCCAGGATTATTTCGGCGTCTAGTTCCTTCAGCTCGTCTGAAGACATGGCCTTTACTGTGCCGAGTGTGCCGACCGGCATAAAAACAGGCGTATTTATCTTTCCATTTTCGGTATGGATTATGCCGCGCCTCGCATGGCCGTCAGATGACAGGATATCAAAATGCATTCAGATATATTAGGGCATAGACAGCTATACATTCAACTTTTCGACTGGTTCAGGTTATGCGCTATCCATATTCAGGTATGTTATTTCACACCCCTGGGATTCCACGGCGCAAATTTCAACAAGAGCAGCATCCCTGGAATCGCGATAAAAACACAGGAGATAAAGAAGTTCTCCCATCCCATATGTTTTGCAAGGAACCCTGTGGGCGCAGAGGCCAGCACCCTGGGGACTCCCATAAGGCTGCTCAGAAGCGCGTACTGTGTAGCGGTAAATTTTTTGTTTGTGATGCTCCCCATAAACGCTGCATAAGCTGCGGTGCCCATTCCGCCGGTCAGGTTTTCAAAGGCGATGACCCCTGACAAGACCGGAACACTATAACCGATATGGGCAAGCAGGGCAAAGCCCGCTGTTGATATTGCCTGGAGAAAACCGAATATCCAGAGCGAACGGTTTATCCCGAGGCGAAGCATCAGCACGCCGCCTATCAGACTCCCTGCGATAGTCGCCCAGAATCCGAAGAGTTTCACTACAGCGCCGACCTCTGTTTTTGAAAACCCTATATCAAGATAAAACGGCGTTGTAATTGCGCTCGCCATAGTATCGCCGATCTTGTATAAAAGAATAAAAGCGAGGACCATCATCGCGTTCTCTCTGCTGAAATATTCGACCAGCGGCTCTATAATAGCCGCTCGCAAAGTCTTTGGAGTCCCGGCTGAAACCAGGGGTTCGGGTGTCAAAAGCGTGGTTATAATAGCAGGCAGCAGGCAGGCCGCCATGATCAGATAGACCATTGAGAAGGGCAGATGATCAGCCAGGATCAGACCACCCCCTGAAGCCAGCAGCATCCCTACACGGTATCCGTTAATATAGAAAGAAGAACCAAGGCCCAATTCTTCATCAGCAAGATCTTCTCTCCTGTATGCATCAACAACGATGTCCTGCGAAGCGCTGAAGAAGGTTACAAGCAATGCCGCAAGCACCATTATCACAGGATTTCGTGCAGGACCGGTAAACCCAAGCCCGGCTATCGCAAAAATAAGGGCTATCTGCGCAACCAGCAGCCATCCCCTCCTGCGTCCCAGAAATGAAAGCGTAAATCTGTCAAGAAAAGGAGCCCAGAGAAATTTCAGGGTATAGGGAAGCCCGACCAGCGCCATTAAGCCGATCAATGTAAGATCAACACCCTCTTCTTTCATCCAGGCCTGCAAGACAGTGGAGGTGAGAAGCAACGGCAGTCCACAGGCAAACCCCATGAGAAAGGAGACAAACATGCGTCTGCTGAAAATCACCTTAAACATAGAATATATCCGCGTGACTCATATTATTCTTCATATCCGATAATCCCTGGGCCTTAAAATAATCAGGCCTGGCTTTCCTGACATATACTCCTGCAGATTCTGATCCATAACCTTCCTGAATCTCCTGTCTGATGAGGCATGTCTTAGCGTGACAGTGTTTCCGTCTTTGATGATGATCCCCACATGTGAGACGTCAAGCCCCTGCAGGGTTGAATAAATGCCGGCGTAGTCGCCTGTTCTCAGCTTCTGGAGCATTGAATCATCAATATTTTCAGGCGCTATATAATTGATCGTGCGCTGAGGAGATTTGATTCCTGGCAGAAGAAGAGTTCCGTCTTCCTGCCGGTTCAGCATTTTGGAAACACTTTTGATCTTTCTCCCTCCTATCTGCTCTGTAATGTCATCGACAGTTGCGGGCTCATATGCAGGCCAGTCGGTAAAGAAATGTTTTCTGTCCTTATAGTTCACTGCGCCATTTTGGTATCTCACTTTCTGAAGATTATTCAGGACGCCTTCAAAAGAGTCTGACAGGCGCATCGCCTCCACATAGTCTATAAACGTAAAACAGTCAACCCCTGAGAGATTCAGAACAAAGACTTCGGAAGCGCCGCTATCACCGATCAAGGTTGCTTCCTTATACTCAAGACCAAGGAAAAAACCGGAAAGAAAGCCTATGCGTAAACCGCAGTCTTTTATGAGTGAGGCTTCACGGATGATTAAATCCAGTTCAGCCGCTGTCCATCTGCCTAAATCAATATGCACATCCCCTCCGGAAAGAAAGTTCAAACAATATAGACGGTAACAAAACAACAGTGAAATATCAAGAAGAATAGAATGACTGAGGAGAAGCTTCTTTTAAGTTTTTCATTAAAAGCAGCAGAGCTTTCCCGAATAATGGAAGTGATATGTGCCTGAAAGTGGGGGATGCTGCCCGCATTTTATGGAGGGGAACGCGGGCAGCATCGAGGGATAATGTAAATTATACAAGTTGCGTGAATTTTTTTCAATAATTTTGGCACGAGCCAAGTATCCGTTCAGTTACGGGTTTTCGATGACCCACTCACAGAAGGAATCCCGACTCCCGAAAGCTTTCGGGATTCGGGATTCGGGAATCCTTCTTCTGGCTGCTCATTGGCAACCCGTAACTGAACGGATACAAATAGGGCAGGGATTTCCATTATTACCTAAGCCTTCAAATTGTGGTAAAATCTCTGCATATGAACCTCAATAAGATATGTCCTGACTGCGAATCAGAGTATCTCCCGCATATCCGGCAATGCGCGGATTGCGGCGCGGCCCTCCTCTTCCCTGAAGAGTACGGAAAGGCACAGGCGGAAAGAAAGCGTCTCGATGAAAAGACTGTGGAAAACGGAGTTGTTGTCAGGGAGGGCGACCTGGGCTGGATGAGTGAACTGCGCTCGGTTCTCATAGACGCCGGCATACCCTGCGGCATCCATTCCGAGACCGGCTGCAGGAAAGGATGCTGCGGAGACAAATGCCGGTTAGTGGTCTCCTCAGATGACATTGATAAGGCACAGGAGCGTATCGAGGAATACTTTATGGACATTAATCCGGAACTCCGCGTTTCCAGTGAATTGATCAAAGAAGGAAAGTGTCCGGCCTGTGGTTCGCCTGTGCCGGCAGATGCGAGGGAGTGCCAGGATTGCGGGCTGCCTCTGCTTATTGTTGAGGAAGAGTAAGCAGGCAAGCCGGAAAGCGCCCTATCGTATCTGACCCATTTGCCGTTTCGTTAGAAATTGACTGCAATTACCCTCAGCAGTTATCATAATCTCCATGTTTACACCGGAAAAACAGCTTGAGACAATCAAAAGAGGCTCTGTTGAGATAATCAGCGAGGGCGATCTTCTTAAAAAACTCGAAAGGTCTTTCAGGGAGAATATTCCCCTTAAGATCAAGGCCGGATTTGATCCGACAGCCCCTGATATACATTTAGGCCATACTGTACTGCTTGAAAAAATGCGCCAGTTTCAGGAACTGGGACACGAGGTCATCTTTTTAATAGGTGACTTTACCGGCATGATCGGCGACCCTGCTGGAAAGAGCGAGACGCGCAAACCTCTCACAAATGAAGAAGTTTTAAAGAATGCCGAGACTTATAAGGCACAGGTATTTAAAATCCTTGATTCTGAAAAGACCTTGATAAATTTCAATAGTGAATGGCTGGGCAAGATGAACAGCATGGAGATTGTAAGGCTTGGTTCCATGCAGACTGTCGCAAGGATGATGGAACGGGATGATTTCAAAAAGAGATTTAAAAACGAACAGGATATCAGCATACTTGAATTCTACTATCCTCTATTTCAGGCTTATGATTCTGTCGCGCTCCGGGCTGATGTTGAGCTTGGAGGGACTGATCAGAAATTCAACCTTCTGATGGGCAGGACACTACAGAGAAAGATGGGCATGGAAGAACAGGTTGTGCTCATGATGCCCCTGCTTGAAGGCCTCGACGGCGTCAACAAAATGTCGAAGAGCCTTGGTAATTATATCGGGATAGACGAGCCTGCCTTTGAATATGTAAACGGAGAGCTGACCGGCATGTTTAAGAAAGTCATGAGCCTCCCGGACAGTCTTATAGAGCGCTATTATGAGCTTCTGAGCCGGATTTCACTTGAGGAATTCAAGACCCTTCAGGCTGGACTCAAAGATAAATCGCTTGATCCACGGGATGCCAAAAAGCAGCTCGCTATGGAGATCGTTGCCAGGTATCATGGAACTGAAGAGGCTGGCAGCGCGGCAAAAAAATATCACGCGGTTTTCGAAGAGAAAAAAATAGATAACAGCGAAGACCTGCCCTCTGTAGAGATTGCTTCTGACAGCGCTCCAAATGCTGCCTGGCTTCCGCAGATCATGAAAGACACCGGTCTTGCAAAAGGCAGCGGAGAAGCGATAAGACTTATCAGGCAAGGCGGAGTGAAGGTCAACGATGACACCTTGACCGATCCTGACATACGACTTAAGCAGGGCGAATATATAATTAAAGTCGGCAAGAGAAGATTCTACAAAGTGATCGTAAAATAGTGTATCCTGTTGATAGCTTAACAACTCAATAAAAACAATGCTTACAGCAACTGAAATTATCCTGAGGCTTCTCCTTCAAAGACAGAGTTTCCATGAAAGAATTAACAGATAAAATCTCAAGCCTCAGTTATATTAAAAAAATCGAAATAAAAAGCTGATTTATCCTAAAGTTGGTGCCGAAGGGGGGACTCGAACCCCCACAGCGTTTCCACCACCAGAACCTGAATCTGGCGCGTCTGCCAATTCCGCCACTTCGGCAATCAGTTATAATATCCGCATTAACCCGAAAAATGCAATCGGTAATGTCAAAAGTAATATGAAAAATGAAAGAAAAAAATGAAACCACAGAGGCCACAGCCAACAGTAGGCGCTTTAAGCGAGAGGCAAGGCATTTAATATGGCAAATAAGTCTGAAAAGAACCGGGCAAATATTTCAAAGAGTTAACTCTGATGAATTCGTAAAAAGTCCGGAAACACCCTTAGGTGGTCATTCCGGCGGCTCTGTCTCCCGAAAGCGTTCGGGAGGTGGTAAGAATCTCAGCAGGGGATTAAGGGGTGGTAAGGTGTCAGTCAGCCTTTTTCCCTGAAGGGTTTTCCATATTCAGTTTTTCCCATCTGTACCAGAAGGTCTTATAGCTCATGCCGAGAAGCTTTGCAGCTCTTGCTACGACCCCGTTGGCCTTTGTCATCGCCTTTTTCAGGAGGTTTTTTTCGAACTCCTCAAAGTTTATCCCTTCGTCCGGCAGATCAAAAGAGGTTGTGGTCACAGGCTGCGGAATCCGGAGTTCCCCTTTTATATCTTTCAGGGTAATAGCGCTGGTATCGCTCATAAGCACTGCCCGTTCAATAACGGATTCGAGCTGCCGTATGTTTCCGGGCCAGTTATATTCTGAAAGGGCCTGGATGGCAGCAGGCTCAATATTCTTGAGCCGCTTGCCGAATTCGACATTGTATTTGTCCATAAAGAAGAATGAAAGGTCAGGTATATCTTCTTTTCTGCTCCGCAATGGCGGCAATTCTATCGTAACGACCTTCAGTCTGTAATAGAGGTCTTCCCTGAAAGAGCCTTTTGTGAGTTCTTTCACCAGGTCTTTGTTCGTTGCCGTAATGACCCTGACATCGATTTTGATGGAATCTTTCCCCCCGAGTCTCCTTATTTCCTTGTCCTGGAGCACCCGGAGGAGTTTTGACTGCATCATCTGGGGAAGGTCGCCAATTTCATCAAGAAAAAGCGTCCCGCCGTTGGTAGCCTCAATAAGGCCGATCCTTCTTGAGGCAGCTCCGGTGAAAGCTCCGGGTTCATATCCGAAGAGTTCACTTTCAAAAAGGTTTTCCGGTATTGCAGCGCAATTCAATGCGGTGAAGGGTTTTGTGCGCCGCGGGCTATTATAATGTATCGCCCTGGCGACGAGTTCCTTCCCTGTCCCGCTTTCACCTGCGATGAGTACCGTAGCAGGGCTTGGGGAGATTTTCTTCATGATATCGATGGCTTCCTTCATTTTTTCTGACTTCCCCACGATGCCTTCCATCCTGAACCTGTCAAAAAGCTCTTTATGGAGCTGACGGTTTTCTTTCATGAGTTCCGAGCGTTCGACAGCCCTTTGGACTGTCAAAAGCAGAGAGTCTTTGTTGAGGGGTTTTGTAAGGTAATCGAAGGCCCCCTTTTTTATCGCCTCAACCGCAGAGGTTATGGTGCCGTGGGCGGTCATGATGATCATTGTCGGGGCATATGAATCAAGGAGTATTGATTCGAGCAGTTCTATCCCGTCCATGCCTTTCATTTTCAGATCTGTCAGCAGGACCTCAGGGTTATATTTTTTTTGGATCTTCAGCGCTTCCTCACCAGAGGCTGCTGTATAGGTCTCATAACCGGCGTCATCGAGGATAGTCTTCAGTATCTCTCTTTGCAGCGGTTCATCATCAACAACGAGAATAACGGACATTTCAGATCTCCTTTTCCATAGGCAGAAATAATAATACAGTGGTCCCGACACCTTCAGCGCTCTTTATATCTACTTTTCCCTTGTGTTCTTCCATGACCCTTTTGGTCAAGGCAAGTCCAAGCCCGAGCCCGCCTGTCTTTGTTGTGAAGAAGGGGTCGAATATCCTTGCCAGTCTGTCCTCAGATATGCCTTCTCCTGTATCTTCAATTGAAATGCAGCATTTAGTATCAATTATTTTTGTCTTGAGGACAAGCTTTCCGCCCTTATGCATCGCCTGAAACGCGTTCAGGATGATGTTATAAAGACATGTCTTTATGAGATCAGGGTCCAAAGAGAGTTCAGGCACAGGATCAAAGTCACGTTCTATGAGTATATGCTCCTTCTGCGCCTTTGCCAAAACCAGTTCAAGCACATCCGAAATCAGCTTTCCGATATCTGTCGGTTTGGCGTTGATTTCAAGCGGTCTGCCGTATTCGAGAAAGCTTTCTGCAAATCTGCTTACCCTCTGGATTTCGCCCTTGATATTGACGATCAGTGAATCAAAGGTTTCTTTCCCTTCCCCGTTACAGGGGGTATACTTTTCTTTTATGTGATCTATCGAGAGGTTGATGAAATTCAGAGGGTTCTTTATTTCGTGGGCTATACTCGTTGAAAACTGCCCTATGCCCGCAAGGTGCTCGGCCTTTCTGAGCTTTTCTTCGAGTTCCCGCTCCTCTCTCAATTTCCTGACCATATAATTAAAACTCTGGGTCAGTTCCCCTATTTCATCCTTTCTTTCAGTATGGAGTTCATGGTCGAGATTCCCTCCGGCAACCATCCGGGCTGCCGCAACGATGTCTTCTATGGGTTTTGTATATCTCCTTGCAAGATATACGATAAATATCGTCCCTATTGCGAATACTACCAGTGCAGCCGTGACTCTTTGAAGGAGCCTTTCCCTCATCAAAGCGCTGAAATCTTCTGTGTTTATTGTCAGGTTTATGTAACCATACTGTTTTTCGCGTACGATGACAGGAATGATTACGTTATATGAATTTCCCTCTCCGGTAACAGTTTCTCCCAGTTGCGCCTTGAAGATCAATTCCTTCTTCTTTGTCGTTAACCATTTTCCCACATCCTTCGGGTTTGTGCTGGAGATGATCTTGTTGGAATTGCTGATGACGGAAATCTCCGTTACCCCTTTTGCGTCAAGCTTCTTCAGGTGGTTCTCAAGACGTTTTACATCTGTAGAGCCGCTGCTGGTGACTTCTTCAACGGCAATCTGGATAGCCTTTGACAATTCAGTGGAGCGGGACTCGAACTCTTTAAAAATGTCCTGTTCAGCTTTGGAATAAAGCGCAATAAATACAGTTATGATGCTCAGGCTCAGCAGGAGCATCATCGCTACCAGTTTCTGATTCAGAGAGAGCCTGAGAAAATAGTCTTTGAATATATTTTTATTGAACCGCATATATAATTGTACAGGGAATAATCAGATGTGTGTCAATTGTTTAAATCCTAAAAAAAACAGAAAGCAAGTCAGGGATGAAAAAACTTGCTTTCTGTTATATTTAAAAAGAGCAGCTATTTCTTCTTTTTTTCTGTTTTTGCCGGTATCTGCTTTAAAAGAGTTGACAGTTCTGAAGCTTTATTTTTGAGTTCATCAGCCTTGGAAGCGATAGTCAGATAATCTTCTCTTTCAATCTGCATTTGGAGTTCTTTAAAGGATTCTTCGAGGTTATTTACTTCAGCGCTGAGGGTTTCAGTATCTGCCTTCAAGCCTTTTCCCTTTGAAGCCTTTTCAAACAGCGCCATTGTCTCATCCATGACTGCCCTGGCGTCTTCCATCGCAGTGATTGCGGCTTTCTTTGCTTCTTCTTTTTTAGCAGGCAGCTTTGAATTAATCGCTTCTGCCTCTGCTTGTACGGCTGCGAGCATTTCTTTGGCCTTGTCGTAGTTCTTGATTATTTTGGCGTCCTGGGTCTTTACTTCCTCCATCGCCTTGTTTAAGTCATCATTTATTTTTTTTGCATCGTCCGGCAGATACTTTTCAGCGCCTTCGGAGATTATGGAATCAACCGCTGACTTTGCGGTATTTATCTCCTGCAGAGGCTGTTTTGAGCAGCCGGCAATGAAGAATGCAGCGATCAAGATTGTCATTATGTAGCGTATGCTTTGTTTCATGGGATAATTCTCCTCTATATATTAATGTGTATTATGATCTCGTTTGGTCCGCTATCGGAACACTTCCCCGAGGGTATATTTCAACCCTCGAGGGATGTTCATAAAAGATGTAAAAATCAGCAGATGATTTAGTAACCTGCCGCCTTCTTCTTTTCAGGCGCTGCCGGAGCTGCCGGAGCTGCTACAGGAGCCGCCTCCTTCTTGGCAGGAGCTTCCTTCTTTTCAACCTTTACTTCTTTTTTCTTTACAGACTTGGCTACATTCTTGCCATCTGTAACAGTGTACTTTACTGTCACCTTTTCACCTTGTTTGACATCTGCAAGCATCTTGTCGTCAACTGATATAACAGTATCTTCAGCCTTGTCTTTGACTTTCTTGGTTACTGTTATTGTCTTGGCCTTTGCATCGACTGCTGTAACTTCACCGGTAACCTGCTTTATTTTGGCAGAAGCCTCCTTCTTTTCAGCAGGAGCTGCCTGCGGATATGCAAAGGTTACTGCGGCAAAAGCGAACATAAGGACTAATGAAAGTCCGATTGCTATAGTCTTTTTCATTTTGATTTCACCTCCTTTCCATTAAATTTTTTAAAAACTATCCGGCTGTTTCTTTCAATATCTGTGCCAGATGGAAAATCAATTAAAACCTGATAGTTAGCCGGAGAAGGCTTTCTTTTTTGAGGAAGCATTTTCTTTTTTAAGGAGGTCTTGAAACTATATTATGCCGAGTTCTTTTGAATATGAACCGAAAAGTTCGAGCCCTTTCCTGTGTTCGTCCCTGAAATCAAAGGACATCCTTTTCCAGTAGGAGATAAGGGCCTCCGCTGAAAGCATATCTTTCAGTGGGAATGAGGCAGCGACAATGTCCAGATTTTTCAATGCAGAAATTTTTGCACTATTCAGGTCGTTTATGAATTTTCTGTAGAGTTCGATTTTCTCCGAACAATTGTCCTTATGTGCGATCCAGAGGGCAAAGGTAAACGGCAGCCCTGTATATTTATGCCATAACTCTCCAATATCGTATATGTGGAGATCAGGCCACTTCCCGGCCTCCCTGAGGGCATCGTCACCGATCAGGAGATACGGAGTATCTGAAGCGATAGCGTCCTTTAAGGGTTTGTCGGAACTCTCGAAAAGACAGTCCAGTTTATAAAATTTATTCAGCACTATCCGGAGCAATGCAACCGAGGTTTCTGACTGTGAGGAGGTAAGAACAAGAAGCCCGCCCAGCGTCTCTATCGGCTTTTTGCTGAACAGGAGGATGCTTCCTACAGGTCCGCAGGAACTTATTGAATGATTTTCAATAAGCTCATATTTGTCCCGGTAACGCAGGTACTCAATCGAGGATGAAGGACTTACATCGATAAGTCCTCCGCGTATCTTTTTGTTCAGCTCAGACGGCGCGCCTTTGATGAACTCATACGCTGAACAGTCACTTTCTTTTTCCAATGCATAAAATATGGGGAAAAGATTTGCATATGGTATTTTGCCGATTCTAAGCTTTTGTTTTTTCACTGTTTTCTATATTAACAAACGTAAAATGATCCGTAGTCGGGCATTACCTCTTTTCAAGGCGTAGTCCCTCGATCTTTTCAAAGTCCCGAAGATTGGAAGTTATCACGGTGAAATCAAGAGATATTGCAGTTGCGGCGATTATCATGTCATGCGCGCCAACAGTCAAACCCCTCTTTGCCAGAGAAGCCCATATTCTTGCGTAAATTCTGGCAACAGATGTATCAAAAGAATATACAGGAAAAAGGTCAATAACCTTCTCTACAAAGGCCTGCCGCCTGAGTCTTCGCGCTTCAGAATCTGCCCGCTCAACACCGTGCAACAACTCTGCAACTGTTACAACGCTGATGCCGAACGGCTCATCCTCCCGTCCGGCTATTATTTTTATTGCCTGTTCTCTGTTGCGTTCAATTGAGATTATCTCACTGCTGTCAAATATCACTCCCACGGTAATTTCTCCGGCGCAGCCGGTTGAGCATTCACAAGTTCCTTAATATCACGGGCAAATAATTCGTTATCATCAAGGTGGGGTAGCAGTTTTAATATCTCTCCAAGTCCTTTCAGCGATTTCCCGCTTGTGACTGATTCAACAGGAACAATGGCCGCTGCAGGTTTGCCGCCTCTTATGATCGTAAAGCTGTCATGCCGGTATCTTACGGCATTCAGAAGCTCTGAAAACCTCCTGACAGCATCTGTTGCGCTGATTGCGATCGCCATTATCGCCTCCTTACATAAAATATGATAATCATATTTTACAATGTTTATTCAGTTATGACAACAGTTGTATTCCTGTTCTGTCTTAACCCTTCACCACGCCCATAGGCCTTAGCCGTGCAACTTTTTTCGAGATGCCTGCCCGGTGAACAACTTCTACGACCTCGGATATGTCTTTATATGCCTCGCTCATCTCCTCAGCAAGTGTCCCTCTGCCGGCAGACCTGACAATTATGCCTTTGTCTTCCATTTCACGCCAGATGGCGCGGCCTTTGGCTTTTCTTATGGCCTGATGTCTTGACATTAGCCGGCCCGCGCCATGGCAGGTTGAGCCGAAGGTCTCCTGCATCGCCTTTTCCGTGCCGAGCAGCACAAAGGAGGCCCTTCCCATGTCTCCGGGAATCAGTACCGGCTGTCCAACATGCCTGTATATCTCAGGGAGTTCGGGATGATTCGGAGGAAAGGCGCGTGTGGCGCCTTTCCTGTGTACGATCAGCTTTTTTTTGGCCCCCCTGACAGTATGTTCTTCCACCTTAGCGATATTATGCGCAACGTCATAGATCAGGCTCATGCCGAGTGATCGGGGAGACAAGTTCAGGGTTTTCATGAAGGCTTCCCTGGTCCAGTGCATGATACACTGCCTGTTTGCCCAGGCATAATTTGCAGCAGCGCGCATCGCGGCAAGGTAATCCTGCGCTTCAGGGCTGTTAAACGGAGCACAGGCCAGCTCTTTGTCATACAACTCGATCCGGTATTTGCCGGCAGCACGCTCCATCACCTCGAGGAAATCCGTGCAGACCTGATGCCCGAACCCGCGTGAGCCAGTATGGATCATCACCGTCATCTGCCCCTCAAAGAGGCCGAGACTGTTTGCTGCACCTTCATCATAAATTTCGTCAACATATTGAATCTCAAGGAAATGGTTCCCTGACCCGAGCGTTCCCTGTTGTGCCCTGCCGCGCTCATAGGCCTTGCTGCTGATGAGGGACGGGTCAGCTCCGTCAAGCATTCCCCTGGATTCGGTATGCTCTATATCTGATGCTTCGCCAAAGCCGTTTTCCACAGCCCACAGGGCTCCTTTGGTGAGCACCCTTTTTTCGTCATCAGGACTGAGACGGATTTTGCCCTTTGAGCCGACTCCGGCAGGGATTTCTCTATAAAGAACATCTACGAGGTTCTTTATCCTCGGGAACACTTCCTGTTTTGTAAGGTTGCTCCTGAGGAGTCTGACGCCGCAATTTATATCGTAGCCTACGCCGCCGGGCGAGATGATCCCTTCTTTTAAATCAAAGGCCGCTACCCCGCCAATAGTGAAGCCGTAACCTGTGTGTATGTCAGGCATTGCCAGAGATGCCTTTTCAATGCCCGGCAGTGTCGCGACATTGGCGACCTGTTCTATTGACTGGATTTCGAGTTCTTTTTCGAGAATGCTGTCTGCGTATATAATGCCGGGGACACGCATGCCCTGCTTGTAGTCCAAAGGGATTTCCAGCCTTGTTTCGTCGATCCTTCTGAGTTGCTCAAGAGACATATTTCACCTCTATATGATACTTCTGTTGCAGACTTTTTCCTTCAGATGTCGAAGATGACATCTGCTTCCCAATGGTCCTCTTTCCTCTCAATCTTAAGTTTATGGTATGTTGCGGCTTTTATCAACAACCCCTTGCCATGCTTTTCAGGGTCAAAGTCCTCACCGGTCACCGTGGCCCTTATCAGGGTGTCATGCAGTTCATGTATATGTATCTCCTTGCCAATAAAACCATAGGTATCAAAATGGAAAATGAGCTCATTCAGCCATGCTACCAGCAGCCCTTCCAAAGAATTGCCCTCAGTTTTGATCTCTATGCTTTTTTGGGGTGTCACACTTCCGGGGTCTGTAATAAGACTGTACATGCCGTCGGCGGCGTTCAGGAAAAGATCGTCCAGGTCTTTCCCGAATGCCCTGATGCCAGCATCTCCTGATATATCGATTAATTCAAAACGCTTCATCCTACAAACGGCAGTTAAACCACAGAGAACGCAGAGAACTTACGCTATAACAAGACAATACTGAGCCCCCCCTGTTCAGGAGAAGTACCTGCCTTAAGCACCTTTGGGGTGATTACTCTGTGATCTTTATTTTGTTTAAATTTCAAAATGTTTTCTCAGTGCTCTCGCTTAAAGCGCCTACTTTTGGCTGTGGTAAAAATGTTTTTTTAGTCGAAAAGCGCCTTTACAAAATCCTCGGTCACAAAATCCTGCAGGTCTTCAATCCCTTCGCCAACGCCTATGAGTTTTACCGGGATGTTTAACTCCTTTTTTATGGCAAAGACAATGCCGCCTTTGGCTGTGCCGTCGAGTTTTGTGAGAGCTATGCCTGTGACCCCTACAGTTTCATTGAACATCTTTGCCTGTGCCAGGGCGTTTTGACCGTTTGTTGAATCTATAACGAGAAGCGTTTCATGGGGAGATCCAGGCATCGCTTTTTCGCAGACACGCCTCACCTTCTTCAGTTCCTCCATGAGAGGGCTTTTGGTGTGAAGACGACCGGCAGTATCTATGATTACGATATCAATGTTTCTTGCGCGGGCCGCCTCTATCGCATCGAATACAACTGCCGAAGGATCAGAGCCGCTCTGGTGTTTGACAAGCTGCGCTTTGCTCCTGTCCGCCCAAATTTCGAGTTGTTCTATTGCAGCAGCCCTGAAGGTGTCTGCGGCTGCCAGCAGGACAGAGTGTCCCTGGTCTCTGAATCTGCTTGCAAGTTTCCCGATAGTGGTTGTCTTGCCGACGCCGTTTACGCCAATGGTCAATATCACAAAAGGCTTCTCCCCAAAGGCAACGAGAGGATGTGACCTTCCGAGCATTGCACTCATCTCTTTTTTGAGGAATTCCTTAATGGAGCCTGGCTCCTGAATGCTCCAGTTTCCGGATTTTTCTCTCAGGTGTTCAACGATCTCAGCGGCATTATTCGCCCCCAGGTCGGAAAGTATCAGTGTTTCCTCGAGTTCTTCGAGTGTTTCAGGATCAACAGCGCGGTTTTTGAATATTGATTCTACTTTTTCCACAAAACCATGCCTTGTCTTGCTCAATCCCTGTTTCAGTCTGTCAAAAAGACCCATGTTTCACCCCTTTTCACCTATGAAAATATCCACAAAGTATTTCCCTGCACCTTGCCTTTGAGTCTAATTAGAGTCTGTTTATAAACCGCCATTTTTGTTTTTGGCCGTCATTCTCGCGAAGGCGGGAATCCAGTGTTTTCAATATGTTCTGTCCCGAAAGCTTTCGGGACAGGTCAAGCCGGAGGATGACAAATATTTACTTTATACACAGACTCTAATTAGGATAACAGCTTCCTATCTCTTCTTTCAAATTGATATGAATATGTATAATAAAACAATGCAGAACTACTATCAATTTATGATCCCCCGGCTGAATGGCGCTGAGATAAGAAAAAAGTTCGGATATTATCGTTCACTGGTCAAAAAAGGGGTTGCTGGATTCATAGTCTTTGGCGGTGAACTGAAGACGCTTAAAAAACATCTCGAAGACCTTCAGAATGAATCTAACAACAGGCCGGCCAACAGTAGGTGCTCAAGCAACGGAGCCGCCAACAGTAGGCTGGACAAAGCCGCCGAATTGCCGCTGATAATCGCCTCTGACCTTGAACGGGGATTGGGCCAGCAGGTAAAAGGGGGCACACTTTTCCCCCCTGCAATGGCTTTAGCGTCGGCTTTTAAAAAAGGGGCAAGGGGCAAGGGGCAAGGCTCAGAGATAAAACTTCTCAGAGATTCATTCAGGGCGATTGCGGAAGAGGCAAAGTATGCAGGCATAAATACGATATTTGCGCCGGTCCTTGATATAAATACGAATCCGGGGAACCCGATAATATCGGTCAGGGCATTTGGAGAGGACACTGAAACTGTCTCTTTCTTCGGCTGTGAGATGATCAGGGCGTTTCAAGGCTGCGGCATAGCAGCCTGCGGCAAGCACTTCCCCGGCCATGGAGATACAGAGGTGGACTCCCATATCAAACTCCCTGTTATTGACAAGTCTCTGAACAGGTTGAAAAAATATGAGTTGAAGCCCTTTGAAAAGGCAATTAAAGAGAATGTTCAAATGATAATGCTCGGACACCTTAGCGTCCCCGCACTGGACAACACAGGCATTCCGGTCTCATTTTCAAAAAAGGCGGTGCGGTTTTTGAGGGAGGCGATGAAGTATAAAGGACTAGTGATAACTGATGCCATGAACATGGGAGGGATCGGCACGTTTTCAGAGGAGAAGGCTGCGTTTATGGCTCTTGAGGCAGGAGTTGATATTCTGCTGCATCCGACAGACCCTGAAAAGATTGTGTCTTATCTCGAAGCGAAAAACATTGTCTGCAATGCAGAACATCTGATGCGGTTTCGCAAAGAAATTGACAGGATGCCGGCAGGGAAGATGCCGGACTTTGAGCGTCACCATAAACTTTCCGACCTTCTGACCGAAAAAGCGATAAGACTGACTGGAGACTTTCGGATAAGAGAAGATCTTTTTCTGATTATCCTTAACGATGATGAGCAGAGCAAGGGGACTGCTTTTGCAAGGTCGCTTAAGGAATGCTTTCCTTCCCTGAAAATGCGGATAATCAGAAAAACCGCAGATATTCAGAAAATAAAGATCCCTGAGACATCTTTTGTTGTTGCCGCTGTATTTTCTGAAACAAAGGCCTGGAAAGGAGGCGACAGCAATTGGCTCTATAGGCAGATGGCATATATAAAGAACAGGGCCGACCTTTTTGTCTCATTCGGCAGCCCCTACCTTTATGATAATGTAAAGGGAAAACAGAATGACGTCAACAGTAGGCGCTCAAGCAACGGAGCCGCGAAGATATTCGCTTATTGGGATTCAGAGTCAGCACAGAGGGCAGTTGCAAAGGCAATCGGCAAAAGATGGAGCCGGTGATTTCAAGGAAACGTTCAGATTCCGTCCGTAGAATTCATCCGGCCGGCTTAGGGAAAACATGAAAGATGCCTTCTCGATGAAAATAGTTGCGCTTATCCCGGCTTATAATCCGCCGGAACATCTCGTGGCCCTTGTAAGGTCGCTGGCTGCATCCGAATTCCAGCATATCATCGTCGTAAATGACGGAAGCCTCGCAGCATCAGAAAGTATTTTTCAGGAGCTCGAAGGTATAGGGAATGTCACGCTTATCAGGCACGCGGTGAACCTTGGGAAGGGTGCGGCCCTCAAGACAGGCTTGAATCACGCCTTGTGTTATTTTGGGGACCATATCGGGGTCGTAACGATTGATGCGGACGGCCAACACCTGGTCGAGGATGTCTTAAAGGTTGGGAAAAAGCTTGGGGAAAATCCTGAGAGTCTGGTATTGGGAGTGAGGGACTTTGGCAAAGAAGTCCCTGTGCTCCGCTGGCTCGGAAACACAATTACAAGGCATATGTTTCGCTTGCTGATTGGGCAGAGGTTGACTGACACGCAAACAGGGCTGCGAGGTATCCCCAAAAGCCTTATTCCAACGCTCCTCAAGCTCGACGCAGCGGGGTATGAATTTGAACTTGACATGTTATTGGCATGTAAATACGGCGGGCGTTCGATAGTTGAGCAGGGAATCCGGACTGTTTATATTGACAGGAACATATCTTCGCACTGGTTCCTCGCTGTTTAGAGTGGGTAAGATTGAAAAGGGTATGAGTGGAGGGGTTAAAATAGAGCATTATCACTGATTTTCATGAACAGAAAAGCACCCTAAAATGCGGACAACAAATCAAGTAGTCGATGCACCTGAGAAAACCAGTTTTT
>CAMTXX010000066.1:0-19912 GCA_947085825.1 uncultured Nitrospira sp. | reverse complement strand
GTGATTGTGGGGGAGGAATTGTTTATAGAAAGCACACTGCTATAATAATGATCCCTCGCATGTTCTATAACGCAGTTTTCAAGGCGGCTGCTGCTTGAGCCTGCCCCTTCAAACCATATCCCTCTCCACTGGGTCTGCCCGTCTGCCCAGGTGAACTTTACGCCTGTGGCGTTTAAGGTGCCGGAGACGTAGATCATGCCTGAACTGTCAACCTTTACCGTCTTGCCGGACTTTATCGTCAGGCTTGCGCCCTCGGCTATGTTCAACCAGCCGGTCTGAAATACGATGTCCCCGCCGTCTCCCCAGGTTACCGCCGTGTTGATCGTTCCATTAACATACAAATCCGCCTTAGAGTTGTTTGAGTAAGTGTTGCCGCTGAAAATTGGGTTGTTTGCTCCGTAATAGGCGAATACGCCGTATTCATTGCCGCTAAACGTATTGCCCGTCACCGTGGGGGAAGAGTTGCTGCCAACATATAGCCCATAGTTCGTCATCCCGCTTATCGTGTTGTTGCTGATAATGGCAGAACTGTTGTCTAACGATATTCCACCGTCAATCCCCCCATGGAAGTGGGATGTGCGATTGTTTATCGTATTACCAGTTATTGTTGGTGAAGAATTTATAAGGCTTAGAATACCGTTATAATAACCGTTGACGATGGCCCCAGCCGCATGTTCTAATACGCAGTTTTCAAGGCGGCTGTTGCTTGACCCGGCCCCATTGAACCATATCCCACCCCACTGGTTCTGTCCATCCGCCCAGGTGAACTTAATCTTGCTTGAAGTTGTTCCTGCTGCATTGAGAGTTCCGTTAACAGTTATTTGTACGCCGCTACTTAACTTAACTGTTGTCCCCGGCTCAATCGTCAACTTCGCCCCCTGTGCAACAGTGATGCTCCCCTGCACCACATACGTCCCGCCCGCGTACCAAGTCTCATTTCCATAAATCGTATGCCCTTGGATGTATCTTGTTCCGGGGCCGACGAAGATATACTGCTGACTTGTAATAACAGAATTGTCATTAAGCGTAAGCGTTAGAGTCACCCAATAACCACCGCCCGCCGCATATGTATGCGTTGTGGTATTGTCGTCGTCAGTTCTTGTTACCCCGTCTCCAAAATTCCAAGCATAGTTGATTACGCATGGTGATGGTCGCAAGCTACAAGACAAATTTGTTGTTACAAATTTCCTTTTAAAAGCTTCATAACCGTCTGGATATTCGACATTAATTGGAGGAGGGCTAATATCAAACGTCTCACTTGCTATATGATTCTTGCCAGTGTCATCTCTCATTGTAAGAGTTACAGTATAAGTTTGTGGAGATATAAATAAACGGCTAACAGTTTGGCCGGTAGAACTCCAGTTATCGCTGAAATTCCAGTGGTACGAAACAATGTTGATTCTATTTAATAACTCCCATGAGACCTGAAAAGTAACATTATCAGGTGCTGTAGGCCATTTTGGGGAGATTGTAATAGAAGGACTGATATCTTCAAGGATGTTCTGTTTTATTTTTTCCTTTTTATCATAGGTATTCGACATCCACGCCTGATAGCAAAATTCAAGGTATGTAGCAAAGTTTTGTTTTTCTTCCGCTGTAACCTCGGCATCATTTAATAATCCCCAAAATCCTCTGCTGAGACGGATTATTTTATCAATAGGTTCTTTAAAATCATTGTAAAGGCCAGCAAATGCAGCTTCTTTATTAAGGCCGCCACGGTCAGCAATATACATACTCATTACCTGTCTCTTATCAAACTCTGTCAAAACAGAAGCAAAGGCTTTAAAAACCTGAATGCCTTGATAAACTGTCAGCATTGAAGATAATACAGATACAGTTCCAGAAAGATAATACATCCCTGCTTTAGCAGAACTTAATTCTAAAACTCCCACTATTGAGTCAGTCACTAAGTGAGTTATAGCCTCTTTTTCCACATCTGATAAGCTGGCAAGTGAAGCTCCGCCAAGGAATTGTTGCAATTTTTTGCCATGCTGTATCTGCTTGAGCATAGCTTCCACAAACATCCGGTTATTGGGGTTTTGAAGGTACAACTCTAATAGCCTATTTTCGGCTTCTGCGCTACTTATGCCAAACTCTGTTCTTATTCCGGAAATAAGGTCATTAGTATCAGAAGCATAAGCCGCAGGCGTAAAGGCAATAAATATAATTAAAGTATGAAGTAAAATTATGAACAACAAAGATTTATTTGTCATACATTTTTTAAAATTTCGCTGAAATAGCCCCTCTCTTAATATCATATTCATCCCCTCAACCCTCCTTATGAATTCCGTTGTTTGACACTCTTTATCCACCCTTCACTCTGCCTGCTTAAATTCACCGCAGCCTCTGCCCCTTGTAGATCGGCAGGTGCTCATATTGAGCCACACTCAGAAAACAAAGAGGCATGGCGTCCAAATACGGACGCCATGCCTCTATACTGTGCTATATATTTTTCGGCTAAGGAAGAAACTGACTGACTGACTGTCTAAGCAAGGTAGATGCCACAATTATAATGCCTCCTGAAATTTTAAGACTTTTTTACAATTTCAACGCCCTCTTGATTATCTCGGCAACTACCGGATTCATCAGGGTCAGGGCGATTATCATAAGGACTATCATGAAATTAAATTTCTGGTCTAACCTGGCCATCCTGCCCTCAAGCTCGATCTTGACCACCTGCAAATCTGCCTTTGTTACAAGCTCTTTTGCAAGCTCATCCTTTAACTCCAGCTTCTTTTGAAGCGCAATAGTTTCGGATTTCTTCTCAATGACATCAAGGCCGATCTCTATGGCCTCGGCTACTTTCCTGCCTTCTTCTTTGCCGAGCTTGTCCTCAAGAAGCTGCAAGAGTTCCATTGTTATTGCGTGCGCCATGATGACTATAACTTACATGAAATCAATTGGCTTGTCAATGCCGAATCCCGACATTCCGCTTTGTCAAACGCGGTGTTACAGACACTGATTCTGCGGCAGGAAATGTGGTTCAACAGCCCTGAAAG
This sequence comes from uncultured Nitrospira sp., assembly GCA_947085825.1. Taxonomy (GTDB): domain Bacteria; phylum Nitrospirota; class Thermodesulfovibrionia; order Thermodesulfovibrionales; family UBA6898; genus JAOUFP01. The sequence goes on along the minus strand of CAMTXX010000066.1, from coordinate 16,913 downwards.
ACAACTTTGTTCTTCCGCCTCTGATCCAATCCCTCTTTCTTCATTCCCCCAACCTCCCAAAAAGTATTTATTCAAAACTCAAACATTCATGTCATGCACACTAAGAGTCAATATTTCGAATATGGCAGCACAGCCTCTCTCGTCCAGGATATGCCTCAAAAATACCTTATCGTCCTTCAAGTTGTTCCGCCTCTTTCAAAACATAGGGTTTGATATACGGGCTGAGGTCCTGCTCACTCACCACGGTTACTGATTTATTGAATAAATCTTCGAGCGAATAAACAAGACTTATGAAGTTGTCATAAGTATTTTCTTCAAACTCTACGAGAAAATCTATATCACTCTCCGGCCTTTGCTCATTCCTCACATACGAGCCGAAAAGGGCAATCGACTTCACTCGATACTTTCGAAGAATGTCCTTATGTTCTGCCAATGTCTGTTCTATCTCTTTTTTGATCATATACTCCTAACATGCCGAGCAGCAAGGACTTTATATACCTTCTCCAGCCAATAGCATACTATATCCCTGACCGAGTCTTTTTCGTTCATAATAAAATGCCTGCTTCTTCTACGGTAGCATGAATGGGCAATACCGACAAGCGGCCATGTTGCCACTCTTGCTGAGAAACAATAAGAGCGCTATATCAGTTATTTCTTCACGTTGTTATTGTATCACGTAAAGATGACTTTGTTCTTTTTTATTTTGACCGGATTACCCGCTCAATATACGAAAGAGCCGATAGTTTATAGCCTAATCTGTTATAATTATCGTTATGCTTGAAGCGCTCATACTCGGAATTGTACAAGGGATAACGGAATTTTTGCCTATCAGCAGCACGGCGCATCTGATCCTGCTGCCCTGGTTTTTTAAATGGGGCGGTGACCTGAACACCCTCACCTTTGCCCTGGCCCTTCATGCAGGCACTCTTTTCTCCCTTGTCATCTGTTTCTGGAGGGACTGGGTTGAAATGCTGACAAGCAAACGCAGGCTCTTTTATCTGATCATTATCGCGTCAATTCCGGCAGGGGTCTCAGGCTTGATCTTTCATGACGCCATTGAAAGCAGCCTCCGAAGTCCATATATAATCAGCATCGCTCTGGTCGTAATAGGCATCGTGATGCTGCTTTCTGAAAAGATGAATAAAAAAAGGGGCATTGACAACAGGGGCATTGATAAATTAAATATCTACGATGCGATCCTGATAGGTTTTTCACAGGCCGTGGCCTTAATACCAGGCGTGTCACGTTCAGGCATCACCATATCCGCAGGTCTCCTCAGGGGGCTTGACCGCAGTTCCTCAGCCCGCTTCTCCTTCCTTCTTTCCACACCAGTCATCGGAGGGGCAACACTGCTGCATGCAAAAAAAATGCTGACAACCGGGACAGAACACTATAACCTCGACCTCTTCATGGCCGGGTTTGCGGCTTCTGCAATCACAGGTTTTCTGGCGATAAAATTTCTGATGAGTTTTTTTAAAAAATACAGCTTAAATGTTTTTGTATATTACAGATTTTTCCTCGCTGCTGTTATACTTTCAGGACTATGGCTAAAGATATAAAGAGAATAAAAGAGAAGATACTCGGCGTAGTCTCGCTCCTTTCGAGCATCTATCTTGCGCTAAGCCTGTTCAGTCATACAAAATGGGACCCCTCTTTCTTTACCTTCTCACAGTCTGCTGCGAAAAACTACGGCGGTATTGCCGGAGCATATATTTCTGACCTCAGCATAATGCTCCTCGGTTTCTCTGCCTATGCGCTTCCGGTATTTCTTGCGCTCTATGGAATAAGAAGGCTTCTTGCAAAAGAAAGGCATACAGTTTATCTATTCGGCTCAATCCTTTTCATCTTTTCATCTGCCCTGATGTCTTCCCTCATGCTCTCCACATTCAATGTTATGACAGAGAACAGCCCCGGCGGCCTTACAGGACATTTAGTTTCTCAATTACTCATAAACTACCTGTCTCAGCTTGGCGCTTATATATGCGCGTTATCGCTGTTTCTTTCATCGCTGATACTTCTGACCCCTTCATCGCTCACATCTTTCAGGCTGAAAAAGGACAAGCCCAAGACCAAAGAAGAACCGGGAAAGCCTGAAAAAGGGTTTATTGAAGAAGATATACTTATAAGGGAAGAATTGCCGAAGGCTTTGCCTGTTTTTATAGAGCCTCCTGCACATACGGAACCGGCAAAAAAACCGGCAAAGTCTGTTGCTGAACAGGTAAATATGCAGGCAACCTTCACAAAAGAGGGGTACGAACTCCCTTCTGTGGAACTCCTGAAAAACTATGATTCTTCCTTTGCGAGACCGTCAAAGGATGAGCTGCTCTCAAACTCGGCACAGCTTGAGTCCAAACTCGCAGACTTTGATGTTGAAGGGAAGATCACCCATGTAAATCCGGGACCAGTTGTAACAATGTATGAATTCGAGCCCGCCCCCGGAGTAAAGATAAACAAGGTCGTATCCCTTGCCGATGATCTGGCCCTCTCCTTAAAATCGCAGAGCCTCCGTGTGTCGCCAATTCATGGGAAAAATACCATCGGAATAGAGATCCCCAACAAACTAAGGGAGATCGTCTCGTTTAAAGAGATACTCTCTTCGGATATATTCAGGAAGGGCCAGTCGAAGCTCACTCTTGCGCTCGGCAAAAACATTGCGGGTGAATCCATTATCGCGGACCTGACAAAGATGCCCCATCTCCTCGTGGCAGGGTCAACCGGCGCAGGCAAGAGCGTATCCATAAACTCAATGGTAATGAGCATCCTCTACAAGGCGTCTCCGAAAGAAGTGAAGATGCTGATGATAGACCCAAAGCTTCTTGAGCTTTCGATATACGAGGATATCCCGCATCTTGTCTCACCGGTGATTACCAACCCCAAACAGGCAGCCGAGGCCTTGAGGAAAATGGTCTTTGAGATGGAGCGCAGATACAGGCTGCTGGCCGAAAAAGGCGCAAGGAATATTGACAGCTATAACCGGGCCGTCCCTGACGAAGAACAGATACCCTATATCGTGGTATTCATAGATGAACTCGCAGACCTCATGTTTGCTTCCTCACGGGAAGTGGAGGATTCGATTACGCGCCTTGCGCAGATGGCGCGCGCAGCAGGCATACATCTCATCATCGCAACCCAGAGGCCTTCTGTCGATGTGATTACCGGCATCATCAAGGCTAACTTCCCTGCAAGGATATCCTTTCAGGTCTTCTCAAAGATAGACTCAAGGACGATACTGGATTCCCAGGGTGCGGAGAAACTGCTCGGCAAAGGAGACATGCTTATGATGCTGCCGGGGACAAAGATCACCCGCGTCCACGGTGCCTTCGTTACAGAAGAGGAGATCCATGCCGTAACAAAATTTATCAAGGCGCAGGGATCGCCGGACTATTCCTTCTTTGAAACCATACCCTCGGAGCCTCCCCCCGTTGATGAGGAAAGCGAAGACCGGGACGATCAATATTACAAGGCTGTTGAGTTTGGAGAATCAGCCGGTGAAGTGTCTATATCATCCATACAGAGAAGGTTTAAAATAGGCTATAACAAGGCCGCCAGGATCATGGAGATGATGGAAGACGACGGGCTGGTAGGGCCTCCCAAGGGCGCCGGCAAACCAAGAGATTTTTTAAGGAGGACACATTGAAAACCGTATTTTTAAGCAAAGTTATAGTATCTGCATTCTTGCTGTGCATTGCCGGACTGTCTCTTCCGCAGCTCTCAATCTCATCCGAGCTTGACGGCAGCATAGAGAAGATACAGAAGGCATATGAAAAAATCAAAGACATGAAAGGTTCCTTTACGCAAAAAAACACTATCAGGGACCTCAACAAGACAGACACCTATAAAGGCGAGTTTTTCATCAAACAGCCGCTCAGGATGAAATGGCTATACACAGGAAAAGCAGCGCAGGACATCTTCATCAATAATGAAACGGTGCTGATATACAAAAAAGGCGACAAACAGGCCTATAAGGGAAAGTTTGACAAAACCGCTTATGGGCAGACGCCGATTGCGCTGTTGAGCGGTTTCGGCAATATCCGGCAGGAGTTCATCATAACCGGCAGAGGAAACACCCTGCTGCTCAAACCCAAAAGCCCCCTCAGCAATATCACCTCTATCTCCATGACCTTATCAGAAGAAGATTTCCCGATAAAGTCCTTCATCATCCAGGACAACCGCTCGAATGTGGTCGAGATTATACTGAAAGATATTAAAACAAACACCGGGCTGAAAGACTCCCTCTTTGAATTCTCTTTGCCTAAGGGAGTAAATGTCTATGAGTTTAATCAATAATACAACAGCGAATTTGTTTTCCAAAAAGCTGCGTCTGCTGGCGAAGGAGCTAAATTCCCCCTTAGAAAAGGGGGTGCAGGGGGTTGTATTTGCTCTGGAAAATAAACAACCCCCTTTGTCCCCCTTTGTTAAGGGGGAATCGAATCATAAATACCAAAAACTTCGCTGTAGTAATAAGGCGCTTGGGAAAAACAACTTCGGGCCTCCTGAACTCACGAAATGACAACAAACAGTTATCCATGTTCATACTCGGGATAGACACCTCCTGCGACGACACCTCAGCGGCTGTTGTTGAAGACGGCAGAATAATACTATCGAACATAGTATCGGACCAGTCTGCCATCCACACCAGATACGGCGGCATTGTGCCTGAACTCGCCTCAAGAAGGCATATCGAGATGATCATACCGGTTGTTGAGGAGGCGTTAAAACAGGCTGATATCTCACTTGAAGACCTTTCCGCAGTCGCAGTCTGCAGTGGCCCCGGACTCATCGGCTCTCTCCTTATCGGTTGTTCCTTTGCAAAGGCTCTCTGTTATTCACGCAATATTCCCCTCATAGCAGTTAATCATCTCGAAGGGCACCTGCTTTCAGTTTTTCTTGAAAATACTTCGCCGGAATTTCCTTTTATCTCCCTTATTGTATCCGGAGGCCATACCAGCCTGCACCTTGCAGAAGATTACGGCAGATACGTTGAACTCGGCAGAACCCGTGACGATGCTGCAGGTGAGGCCTATGACAAGGTATCCAAACTCCTTGGTCTTGGCTATCCCGGCGGCCCTGTCATTGACAGGCTCGCTGAAAAGGGAGACCCCAAAGCAATAGATTTTCCGAGGGCCTATCTTCCCGATAGTTTTGATTTCAGTTTCAGCGGACTGAAGACGGCAGTGCTTCAGTTTTTAAGAAAACAGGATCTTCTGAATCAGCCTCTTTCCCCTGACTCTGCTCTCCTTCACGACATTGCAGCGTCTTTTCAGGCAGCTGTTGTGGATGTGCTCGTCAGAAAAACGGAATGGGCGGTAAAGAAAAAATGGATCAAACAGGTCACGATCTCAGGCGGGGTATCTGCCAACAGCGGGCTCCGCAAAAAGATGCTGGAGATGGGCCGGGAAAAAGGTGTTGAGGTTTTTATGCCTTCTGTGGCGCTCTGCACTGATAACGCTGCAATGATTGCCGCTGCCGGGCATCACCGCTTCCTTAAAAAAGACTTTGCAGCGCTTGACCTGAACCCCAGGGCCTATCTGTCTCTTACTGCTGATAAAATATGATATTATGAAATGGCTGTTTATTTTTCAATCAGGGAGGTTTGAGCTTGTTTCCTTTACAGTCTTTTGATACGCTATTGAAATACGGCGTTCCCCTGCTCAGGGAAGCAGGACTCAATCTTTCTCCCCGGATAGAAGATGCAAAGCACGGACTCTCCGTACTGTTTTTGCTCCTTCTTATCCCTGTAGTAATCGCCCTCTTCTTTATCCTCAGATCAGTATACCGTCATACTATCGGCGAAAGGCTGAAGACAACCCTTCTTGAAGATTACAAAAAAGAAGCTGAGGGTTATGAAAAAGCAGGCAAATACGTTTCTGCTGCGAATGTATACGAGAGCAAACTCAAGAACCCTGAAAAGGCTGCGGCGCTCTATGAAAAAGGCGGTGACTGCAAGAAGGCGGCAAGCCTCTACGACATCCTCGGAGAAAGCGCAAAGGCAAGGGAGATGTATGAAAAAGACGGCAATCTCCTCAACGCTGCCGAGGTCTCAATCAGGGAAGGCGAATATGAAAATGCGGCAAAGCTCTATGACAAGGCCGGGAAAAAGACCGATACTGCGCTTGCACTGGAGAGGGCGGGCAAAAGGCTCGCAGCAGTACGGGCCTACCGGGAGGCCGGAGATTACGAAAACGCCGCCCGCCTCCTTGAAGAAGAAGGCCTGAATAAGGAAGCGGCTGAAATGTTCGGCCTCTCCCTCTGCGACAAACAACCTGACGCCTCTTATATTCAGGATTTTTACACCTATGCCTTCAAACTCGAAAAAGCAGGTGTAACAGACAGAGCGCTTGAAGTTTATAAGGAAATAGATAAGTATGATCCTGCCTATAAAGACGTAAGAGAGAGGTTACAGGTGCTCAGCCCATTCATAGAACAGGAGGAAGACCTTGAGGGAAAGACCACGCTCAGGAGCTTCATCAAAAGCGGATCAATGGACCCGAAAAACAGCCTCAAGCTCTGGCTCCATATCCTCAAGAACCTTCAGGAGGCCTATGCCGCAGGCAGACCTTTCGGATTTCTTGCGCCTGAGAACATCGCTGTTGATACCCGGAATATTATCACTTTTCTGAACAGAAAACCCTCGTCAGCCTACATTGCCCCTGAAAAGACCAAAGGCATTGAAGCTGATGTCAGGGCGGACATTTATTCCATGGGGGTTATCCTCTACGAGATGCTGACCGGCAGCATCGAGGGGCTCGGATCAACAAGGGTTATTGATGTCGTCTCCGGGCTGCCAGGCTGGCTCGATGAGCTGGTTATCCGCTGCACACGGAAGGTCAGAGAGGACCGATATCAGAGCATAGAGGAGATATTCGCCGATATAAAGGCGCTCTCAAAGGGCAAAAAAGACTCCGGAATCCCTTCCTGATCGTCTTTCCCCCTTATCCTGTCATACGGTAATAACAGTAATCTCCGTGTGTATCCGACTATGTGGCGGATATGACTTATTAACCCGCGTCCGGTGGAGTGAAATGTTATGCCATTATTTCACTTGTTGGTAAGATTTGCTTCCCGTGCCGTATCGTAAGAATAGAGATTTGTTTTTCTTCTAGCCGATAAATAATTCTGTAATTGCCGTATATTAATTCTTTAATTTTCGGGCTGTTGATTTCCGGAACTATTCGACCGCTTTCGGGAAACGACTTTAGCTGTTCAACTTTGGCGAAAATCGCATCGATCCAGTTTTCTGCAACAATCCTACTATCCTGAGCAAAATATTCCGCTATCTCGCCTGCTCTGTCTATTGCAAGAGGAGACCAGACTACTTTCACCTGTTGATCCTGCCAAGCACGGCTGCTTTAGCATCGCTATGTTTAATTCCATGGCCGCCTTCGATTTGGTTAATCGACGTTTGAATATCCTGAAGGAGTTCAATCTTGTCTTGCATCGACTCGAATTCGTCGGCGTCAAGCAAAACAGCCACACCTTTTCCATGTTGTGTAATAATAAGCGGGCGTTTCGTCGCATGTATTTTTTTAATAAAGGAAGCAATGCCGGTTCTAAATTCAGACATCGGCCTGATATCTTCATTGATTTTTAATCTTTTCATTTATCACCTCGTACAATATAATGTACATTATACCGTACTATACATGGTACGATCAAATTTTATTTTTAGTATAACTACTATCATGAGGCGACCGGACACAGAGAGCTGCAAAGAGATGACTATGATTTATACCCATTGCCGTGCAGTACCGTGAAAGAGGCGAAGAGTCCGCTTGATTTTTGATCTTTCAGTCTAAAAACTGCTCGTGTGCCTTTTCCCATATAACCTGAAAGACAAGGCTTGCCCGTTCTTTCTTTTCTTCAATATGACGAGAAAGACAACTGCGGTGACGAACATGGCTATGCTTATGGCCTGTGAGTACGATAACCCCGGCAATAGAAAACCCCTCACCTGATCACCCCTGAACATTTCGACAACAGACCTGATGATCGAATAGTTCAGAATGTACATCCAGAAGAGCTGGCCCTTAAAGGATTGATGCCTCCTCAGGGTTATGAGAATGAGAAAATTCATAAATTCTGCGGCAGACTCATAGAGCTGCGTCGGATGCAGAGGAGTTCCGATAATCGCAAGGGATTCCGGATCAGTAAAAGTGACCGCCCACGGCAGTCCTTCGGCAGGTTCCCCATAACAGCAGCCTGCGCTGAAACAGCCGAGCCTCCCTATGGCATGTCCTATGGCTATCGAAGGGGCCCAGATGTCTGCTGTCTGCCAGAGGGGAAGCCCCTTCTTCCTCGCATACCAGATGACCGTCGGCAAAGCAAAGAGCATCCCCCCGTAAAAGACAAGGCCGCCTTCCCATATCTTCACCATATCGATCGGATGCTCTGAGAAATGCTGCCAGTTTGTTAAAACAAAAAACAGTCTGGAGCCGATAAGCCCTGAAAACAACGCATAGAAGCCGATATCAACAATGCTTTCCTTCGGGATATCTTGCCTCTTCGCCTCTCTTGATGCCAGCGCCAGGGCAACGAGAAATCCTATGGCGATGATAAATCCATAGGTATGGATGGTGAGCGGCCCTATTTTAATCAATACCGGAAACATCAGTTCTTCTTTCTGAAAAGAGTGACGATCATTAATGATATGCCGATTGTAAGGGCTGAGTCAGCGACATTGAAGGCAGGCCAATGATGGCCTGAAACCGTAACATCTATGAAATCCACAACATATCCAAGGGACAACCTGTCTATAAGATTCCCTATGGCGCCGCCTGCAAGCAGGGAAAATATCCTGTAGTCTTCCTTTGCGGTAATAATCACCCAGAACATAAAGAAAATCGCGGCAACAGAAACAATAATAAAAAAATTATTTCCAAGGCTTCTGAACATGCCGAATGCAGCGCCCGTGTTTTGCACATTCACAAGGTTCAGTACAGGGAGCAGTTCGATAGACTCAAAGGAATGGATATAAGTCCTTGCGAAATACTTTGTTATCTGGTCAAGCAATACGATAAACAAAATAAAGATAAAGGAATAGAGGATTCTTTTTTTCATTGCTTAAAACACCTACTTCCTGTGAAGAACGTTATAGCATCTGCCGCAGAGATCAGGAGATTCTTCAAGTCCTCCAACGCTCTCACTCCAATTCCAGCACCGCTGACATTTGCCTCCTGAGGCCCTTTCAACAAGGACCTGGATTCCCTGAATATCAGAGCCCTCATAGGCGCCATCCAGACCTTCCCTGGTCAATTCCAGCGCAGACACAAGGAAGAACGCCGGCAGAAAGTCAATGTAGGCTTCAACCAGAGTCCTGTATTCTTCCGGCAAAAAAATCCTGAGCTTTGCCTCAAGGGAGTTCCCGATGAATTTTTCAGCCCTCTTCAGTTCAAGCGCCTTGTTCACCTCATCCCTCAGACTGAGGAGTTTTTTCCATCTATCTTCAAGTTCACTGTCAAGAAACCTCTCCTGCATTTCAGGGAATGAAGAAAAAAATACGGATTCGTCAGAATCAATATTTTTTCCCTGCGCGCTCTCCCGTACTACATATCCCCAAACCTCCTCGGAAGTAAAAGAAAGCACCGGAGCCATCAACCTTGTCAGCACTGAAAGCGCCTCGAAAAGGACCCACTGGCTTGCACGCCGTTCAGCCGAGTCTGTCTTCGCCGTATACAGTCTGTCCTTCAGAATATCCAGATAGATCGAGCTCATATCAACTACGCAGAAGTTATGTATCGCATGGAAGACCTCGTGAAAGTCATAGTTTTCGTAAGAGTTCGTCACCTTCCTGATCAGGCCCTGAAGCCTGCTCATCGCCCATCGGTCAATCTCCTGGAGCTTGTCGCTGTAGTCCAGGTGATCAAAGTCAGAGGTATTGCCCAGCAGAAACCTGCAGGTATTTCTAATCTTCCTGTAGGCCTCGGTCAGTCTGTTCAGTATCTCTTTCGATATTCTGATATCGTCTTTGTAATCTTCAGCAGACACCCAGATGCGCAGTATCTCAGCGCCATAATTTTTAATGATTTCCTGCGGGGCGATGACGTTACCGAGAGATTTGGACATCTTCTTGCCGGAGCCGTCTACAACAAAGCCATGCGTCAGCACAGTCCTGTACGGGGCCTTTCCCCTCGTGCCGACTGAGGCAAGCAAAGAGCTCTGGAACCATCCCCTGTGCTGGTCGCTCCCCTCGAGGTACATGTCAGCAGGCCAGCTCAGCCTTGCGTCGTTTTCCAAAACAGCGGCATGACTGACGCCTGAATCAAACCAGACGTCGAGGATATCTTTTTCCTTGGTAAATTTATTGTTCCCGCATTTCTTGCAGACATATTCTGCAGGAAGGAGTTCTTCAACCTCTTTTATAAACCATATGTCAGCCCCATTCTCCTGAACAAGCCTGACGATACCATCTAAAACAGCCTCATCCTCGACAAATTCGCCGCAGTCATCGCACTTGATGATCGTAATCGGCACGCCCCAACTCCTCTGGCGGGAGACGCACCAGTCAGGCCTGTTTGAGACCATGCCGTGGATCCTCTCCCTACCCCATTTCGGAACCCAGCTCACCCTGTCTATCTCTTCAAGGCATTTTTTTCTCAGATCATTATGCTCAACAGAGATAAACCACTGCTCTGTTGCGCGGAATATTACAGGCTTCTTGCACCTCCAGCAGTGGGGATAGGAGTGCGTGATCTTCTCTTCCCTGATAAGCGCGTTACGGGATTTCAGGGTGTCGATGATCACGCTATTTGCCTTGAACACGAACTGCCCCTGAAGGTCGCCCGCCAGCTTCGTGAATTTGCCGCCATCATCTACAGGCGCATAGATCTCAAGGCCGTATTTCAGACCGACCTCATAATCATCCTCACCATGGCCCGGGGCAATATGCACAACACCAGTGCCTTCTTCCAAAGAGACAAAATCACCTGTAATAACTTTCGAATCCCTATCAATAAACGGATGCTTGCATATTACTCCTTCAAGATTCTCGCCTTGGGTAAAATAGATACGCTCATATTCTCCAATATTGGATGCGACTGCCGGGAGCTTAAAGCCAAATTTTCCCATGCAGCGGTCCCTAAGCTCTTCTGCAATAATATAAATCTCATATCTGCCGTGCCCAACATTCACTTTTACAAAACTGTAATTAAATGAAGAATTGAGACACAAAGCCAGATTAGCTACAAGTGTCCATGGTGTAGTTGTCCATGCAACGAAATAATGTTCGACATCAGGGAACTGGTCAAAGTGAACTTCTTTCTCTTCAGGAAAACTTTTGACCTTAAACTTTACAAATACCGAGGGTGATTCCTTATCGGCATATTCCACCTCTGCCTCTGCAAGAGCGGTCACGCATGACGGACACCAATGGACAGGCTTTTTTCTTCTCTGCACATATTTATTCCTGACAAAGGCATTGAATTCCCTGACGATCGAGGCCTCATAATCATAGGTCATCGTAAGATAGGGTTTTTCCCAATCGCCGAATACGCCGAGGCGTTTGAATTCTTCCCTCTGTATATCAACAAACTCCGCCGCGTATTCCTTGCAAAGCCTTCTCTTTTCAATGATGTCAATCTTCTCTTTTTTATCGCCGAGGTTCTTGTCTACCTGAAGCTCAATCGGAAGGCCGTGGCAGTCCCAGCCTGGAATATAGGGGGCATAAAACCCCTTCATAGTCTTGTACTTTACGATAATGTCCTTCAGTATCTTGTTCAGGGCATGGCCCATGTGTATATGACCGTTTGCATAAGGCGGGCCGTCGTGAAGGATATAAGGTTTTTTCGATTTATTCCTTTCCTGGATCTTCTGGTAAATCCGCTTTTCCTCCCAGGCCCTCAGCATTTCAGGCTCCCGCTGCGAAAGGTTAGCCTTCATCGGAAAGTCTGTCCGGGGGAGATTCAAGGTATCTTTGTAATCATTACTCATAAGCTTAAATCTACCACTTGAGCGGTTTTATTGTCAAGCAACGGAATTCTATAACTTATTGTATTATTGACACTTTTTGGTATATAGGATAAAATATAAGTTACTTTTATGACAGAAAAAACCGCTCTTCTTAAAGAAGCCCAGAAATATTTGGCAAAGGGTCAGATTGACAAGGCCATCGGCGAATGGGAGAAAATTGTCAAGGAATACCCGGACGGCAACAGCAATAATTTTATCGGCGACCTCTATCTGAAAAAGGGCGATAAAAAAAACGCTGTTGACGCATTTCATAAAGCTGCGAACATTTTCAGGCATGAAGGCTTTTCCCTGAAGGCGCTGGCCCTTTTCAAAAAGGTGCTCAATTTAAACCCTGCTGACGCCACAGCCCTTAACGCGCTGGGAGAATTAAGCGAAGAAAAAGATCTGATTACAGATGCGATAAAATATTATCTCGCCACAGCAGACAGTCTGGCAAAAGAGGGCAAGAAAGACGAGCTGTTTTATATCTATGGAAAGATCCTGTCTCTCTCCCCTTCCAACATACCTCTCAGAGCTAAAATTGCGGAGGTATTTTTAAAGGAAGGACTTAAATCAGATGCTGCAAGAGAATACCTTTATATTGCAGGCCTCTACGAAAATACCGGTGATTTTCAAAAATCAAAGGAGTATTACCGGAAATCAATAGATTTGCAGCCGCTGAACAAAGATGCGGTCATAGGGCTCAGTCTTCTGCATGAAAAAACAGGCGAGCCGGACAAGGCGCTCGAACTCATGAAAGAAGCCTCCGTGCTCTTTTATGATAATGTCGAGGTGCTGCTGCGGACAGCCGAACTCTCTCTGGCCGGAAATCATATTAAAATTGCAAAAACCTACCTCTCCGGGATCATTGAGTTGGAACCAAAAAATGCAAAGGCCCGTAGGCTGCTGGCTGAACTCTATTTAAAAGAGGGCCTGAAGGAAAAGGCCTGGCAGGAATACCTTATTGTCCTCGAGGATATGATACTTGAAGAGAAATATGATGATGCAATAAAGATTCTTGAAAGTTTCAGGGAAATCGATCCTGTAGAGACAGGCAAGGGACTTGTGTCCCTGTATAGGCAACTTGGGGAATTACCCCGTGTTGTTGAAGAGCTCACCTTTTTAGGAGATGTCTATTATGACAGAGGGACACATAATGAAGCTCTTGCCTGTTACAATGAGGCCGTAGAACTGGCGCCCGACAATAACTATTTGCATGAACGGATAGCGGAAATCAAGGGAGCGCATAAGGAACAAGTCCATGAGTTTACAGAAATCACCGGACATGAGAATATTTTTGAAGCTGCTGAAAGCGAAGTATCCGGTCATATTTCCATAAAGGCTGAAAAGACGGTTGACGAAATTTTTACCGAAGCAGACATATTCTTTCGCTATGGACTCCTAAGCGAGGCCCGGAAACTTCTTGAAGGGCTCAAGCTGAGGGTCCCCGAAAACATCGACCTCCATCTGCGTCTGAAAGCCGTATACACCGATATTGACGACAAAGAATCTGTTGTAACAGAATGCCTTATTTTGAGCGAACTCTATAAGCGCAACGGAGACACTGAAAACTCCGGGAAAATCCTCAGGGAAGCTTATGAACTGTCCCCTTCTGATCCAAGGCTTTCAGAAAAGGGATTTATTGATTTACTCCAAACAACTTCTTTTGCATCCAAAGGTTTTGAGGAATTTATTGGGGCCGGCTCCGGAGAGGAAACCCTGATCGAGGACTACGAAGAAGAACTCGCTGAAGCAAACTTTTACGCACGCCAGGGTCTTATTCAGGAAGCGCAAAAAATCCTTCTCAAACTGCAAGGAATGTTCCCTGAAAACAGGGATGTCTCCGAGAGACTCGAATCCCTCGAAGGAGGAGTTGAAGTTTCATATACATCTGAGATGCCTGAGATAACAGAAAAACCTGAGATGTCTTTCGAACTTTCTCAGGGCGAAGAAGAGCTCACTGAAGCGCTAGCAACAAAAGAGACCCCGTGGGGGAAAGAGGCGCCCGAAGAAAAACCTGAGCAAATAGAATATGAAGACTTCTCGATCAGTGAGAATGAGATCGTAGATGCACAGGAGATGCCGGAACCAACGCTCGACAATGATGTCCTTGAAATCTTCCAGGAGTTCAAAAAGGGCCTTGAATTCCAGCTTGAAGATGAAGACTCTGAAACACATTACAACCTTGGTATAGCATACAAAGAAATGGGGCTGGTCGATGATGCGATAAAAGAGTTCCAGACCGCCAAAAAAGACAAAAAAAGATTTTTACAGTCTTCCTCGATGCTCGGCGTCTGCTATATGGAAAAAGGGCTCTATTCTCTTGCTATTGATGTGCTGAACAAGACCTTGGACAGCCTCAAGGAGCCAAATGAGTCTTATTGGTCGATCAAATATGACCTTGCAGAGGCTTATGAAAAGAGCAATAAACTGAAGGAATCACTCGACCTTTACACTGAAGTATACGGCTGGAACGCAAAGTTCAGGAGTGTGTCTGAAAAAGTCAGCCTATTAAAAACACAAGCCGGAAAAAGCGTTGAAAAAGAAAAACCAAAAGAAAGAAAGGATCGTGTATCCTATCTCTAAGACATGGACTACCTGGAATATTACAAACTGAGCGAGCATCCTTTTTCAAACGTTGTGGACAGCAGGTTTTATTACAACAATCGTCAGCATTCAGAGGCGCTCCTGCGACTGAAATACGCCATTGATACAAGCAAGGGCCTGGCAGTAGTTATCGGGAATATAGGCGCCGGAAAAACAACCCTTGCCAGAAAAATGCTTGAAGAGCTTGATGAAGAACATTATGAGGCGGCCCTGCTTGTGATCATACATTCATCTGTAAGTTCCGAGTGGCTTTTCAAAAAATTCGCGCTCCAACTCGGCGTCAAAAATGTCCCTGACAACAAGCTTGAACTGTTGGGAGAAATATACCGGAGACTTCAGGAGATCAATGAGGAAGGCAGAAAAGCAGTTGTTCTCATGGATGAGGTACAGATGCTGAATTCAAAAGAGATCATGGAAGAATTCAGGGGTCTGCTGAACATGGAAACCTCTGAGGGGAAGCTGGTCAATTTCATTTTTTTCGGTCTCCCGGAACTCGAACAGGTGCTCTCTCTCGACGAACCTCTCAAACAGAGAATAGCGGTAAGGGTAAGATTGACCGCCTATTCAGAGGAAAATACACTCGACTATATCAAACACAGGCTGGAAGTCGCAGGCTGCGCATTGGATATCTTCACCCCTGAGGCGATAAAGCTTATTTATAAGTATTCAAAAGGCTCCCCGAGGCTCATAAATACGATATGCGACAATGCATTGCTCGAAGGTTTTCTCTTTAAAGAAACTACTATAGGTGCGTCTACAATAAAGACCGTTGCGGTTGATCTGGGGATTGATACGTAAGTAATAAGGTATTTAGGCTGAAGGCTGAAGCACCTGAAAGCCTTCGGTTTATCCACCTGAATAGTTACCGCTAATGCAGAACAGCTGCAAGAAATTCTTTGACATCCTTAATCCCGATTATTTGTAATCCTTCCTTATTTATTGTCTTCAGGGCATTGCCTGCGGGGATGACCGCTCTTTTAAAACCTATCTTTGCAGCCTCCTTCAGCCTTGCTTCAGCCTGGGCAACAGCCCGGACCTCTCCTGAAAGCCCTATTTCACCGAAAACAAAAGTGTCAGGCTGAATAGAGACCTCCCTCGCTGAGGAGGCTATGGTGGCGATAATACCAAGGTCCACCGCCGGCTCCACAATTTTTAACCCGCCAACCACGTTGATAAACACATCCATTCCCCCAAGATGCATACCGGCCCTTTTCTCAAGCACCGCTATCAAAAGGTTCACCCTGTTAAAATCAACGCCGATGGAAGTCCTTCTCGGCATTCCGAAGTTCGTCTGTGATACAAGGGCCTGCATCTCTACCATAAGAGGTCTGGTACCCTCCAGACTCGCAACAACTGTAGAGCCCGATACATTCTGGGGCCTCTCTGATAAAAATAACTCGGACGGATTATCAACTTCCCGGAGCCCTGAATCAGACATTTCGAAAATCCCTATTTCGTTCGTTGAACCGAACCGGTTTTTTATTGTCCTCAGAATACGATAGGAATGCCCTCTGTCCCCTTCGAAATAAAGGACTGTGTCGACGATATGCTCCAGGACGCGAGGCCCTGCGATCGTTCCTTCTTTTGTAACGTGTCCGACAATGAAGACCGGGATCTGAGACCGTTTGGCAAAGGTCATAAGCTTTGCAGCACATTCCCTCACCTGGCCCACAGAACCCGGAGCGGAAAGCAGCTCTTGTGTATACATCGTCTGGATCGAATCGACTACCATCGCATAAGGAGAAATCTTCGCTGCTGCATCCAGAATCCCTTCGAGAGATGTTTCAGGAAGCAGGATAATTGCGTCGGAATTGATAGAAAGCCTGTCCGCCCTCATCTTGATCTGCTGCGGCGACTCCTCACCGGAGACGTAAAGAAGCTTGCCGGATTTTTTCGACAGTCCTGAAAACGCCTGCAGAAGCAGTGTTGACTTTCCAATGCCTGGGTCGCCTCCAACGAGAATTACTGATCCGGGAACAACCCCGCCGCCCAGGACCCGGTCAAATTCCTTTATCCCCGTAGTAGTCCTGTCTTCATTAGTCCCTACAATGGAATGCAAAAAAACAGCTTCCGGTTTTCCGTATGCCTGTAAAGATGAATTATTCCTGGACGGTGGGGCAGATTTTTCTTCGACGAAGCTGTTCCAGGTCCCGCAGTCAGGACATTTCCCGAGCCACTTCGGACTTCCGTATGCACAGGACTGGCATTGATAAAAGGTTTTGATTTTGGACATCTATATATATTAACCCAAATAATGCAATAACGAAAATGTCCCGATATGTATCGGGATTGTGAAAAATTTTATTTTTCGATACCTTAGCGTACCTTAAAGTGATAGTTTCTGCGCATATTTTTATCCATAC
>CAMTXX010000065.1:0-6795 GCA_947085825.1 uncultured Nitrospira sp. | reverse complement strand
TCTAAATAACTTCTTTTCTACTAATTCTGTTAAATCTCGTGTAGCTGTTTGCCTTGAAACTGAAAACTCTTTTTGATAATCTCTATTCGTAATCTTTCCTTTCGTCTTTACATACATCACTGCCTTAATCTGCCGCTCCTTCAAGCCCATCTTTCTTAAATTTTCTTCAGTATAAATATCCTCACTTGTTCTTTGCTTCCAGCATTAACTGTGCTCTTTGAATTGCTTTGTGTAATTTTTCAGCAAATAGTTCTTTTGGAGGTAATTTGGTTAAATATCCAGCTACTTTTATTCTGTCTTCTGGCAGAAATAGTAACTCAATATGCTCCTTGCCTTTTTCTGCACAGAGGATTAGCCCTACAGGCGGGTTTTCACCTGCAAGCATTTCGTATTTTTCTATGTATCTTAAATAAAGCTCCATCTGTCCTTTATATTCTGCTTTGAATTTACCAAGTTTCAGGTCAATTACAACAAAACACTTCAATCTCCTCTGATAAAAAAGCAGATCAATGTAATAGTCCTCGTTATCAATGGTAATTCTTTTCTGTCTTGCCACAAAGTAGAAATCTTTGCCTAACTCAATAATAAATTTTTCCAAAGCATTTAATATTGCCTTTTCCAAATCCTTCTCACTATAAGTATCACTGAGTTCTAAAAAGTCAAGGACATAAGGGTCTCTAAAGACTAATTCAGGAGTTATCTTATCTTCTTCTCTCAATTCTTTTAATTGCTTTTCAATTGTCTTTTCCGGTAATTTTGAGAGGGCTGTTCTTTCATAGAGCATGCTATTTATCCTATCTTGTAAAGTGCGGGTGCTCCAGCATTCCTTCTGGCAGAGGGTGGAGTAAAACCGGCGTTTCAAATCATCTTTGATAGGTAAAAGTGTCCTTATGTGTGTCCAACCCAACCCTTTAAATTCTCCACGCAGTGCGTGGAGAATTGGATAAGCCTCATATAACTGAACCATATACCAGAGATTTTGAGAAGAGAATCCTTTCCCATACCTTTGAGTTAATTCTCCAGTCAGTGATTGCACTATTTGTTCCCCATACTCTGCTCTTTTGGATTTTATTATTTCCTCTTTTATAGTTTTTCCAATATTCCAATAAAGCATAACCATCTCCTGATTAATGGTAACAGCAACCTTTTTTCTTGCCTGTTCAATTAAAACGGAGATTTTATCAAAAAGACCTTTACCCCGCACCACAGAAAGCCCCACCCCGTGCAGTCGTCGCACCCCGCGAAAGTGGGGTGCGGGGTTTACTTTTCTTAATTTTGCTCATCAATCATCCTTTGCCGATAAATCGGCACATTTGCAAAGGCTCGGATTACTTTGAGATATTCATCCCGCCAGTTAGACCTGTCTGCCTCTGGCAGGTTTAAATTCCATGTTTTAGGATTCAACTGATTTTAAAGGCATAGTTCCTTTCTCTTTTTTCAAAAGCTTCTTTGCCCTTCATCATAAATCCAGAACTTCTTTGGCTCCTCAAAGGGATTGTTCAGGATCGGGTTATTGACGGCAAGTGACATGGTCAGTTTGATTTCAGGCTTTTCAACAATCGTTCTTTAACGCCTATCAAGGTAAGTCCTACAACTTCACGGTGGCCTCAATATACCTTACGACAGCACCCTCACCGATATCAACGCCGAGCGCCTTTTGAGGTTCTCCGATACTGATATAAAGGACATCAGCCTCCTCATCATAGTCCAAGTTAAAATTTTCTTTTTTATCAAGGATTTTTATCGCCTCCATATTGTCTGCCTATAATTTAAACATTCTTCTTAAAATGGATTTCACAGTCTCGGGTTCCTGTTCAGCCAATGCGCCTAATTTTCTGATTACATATTTCTTTTCAATCGTTGCCTGTTTGCCGAGCCTGATGTATGATTCAGCAAGGAGCCCACTCTCCTTCCATTTAATAATTTTATAATCAGCTTCTGTGCTATATTCTTGTGTGGTTATCCTTGAGACAAGGACATCCTGATCACCCGTATCATATAGCACGAGACAGGGTCTTTTCGTAACGACCTGCAAATCAGTATGCGGGAAGCCGATAAGGACAATGTCGCCAAAATTATAGGCTGTCATACAAGGCGTCCTTTTCAGAGTACCCTTTCATAAATTCAGACACTGTAAAGTTACGCCACATTGCCTCCTCATCCTCAAGAAGCAGCATAACTCGTATTTTTGATTCCCCGGTTAGTTTACCCTTTAAGTCTTCCGGAATAGACAGGTGACCATCCGGCAATATCTCTGCTAAGTATTCATAGGCTTTCATGTTCTTCCTCCTTTAAATCCTCTGTTTATATTTTACCAATATCCGAGGTGGAATTTCAGGATTAATCTCATGATTCCCGCTCCCCCGCCCCATGCGGGATATGATGTTTGCTCCTCTCACCGCACCTCTGCAATTATCCGCTTGATGCGATTCTCCGCCTTATGCACAAAAGCCGCACGCTTTCTAAATGTCAATTTTGGTGTCTGACCCCACATATTTTTCTCCTCGCCCTGTAATTTTGCCTCAATATCCGAGCAGGGATTTCAGAATTGGGTCGTTAATCTTGTAGCCTCCGCTGACCCATGCGGTATTTGATGTTGCTCCTCTCCCCACACCTGTGCAATTATCCGGTTAAAGTGGTTTTGTGCCTATTGCCGCAAGGGACGCACGCTTTCTAAATGTCAATTTTGGTGTCTGACCCCATACATTCTTCCTTACCTGCTCATAAGACACAGTCTCTACTTTGCCCATTTTGTATGCCTGCCAGCGTTTGCCCGCCTCATCTGCCCAAACACGGTCAATTTCAGGGTCAGGCTTGTCAAGCTGAATTAAGATAGAATCTACCAGCTCTATCTTTTCGTTGTCCGGCAAAGATTTAATTTTTGCTGCAAGTTCATTGCTTATAGTTCCCATAACGCTACCTCCTTTTTATATATTATACTAAATTTCTCATCCTCGCTCCCCCGCCCCATGCGGGATATGATGTTTGCTCCTCTCCCCGCACCTCTGCAATTATCCGATTGATGCGATTCTCTGCCTTATGCACAAAAGCCGCACGCTTTCTAAATGTCAATTTTGGTGCCTGACCCCGCCAGTTGTTACAACAGTTGCATAAAACGGCGACGGCACGGTTGGATATGCCCGGTAAACATGATAGAAAACGTCATCTGTCTTTTTTTCAACTTCATTGACCGTATAAAAATCAACTGGCAGGCCGGTTGTTTCATTCCGCAAAAAATCTCTTATCATTACTTTTACTGCATCGCGCGACGGTTCTCTGTCTTGCCAGCGATATAGATCTTTTAGCTTCCCCTTTAGTGTCTCAAGCAATTCTTTCGCCACCTTCTTGATCCTCTTTATTTCTTTAACATCCAACTTGGGCTTTTTCAGTAGATCAAATATTGCTAATGTTTCTTCGTCCAGTTCCTCACGCACAGCCCGGCTTTCTTCCTCGTCCAACCCTTGCGCAAACTTTAATAATGCCTCAAAGGTAGCTTCAATACTTTGACGGTCTTTTTCTTTATTGTACTCATTTATTATTTTTTCATAATGTTCTTGAAAATCCGTCCTTAATGGATTTCTTTGGATAAGCTGTTCCAGTTTTTTCTCAATCACGGTTTTAAGGCTTTGCACTGTGGTATTTTTGGTTTTAGCATGTTCAAATTCTGCCCGCAATCGGTTAAAGTCAATTTTGCTAATGTCGTACGGCTTGTTGGGTTCTTTGCCTCTATCAGGCTTAACGGTAATCGACTCATCAATAACTTCATGCAGTTGTTTAATGATATCGTTGATATCTGCTTGATCGCGGTCTTTTTGCAGACTTTTGTAGATGATATTTATAGCATTGTATTCGTTGCGATAGGCATTTACTCCGGGTATTGTGAGGCACGCTTTAAATTTAATGAATACTTCACGGCACATTACCTCAAACTTCTTTCTGGTTTCATCATTTTCATTCACTGCTTCTTTAGCCGTGACAATCGCCTTGTTTCTCTCAAATCCGCTTGCGTTGATAATTGCGTCAAGGGATGCTTTTCGCTCATTGAGAAAATCACTTACCAAGCCAATAGCTTGCTTTAAGTCTTCAAGTAATTCTTCTTTGGTTCTTGTCGGGTCTAATTCATCCGGCCCTAACCCTCCAGGCCTGCCGGTATCGCCTGTACCGGTAAATGTAGCGAGTGCTTTGCGTAAATTTTTGAGGATATTGCAATAATCAATAATAAGACCATTATTTTTATCACCGTTGACCCGGTTGGCGCGGGCAATTGCCTGCATCAGCGTATGGGCTTTGAGCGGTTTGTCCAAATATAGGTTTGCCAGACTCGGCACATCAAACCCTGTGAGCCACATTGCGCAGACTATCGCAATTCTAAATGGATGTTCTTCTTTCTTAAAAGCAGAATCCACATCAATTCGCGTTCCATCGGAGAGTTCAAAGCCATTCTTAATAAGCCGCCGATGGGGCGTGATATCGAAACCCCATTTTCTAAACTTCTCAACCTCGCCTTGTTCTTCACTTACAATCACAGCCATCATCGTTTCTTTCATCCAGATAAGCTGATTGGAAAGATTATCCTTTTCTTCTCCAGCCGCCATTTTCCACGATTCTTCTACTTCCTCTGCTTTTTGATCCCAGTATTGCCCGATTAATTCATGCATCTTCACACAGGTAAGTTTATCAATGCACACAATCATTGCCTTGCCAGCCTCCCACGAAGTGGTGTAGTGCTCGACAAAATCCTTGGCAATTTGATTCAGCCGTTTTTTGGCAGTAATAATGTGATAATCCCGCTTGAGTTCTTTTTGCAGGCGCTGGCTTACATCAATATCATCAATTTCAATTTGTTCCAGCTTTTCGGCAATCCGCTCATTGATATCATTGGTTGCTACTCCCAAAGTATCACCCCGTGAATCGTAATAAAGCGGAACGGTCGACTTATCTTCTACCGCTCGCTGAAAATCATAAGTGGAAATATAATCGCCGAAGACCTGCATCGTGATTTGATCATCTTTAAATAATGGCGTGCCTATAAACCCGATAAAGCTGGCGTTTGGCAAGGCATTACGCATGTTCAAAGCAAGAGCGCCGTATTGAGTGCGGTGCGCTTCATCGGTAATCACAATAATGTCATTGCGTTTGGTATAGCCTTCATCCGGATCAACTTCCTGATTAAATTTTTGAATGGTAGCAAAAACATACGCCTTTTGTTGGCTCATGAGTTCTGCCAGATGTCTGCCACTACTGGGTCGGCATGGTGTTCTGTCATTGTCAGCCACGCCGCATCCGGCAAAGGTTTTGTATATTTGCGTATCCAGATCATCGCGATCAGTGCAGATTAAAAATGTATAATTACCGCCGATTTTACGATGCACCTTGGCAGTAAAAAACACCATAGAATAACTTTTGCCAGCTCCTTGCGTATGCCAGAAAACGCCGAGTTTTCCTTTGATTCTATTTGGATCGTTCAAGGATTTTATGACCTGATTAACGCCCAGATACTGATGATTTTTCGCTAACACTTTTATCTGTTTGCCGGTGGAATCGTCATAGACAATGAAGTTTTCAAAAATATCCAAGAAATTTTTCTTGCCGCAAACACCCTTCAAAAGAGTTTCCATGTCCACCACGCCATGATCGGATTCTGACAAGCGCTTCCATTCATGAAAATGCTCGAAGCCCGCGGTTATGGAGCCTATTTTCGCCTTATCCCCATTCGCGAGCATTATGATCGCGTTATGATGAAAGAAATGCGGAATAGTATCTTTGTAATCTGACAGATTCCGATCATAGGCATGTTTAAGATCTTTATGGATGTTTTTGCACTCCACAAACAAAAGCGGAATGCCGTTTACAAACCCGGCAATATCAATCCGGCGGCGGTGTTCCTCTGTCAGATCGCACACGATAGCCAACCGCCAAAATAACATCCAAATTATAGTGTTTTGCATCATACTCCTTGCCGTCTGAAGCAGTTATTCGGAAATTCCTAATAACTGAATTTTCTTCCAATTCATCACTTTCAAATATATTTTTGAGGTGTTCATTAACCGTAGGCACACTCACGACAAAAAGCTCAGCGATTAATTTTTGCGTCAGCCAAACATTCTCATCTTCAATTCTAACACGGATATTTTGCTCGTCACCAAGAGCTTGATAGATGGCAATTTGCGGTATTTTAGTTTCTTTTTTCATATCAATTGCCTTTCGCCCTCTTTTTGAACTGCCGAGAATTCCTCGGTAGTTGCTCCTTCATCTTTCCGCTTTGACCTCCCTTAAATTCTCTGTCTATATATTACCAACCTGCATGTCGGCAGGCAAGTATCCGAGCAGGGATTTCAGGATTGGGTTGTTAATCTTGTAGCCTCCGCTATCTTGACCCTCAAACAAATATGTGCAATAAAAGTGCAATCAATGTGCAATATGTGTATCCTTGCCCGCACTTATTTTTCTTTTGCGTCTTTATTGCGCCTTTCATGCGCCTTTCGCACCTTCTGGCGTCAATAGAGCTTTTTCCCAAATTGCCAGATATTTGACAAGATCGCCAAGTAAATGCCAACTAATTGCCAAGTCATTTAAGAACATAATGAGCTTTTCTTCCTCTCCCTTTTGTTAATAACACCCCTTTTTTAACTAATTCATTCAAATCTATCCTTGCCCCCTCATCAGAAAGTCCAGTCATTTCACGGCACTCTTTATTTGTAATTTTTCCTTTCTCCTTCACATACATCACAGCCTTAATCTGCCTGTCATTCAAGCCCATCTTTCTCAATTTTTGCTCCGTATAAATATCTTTAT
>CAMTXX010000064.1:0-10939 GCA_947085825.1 uncultured Nitrospira sp. | reverse complement strand
GGAATCCAGGTTTACTCGAACACTGAATCCTATTTGCCTTGAAAAGTGTTCGGGCATTCCAGGATTTGCTGTTCGGGTTCCACAGGATTAGGTGTTCGACTTACGCAGGATTTGGTGTTCGAGACGGGCTGGATTTTGCAGTACATCATTTGTCTGTACAGTTCAAGTTTGAATTGCTTATTATTTTGAGGATAACGCAAAAATCAGCTGCGGCTGTAAGCCGTCCGCTGGATTGAATTGTTAGAGCCTTATATTTTTTGAATTCTTTCTTTCCAATAGCCTGGTTTTCTTCGTAGATGCGCCACAGCAATTACAACTATTTCTTCAGATTCAACTCTGTATAGAATACCAAAGGGGAACCTCCTTATAAGTCTTCTTCTTAATTTACCTTCAAGAATTGGCCATGTATTCGGAGACTCTTCAATGGACTTTACAGCACGTTCAATTTCAGAAAGAAAATCAACTCCTAATCTTGTCGCCTGGGATTGATAATATGATGCTGCCTCAAGCATTTCCTGCTCGGCTTCTGGAAGGAATACGACATGCATCATGCTAATTTTGAAAATGCCTCTTTAAAAACCTGATCAGCAGGTCTTGCCTTTACCTTGCCTTCTTTGTATTCCCTATACCGACGTTCTGCCTCCTCAATCCATAACCGCTCTGCCTCGGCATCTTCTCTGCCTTCTAAGCTGCTGATGAGATGCTCTGCAAGAAGGGCTCGTTCATGGGAAGATAGCTTGAGAGCCTTTTCCTCAATTTCTTGCACATTTGATAACATATGCATCACCTCCGATAGTGCTTTTATTTATTTTACAATGGCATATGCAGTTATGCAATATTTTGTTTTGGCTCTAACGCCTGAACTCACAGGTGCGGCGGTAGTTTCGCCGCATCCTGTGAAGTGATTTGTTACACAATAGTGTCTATTTTGTATTTCTTTGCAACATTTGGATACTTTGAAATCCAATCTTTCATCTCTTTTTCTGCGTTGATTGTTCTAACATATTTTGCCAATATATCCATGTCAAGATTTCTGACACTGCTTTCTTCAATATATTTAATCTTATATTGAGTAAAACCATTTGATTTGCAAAAAGCCCTTAAATCTCTGTTAATTTCTGTTCTCTTATTCTTTAATAAGTTAGCTAACGGCTTGAATGAAACCATTGCAGTTGCATCCATTTTTTCAAGAAGGGCTTTATCAAGTTTAAACCCTAAAACTTGAGTAAATGCTTTTGCTATTTTTGCTGCTTCTTTTTCGTATTTTGTTTTCATTGTTTGTGTAACGCGGCAGTTGAGCGGTGCCCCGAAGGGGCATCTGTCTCGAACTCCTGGTTCTCCCGTAACGTAGCGGAGGGCAGGAGTTCCCGCTCAACTGCCGCGTTCTCCCTGAGCGAAGCGAAGGGAGAACGACGAATTGAGTGACAAGTGCCACTGTAAGATAACAACATGCCTCCAAACCGATTAGCACTCCTCATAACAATGCTACCTAAAAAAGTGTCCTGTGGCACTTGTTCACTCCAATGATTTGTTAGGCTTTTATTAATGATTACTCATCTAAGTTGGGTTTAATATATTTGAGAAATATCTCTTTAAGGTAATAACAATTTTTACCTGATGCTTTCAGTTCAGCGCCAAGACCAGTCGCAAATGCAACACGCAACTTCATGCGTGAAATATCGGTTGAGTCTCCAAAATCATAATTTTTTTTCTCAATTGTCCAGTGCTTAAATTTCTTGACATAGGGAGCCGCATCAAAATTGTCTTCGGTAAGAAACTGTTTAGCTTCCATAAATGTGGTTGAAGTAAAAAACCACAAATTTTCATATTGTCGCTTACCTTCTTCATCAATATATTCGGAGACATATATATCTTGAATAGAGTCAGGATATAATTTCTCGTAAAATGAATATATTCCCTTTGCCTTGTCCTGAAATAAGTCCGTTATCCCGATCTCATTTAGGTAATCAACAAATTCACTCTTCATTTCTTTTTTCCCTCCTGTTTATCTCGAACATCCATTATCATCCCTTCAACATAATGTAGTATATGCCCTAGATAGTTTGCCGAAAATTCATCACTCTTATAATCCCATTGCCATTTGAGTTCATCTGGAGCGATTCGTTTTCTACTTTGTTCATAATACTTGTGAAGCAACTTTCTAATAACTTCTTGCAGTTGAGTTGTAACCTGCAACTCAATTACTGTATTAATTTTTTCTGTATCCCAATCTTTCCTTGGAATTTCACACTGAAATCTAATGCTAACATGAGCCGCGTAGTACCCTTCTTCCTTGGCTTCAAAGTCTACGTCACACGTTAATCCATTATCCTTGCATATATTTTGAATTTTGCTCAAAAGAAAACTTATTCCATCAAGGTACTTGACCACAAAACATGTTCTTACGATATCGTTAGTCTTAACAAACCAATTGTTCGGAAGAATCCATCCGTCTACTGGTTCTTTAGGCCAATTCTTGTTATTAATAATGTTATGACGGAAGGATTTAAGCATAAAAGAATCGAAGGGCTTTAGAATTAACTCTGGTGCACGATCTTCTGTAAACAAATAATATTTTGTGTTTAAATAATACTCCTGTCCTATTCGTTCTAATTGCTGTGTTAGTGTTTGCCAGAACAGAGAAATATTAAAATCTGTACGAATCTTATGTGCTACTGATTCATAATATGTTCGTGTGCGGTCGTCAACGTCAATTTTATGCTTGTCTTTTAACCACTTCTTATATTCGGATATATTATCTGGTTTATTCTTGTCCATGATCGACTTATATGTATTTATTAATTTTGTTGCCTAACAATTAATCTACCAAGCACCCCTTTCCAAGTGTGCTTAAATAAAACTATAGCACAGTGCAAAACACATATCAACAATAAATTACTTATACAACAAGTGCAAAACTTTTGCTTGTCGGCCTGTTTTATGATAGTATGCAATAAAAAGTATGCGAGGTCTTTTATGGATTATACTGCAAAAAGGGGGCGGGATACACTGCCTGAGTTCCAAAAGCACCTGCTCGACAAAAAACTTGTTCCAGAGGCTAAGGTTTCTTTTTTCGCTTATTGGGTCGAACGTTTTCTCCATTATGCCCAACGGCATGGCATTACTGCAACGGAGTATTTGGTGAAAAACTTTGAGTCAAAGCCGATCCGTAAAGACCGAGACGTTTTACTGGTAATAATCGACAAATACGTTCAATTTCCGGTTTAAGTTTTACCAAATTAATCATAGCAATATTATTACTTTTGGAAAACCCCAAATTCACCAACAAACCACAGCCAACAGCAGGCGCTTTAAGCGAGGACACAGGGAAACCTTTTGATATTGAAAGGCAAAATCCGGAATTAATATCTCTTCTCTGCACACTCCTTGGTGAAAGATCATGTGCTAACTCTGTTGCTTAAGGCACCTACTTTTGGTTTATAACTTATTGAGAACACAGAGAAAAACCTCGCTTATAGCGCCTACTGTTGGCTGTGAACTCTGTGGTTAAAGTTTTTGATGGTGGATTCTGAAAACAGCGTTTAATTGACTTGAAAATCCCCATAAGTTAAAATTTCGGTATGCATTTACACGCGGATTATGTCTCCCTCCATCTGCATACCGAATACAGTCTCCTGGACGGTGCGATCAGAATAAAAGAGCTGGTGGAGCGGGCAAAAGAGTTTAAAATGCCTGCTATTACCATGACCGACCACGGAAGCCTTTTCGGTGCAGTCGAGTTTTATAAGCAGGCGACGAAGGCAGGGCTAAAGCCTATCATCGGCTGCGAGTTATATGTTGCGCCGGGAAGCCGCTTAGACAGGGGCGGCTCGGAAAATGAAGAGACTTCCTTTCACCTGATACTCCTTGCGCGGGACAACGCAGGCTACAAAAACCTTGTCACCCTTGTCACCAAGGCATATCTTGAGGGCTTTTACTACAAACCGAGAGTGGATATGGACCTCCTTGAGCAGTACAGCGGCGGACTTATAGCGCTTTCCGCATGCCTGAAGGGGGAGATACCGTATTGTCTTCAACGGGGGCTTCCGGATCGTGCACGGGAGAGGGCGCTTCAGTATAAGCATATATTCGGGCCTGAAAATTTTTACTTCGAGCTCCAGGCAAACGGCCTGCCGGAACAGATCGAGGTGAATAAACAACTGATAGAGCTTGGCCAGGAGCTTCATATCGGCCTTGTCGCAACAAATGACTGCCATTACCTGAAAAAAGAAGACGCCAGGGCACATGAAATACTCCTCTGCATCCAGACCGGAAAGACACTCAAGGACGCCAACAGGATGAAGTTCAGTTCCTCTGAGTTCTATCTGAAATCACCTGCTGAAATGAAGGAGGCGTTCAGGGACACACCTGAAGCCATCACAAATACCATTGTTATTGCCGAACGGTGCAATGTTGACTTTAAACTCGGAGAAATCCTCCTCCCTCACTACAAGACCAGCGATGGCGAAGAGCCTCAGGCAATGCTTTTGAGGCTGGCAAACGAGGGACTGAAGAGAAAACACGGCCCTGAGGTGCCTGAGGTGTATCAGGAAAGATTGAAGACCGAGCTTGATGTGATAAGGAAAATGGATTATGCCTCGTATTTTCTTATTGTCTGGGATTTCATCAGCTATGCAAGAAGCAAAAATATTCCGGTGGGTCCAGGCAGGGGTTCTGCAGCCGGGAGCTTAGTCTCTTACTGTCTCGATATCACAGAGATAGATCCGATTAAATATACCCTGCTTTTTGAACGTTTCCTGAATCCTGAGAGAATAAGTATGCCTGATATTGATGTTGATTTCTGCCAGGACAGGCGTGGAGAGGTTATAACCTATGTATCTGAAAAATACGGCAAGGATCATGTTGCCCAGATTATAACCTTCGGCACCATGGCTGCGAAGGCTGCGATCAGGGACGTGGGCCGCGCAATGAATATGCCCTATGCCGAGGTCGACAAGATAGCAAAACTGGTGCCCAATACGCCCAAGATAACTATTGAATCCGCCATGAAGCAGGAGCCGCAGCTCAAGGAATTATATGATACGAATGATGAGGTGAAGGGACTTCTGGATATCGCAATCAGGCTCGAAGGTCTCAACAGGCACGCCTCTACACATGCAGCCGGTGTTGTTATCTCCCCTGTGCCGCTGACTGAATACACTCCACTCTATAAAAGTCCGTCTGACGACAGCATCATGACCCAATTTGATATGGGTTCTATTGAAGGCATCGGGCTGCTCAAATTCGACTTTCTCGGACTCAAGACACTTACAGTCATACAAAACACGCTTAACTATATCAAACAGGGAGGCAATGAGGTCTCTCTCAAAGACCTCCCGCTTGATGACGAAAAGACCTATGAACTCCTCAGTTCAGGCCAGACTACCGGCATATTCCAGCTCGAAAGCGCAGGCATGAAGGATATCCTGCTCAGGATGACCCCCAACAGAATAGAAGACCTGATCGCGCTTGTCGCCCTTTACCGGCCCGGTCCGATAGGTAGCGGCATGATCGATGATTTCATTAAACGGAAAAAGGGAAAGACTCCGGTGAAATATGACCTTCCGCAGCTCAAAGAGATACTCGATGAGACCTACGGGGTTATCCTCTATCAGGAACAGGTCATGAGAATAGCGAACAAGCTCGCCAATTTCTCGCTCGGTCAGGCCGATATATTGAGAAAGGCGATGGGCAAAAAGAACATCGAGGCGATGGCCAGGCAGAAAGAACATTTTGTCAACGGGGCCGTAGCCAACGGGATCAACGAGAAGAAGGCCTCGAAGATATTTGATCTCCTGGCCAACTTTGCAGAATACGGCTTCAATAAATCTCACTCTGCTGCCTATGCCTTTGTTTCATACCAGACAGCATATCTCAAGGCGCATTATCCGGTTGAGTTTATGGCTGCGACGCTGAGCATGGACATTCATGATACAGACAAGATAGTAAAATCCATCAATGAATGCAGGCAGATGAAGATAGATATCCTCCCCCCTGACATAAACCTCTCGGGAAGCGAGTTCAGGGTTGTTGAGAATTCCATACGGTTCGGTCTCGCAGCTGTCAAGGGTGTCGGGGCTGCTGCAATAGAATCTATTATAGAGTCAAGGGATGCAGCCGGCCTGTTTACTTCCATTACTGATTTTACCTCGCGGGCCGATACCCGGAAGGTGAATAAAAAAGTGCTTGAGAGTCTTGTGAAGGCAGGCGCTTTTGATTCTCTGGGCATAACAAGAGCGACTGCGATGGATTCCGTAACAACTATACTGAACGGGGCAGGCAGCAAAAATTCCGATCAGCAGAGCATCTTCGGGGAGGAAGCATTTGAGTCGCAGCCTCTTTTGGAGGAATGGAACGAAGCTGAACTGTTACGGAATGAAAAGGAATCCCTTGGTTTTTATATAACCGGGCATCCGCTCACAAAATATGATACTCTGCTGACAAAGCTCAAGGCCAAAAAGACCACTGAGCTTGAACACATCTCTGACCGTACGGATATTATTATTGGCGGGATATTAAGGAACATTAAAAAGAAAAATGTGAAGTCCACAGGAGATTTGATGGCATACATCACACTGGAGGATAGTGAAGGGAGTGTAGAGGTGATAGTATTCCCGGAGTTATACAAAAACAGTGTCCATGTTTTAAAGAAAGACATGCTTCTTTTGATAAACGGCACTATAGATAAAGATGAAAAAGGGGTCAGGATAAAGGGCAAAGAGATCTCGGACCTTGAAAACGCGGGGAAGAACAGCCTGAGACGTATGGAAATACGGATAGATGACTCTGCAGGCAGAAGTGAAAACCTCCTGAGCATCAGAGACCTTGTCACTCAATACCCGGGGGATTGTCAGCTTTTCCTGAAGATAAGACTGGAAAAATCACAAACACTTATAGCAACAGGCATTAACCTCAGACCTGATAATATCCTTTTAAACAAACTGGAGGATATGATCGGCAGGGGAGCGGTGAGGTTTTCATGATAAAGTACTATCTGGAGTTTGAAAAACCGATAGAGGAACTGGAATTCAAGATCGAGGAGATGAGAAGGATTTCAGATGGCAAGGATGTGAATTTATCAGGAGAGATGAAAAAACTCGAAAAAAAGGTGAAAGACCTGCGTACCGATATATTCTCAAAACTCACCCCATGGCAGAAAACGCTTCTCGCCAGACATCCGGACAGACCGTATACACTTGATTATATAAATCTCATGACAGAGGACTTTCTGGAACTCCACGGTGACAGGAGGTTTGCCGACGATAAGGCCATTATCGGAGGTCTTGCAAAAATTCAGGGCACACCTGTTGTTATCATAGGCCACCAGAAGGGCCGCGGGACAAAGGAGAGGATATGGCGCAATTTCGGGCAACCCCATCCTGAAGGCTACCGTAAGGCATTAAGGCTTATGGAAATGGCCGAGAAGTTCAAAAGACCTATTATCAATCTTATAGATACCCCCGGAGCGTATCCGGGAATTGGTGCTGAAGAGCGCGGACAGGGTGAGGCCATCGCCTCCAATCTCATGCATATGTCACGGCTGAGGGTCCCGATAGTGTCCGTTGTTATCGGAGAAGGTGGAAGCGGAGGAGCCCTTGCGCTCAGCGTTGCAGACAGGCTGTATATGCTTGAGCATTCGGTATATTCCGTAATATCACCGGAAGGCTGCGCTGCAATACTCTGGAGAAAGAATGGCGAACTGAATGCCGAAGATTTCTCAAGGGCCTCAGATGCCCTTAAATTAACAGCTCAAGACCTTTTGCGCTTTAAGATAATAGATGATATTATCCAGGAACCTTCCGGCGGCGCCCATATGGATATTGAGCAGACTGCAAGAAATATTTCCGGCAGGGTCATGGAGTCCATCGAGGAATTGAAAACCAAAACACCCGGGAAGCTTGTTGAAGAGCGGTATAAACGGCTCAAGAGAATTGGCAGCATTGCTGAAGAGGCCTGATTTCAGCCTGATATAGACATTTGCTTTTCAGGCCTGGGATGTTTTGTTATAATAACAAAAAACCAAGAGGAGGAAAAATGAAAAAAATCATAGTAGTAAGCGCATTACTCATTTTTGCAGTTGCCGGTTGTCAGCAGAAGGAAGATTCGAAGCCAAAATATGAGTTCCCTGTAGGGCCTGTGGGCTCTCTCCAGTCAATGGACCATGAGAAGATACTGAGAGAAGCTCTTGCAAAAGACCCGAAGAATCTGAATGCCTTGATAAGTCTCGGCAATATGATGATGGATAAATCACGTTTCAATGAGGCTATTGACGCCTATCAAAAGGCCCTGGATATTGACCCCAAAAATGTGGACGTCAGGGTTGATATGGGCACGTGTTACAGAAACATCGGGAAGCCTGACGTGGCTGTAAAAGAATACCGCAAGGGCTTGGAATTCAATCCGCAGCATCTCAACGGCAACAGGAACCTCGGCGTTGTTCTGGCGTATGACCTGCGGGAATATGCGCAGGCGGTAAAAGCCTTTGAGAAGGCAATTGAGATAGCGCCTAATGCGCCGGATGCAGAACAGTTGAGACAAGAGGTGCGGAAGCTAAAGGCGATGAAATAGGCCATGACAAGTGAGAACCCATATTCGCAACAGTTCACCGCTGAGGCGCAAAGGACGCAGAGAATGTAAACCGGCATTTCTCAGCCTTTTTGGAAACGGATTAATGGATCTCAATGAGTTAAGCAGCACGATAAATAGTAAACGGAATAAAAGAGTAAGTACAAAGCAGAGGTATTTTTGTTTTCCATCCTCTCAATGGGAAACAAAATTTACTAAATCTCAGAGAACTTTGCGTCTCTGCGGTGAACTATTACAGACTTTTCAATGATACTCCTTACCTGAATGTCAGGAGAACCCGAATATAGCAACATCCTGGAAATGCGGGAAAAGCTCGCATCTGTTCCTGAAAAGCCGGGGGTATACCTTTTTCAGGATGAGCTTCGTAAAGTCCTTTATGTTGGGAAGGCCAAGGCCTTAAGGAACCGCCTCAGGAGTTATTTGAAGAAATCCTCCGGCCTTGACGCGAGAAAAGCTGCGATGATGGCGAGTGCAAGCGACTTTGAATATACCGTAACCGGAAATGAGCTCGAAGCCCTTGTTCTGGAAGCCAACCTCATAAAGCAGCACAGACCAAGATATAACATACTGTTACGTGACGACAAGAGCTACCCCTACCTGAAACTGACTCTAAATGAAAAGTGGCCCCGCCTTCTGGTAGTAAGAAGGATACAGAAGGACGGGGCGCGGTATTTCGGCCCCTATGTGCCTTCAGGTCCGATGTGGAGCGCCCTTTCTTTTATCAGAAATAATTTCCCTGTCAGGACCTGCAAATATTCCCTTGAAAAGCGGCTGAGGCCCTGCATCCAGTATCAGATCAAGAGGTGCACAGCGCCCTGCACCGGTGAAGTTGACCACAGAGAATATCTCGCTATGATCCATGACATCAGCCTCTTACTCGAAGGAAAAAATAAAGGGCTTCTTGCGTCCTTTGAAAAAAAGATGCAGAGGCTTTCAAGTGAGATGAAGTATGAAGAAGCCGCGCTTATAAGGGACCGTATAAAGGCCCTTCAGAAAATATCCGAAACCCAGAAGGTGGCGGCGCAGGGACTTGGCGATGTTGACGTGATAGGTTTATTTAAAACCACAAATAACCTCACCTTTAAAATACTTTTTTCGCGCAGCGGGATCATGCTCGGCTCAAGAGACTTTTGTTTTAAGGATATAGCCGGTGAATCAGAAAACTACCTGATTAAGAATTTTATCGAGCAGTTTTATGGAAAAGAGATTATCCCGCCGTCAGAGGTGATCTGCCCGCAAATGCCGGAGGATGCCTTGCTGTTATCTGCATGGCTTTCAGAAAAAAGAGGCGGGAAAGTGAGCATTGTCGTGCCGAAACGCGGTATAAAGAAAAAGCTTCTGGAGATGGCAGTGGAAAACGCAAAGGCACACTCACTGAGCGCTAAAGACGCTGGAAAGAGTTCGGCGCTGGAGGAGATCGCCTCGAGATTTCATTTCCAGCGAGTGCCGCAGTCTATCGGCGCCTTTGATATCTCAAATATAGGTGGAAAAGAAGCGGCAGGGGCTTTTGTATACTGGGAGAACGGAGAGTTTAAAAAGGAGCGCTGCCGTCACATCAAAATGGATGCGGTCAAAGGGCCGGACGACTATGCGATGATGAGAGAGATGGTGCGGCGAACGATCAGTACTCTGGAAGGCGAACTGCCGGACATGGTGATAATCGACGGAGGCAGGGAGCATCTTGAAGCTGCCCTGACTGTTTTCCGTGAAAACCATATTAAGGACAAAGAGATAGTCGGCCTGGCCAAAAACCCTGACAGGATTTTTTTGCCGGAGGAAAGATCGCCTGTTGACCTTGAAGACGGAAAACCTTCATCACTGCTGTTAAAGAAGATCAGGGACGAGGTCCACCGTTTTGCGGTCAGCTATCATAAAAAACTCCGTTCCAAAAAA
This sequence comes from uncultured Nitrospira sp., assembly GCA_947085825.1. GTDB lineage: Bacteria > Nitrospirota > Thermodesulfovibrionia > Thermodesulfovibrionales > UBA6898 > JAOUFP01. The sequence continues at coordinate 460 of CAMTXX010000064.1, read as the reverse complement.
GCCCTGGAGTCTCCTTTTGAGAAGATTTACGGGGTCGGCGGAAAAAGGCGTTTTGAATTGCTGAGGCATTTTGGCAGCATAGAGGCGATACGGCGAGCGTCAAGCGAAGAAATAGCAGGACTAAAAGGGTTTAACACAAAGATGGCTGAAGATATTCTGGCAGCATTGAAAAAAAATCAGAATTGGTGAAATAAGTTGTCCAACGAGATATTTTGAAGATGCGTCTTCAATAAATTTCAAAAGAAGCGTTAAGTATGGTTTTGGCGTCCTTGCAATTTCGCTGAAATATGTATTGCAGAAGCTCGGGATAAAAAAGTTTTTGATATTCAGTTTATACCCCTCCCCAATGTCAAGACACAAAAATGGGTTGTATTTGGTGGATTAGCCTGTAAGCCTCACCATCATTATTTCTGCCGTCGCCGAAGTACACCTCGTGCGGTGTCCGGTATCCCAAAGACTC